>NZ_JACSJV010000001.1:336949-673899 GCF_018617245.1 Exiguobacterium sp. s121
CGAGAGATGGAGAAATCTCAAATTGTACCTGACTTCATCACCATCGACGGGAGTGAAGGGGGTACGGGTGCGACGTATCAAGAGCTTGCGGATACAGTCGGTTTACCGCTGAAGGCGGCGCTCCCTTACGTGCATCACCTTCTCATCGAGCACGGTTTGCGAGACCGAGTCAAACTGTTCGCCTCTGGGAAACTCATCACGGCGGATAAGATAGCCATCGCACTCGCGCTCGGCGCAGACCTCGTCAATATCGCTCGCGGACTTATGTTCAATGTCGGGTGCATCCAGGCACAGGTTTGCCATACGAATCGCTGTCCGGTCGGTGTCGCGACGACTGACCCGAAACTGCAGCGTGCCCTCGTTGTCGATGAGAAAAGTTTTCGGGTGACGAACTACATCATCTCGCTCCGGGAAGGGCTGTACAATATGACGGCTGCGGCAGGCGTTCAATCGCCGACGGAACTGTCATTAGATCATGTGGTGTATCAAGAACCGGATGGCCGTGTTCGGACAGGCTATGATTTATCTCACTAGAATGAAGTGAATCTATCAAAACATCCCACGAATCTGCCGATAAAGAAGGCATACACGTGGGATGTTTTTTTAGCATTTCCATTGTAGAAACTACCAGATACTTGTACAATCATGTAAATGAAAGTCAGAATTTATTATAATCTAACGAAGCGTTTGAATGGAAATGGATGAAGCCATTTTTTTCAGCATACGCCGCGCTCTTTGGACGTTGTTTCGAAGACACGGTCAACGCTTTGATCCCGTAACGTGTATCAAGGTCACGCAACTCTTGGATGCGGTCTTTTGACCATTGATCTTTTGCTACGGTCGTGTAGTTGAAGCTTTCCCACATCACGCCATCCACATATGGATACGTATACGTCTTCAATGTCGCAAATCCCCAGTTTTGAATGAGAGAAAGGGAAGGGTGATTGGATTTGATCGTCTTCATGAACTGACTCATCCCGTCACGTTGCGCTTTTAAAATGGTCGGTTGTTCCGAGTGCTCATTATCGATGTTGCCGACGGTATCTAAGAACGCACCATCCAATCCTTTGGCGACGATTTGTTTCTCCACTTCACGCGTCAACAACTCACGATAGTGGGTTGACGTCATATCGACTAAATAAGAATCCCATTCCGCATAATGAACACGTTGTCCGTTGCGGTGGAAGAAGTCCGACTCGTTCATCTGACTGATGAAATCGACGTTCCAATTGTCAGCTTCCATCGTGTTGATGTAGCCGTACACTTTTGTCCCATATTTCTGTAACTCTTTGATTTGCGCTGCAGTATAATAAACAGGCTCGATGATGACAAGGTCATACTGTTGCATCTTTTTAATTTTGGTCTTTGTCGGCATATCGTAATAAATTTTGTACGATTCGACGTTTGCGAGCGGATTGCTCGCTTTAGCGACCGCTTGTTGCGGCGTCAAAAACGCCAATCCAACGAGAAATGCACAACAGATGGTCACGATTCGTTTGGCTGAGAAAATACCCATAAAAAAACCCTCCTGATAGTTATCAGAGAGCGGCTGCGGCTATTGCAGACTGGCGATCGGTATCTAAAAAGATCGACGACCCATGTCTTTGCGCCCTTACTTTTCAGTAAGTTTGCCCGTCTCGATATGAAATTTTTGTCGACAATCCATTGAAAGTCCTACTACTAAAATACCACGTAAAGGAATGAGTGACACTATGATTTATACCCAACACCGCACATCCATCAAATGGATTGAAATGATTGTGACTATTTTACTTATCGGCATTTTGGACTATACATTTAGTCTTTCTTTGTCAGATTGGGCGATTGACCCGTTAATTTTTTATATCCTCCTGTTTTCTTTACGATATGGTTTGCTCGGTGCCTTCGTCAGTTTCGCGTTGACGAGTCTCTACCATTTCTCATTCCTCTTGATGGAAGGCTCAGACTTGCTCTTATTCCTTTACGATACGAATGAACTGGCTTGGATTTTGCTACACTTCTTCGTCGCGCTTAGTGCGGGTGTCTTCAGTACTTCTTATCGGGAGCGTTACCAGTCGCTCCACATTCGTCAAGAAGAAGTGATTGATGAGAACGAACAACTGAAACAGACGATACAACAACTACAAGAGTCGCAAGGGGAGATGCGGAAGCGGGTGCTCGACTCGACTTATACGCTCTCAAAAATTTATGAGATTGGACTACAACTTGATCAGGATGCGACCGCTTTAGTACGTGATCATTTAATTGGAACGTTCACGCGTGTCTTCCGTACTCGTCAACTCGCTTTATATCATGTGGATGCATCGCGGCGCACACTCCGTCTTCATGTCCGTTCCGGAGAGGTAGAACGTTTGCCCCAGACGCTTTTCATCGATTCGGAGGAGGGAATTTTCGCACGGATGTTCCAATCGAAAAAGCCGACGCTTCGTTTAGCAGATGAGCTAGATGGACCGCTTCTCGTTGCACCGATTTGTTATGAAGGAACGGTGAAGGAAGTCTTGGTCGTCCATGAAATCGATATCTTACGCTTACGTAGTCATGAGATGAACATGATGAAACTCGTCTTGGATTGGACGGGAACGCGCATTGAAAAGGCCGATGCCCTCGAATGGATGCTCGTCAGCGACCAACTCGTCGACGGGACGCACATGTTCCGTATGGAAGCATTCGAACAAAAAGTGGCCCAACAAGTACTTCGTCATGAGCAATATGGTCAACCGTATAGTACGGTCACATTGCCTGTAGAGGGTGTGGACTTGTCATTGATTGAAATGGAATTGATTTTGAGACAGTCGATGCGTGAAATTGACGTTATCGGATATGACGAAGACGATCGCATCCTTCATTTTCTCCTCCCAGGTACACCGGTTGAATCAGCCGAACGATTCAAGGAACGGATTGAGCATGTCTTCTATGTGAAAGGTGGGAAACGCCTATGACCAGTTGGATGATTCTTCTTTTCTTCCTTCTGCATGCGACGGTCCTTTTCGTCTTGTATCGACTGATTGTACGACCGAAAGTCGATGCGACGGAAAAGGGAGTCTGGCTCTCGATATTTCTCGTCAGTGCCGTCATCCCGATTGTCGGAGAACTGTTTGGTTTGATTGGATATGTGATTGCCCGACGCTTCGCCTCACCGAAGACGCTTCTCGACTACGATGAGTACATCAACTTTGAGACGGTCAACTTAGAACGCTTGCAGCAACAGGCGAAAGAAGATTTAGATCTCGTCCCATTGACGGAAGCCTTACAGATGGACGGGAACAAGCGGAAACAATCGATCACACAACTCATGTCGACACCGCTCATGAATACAGAAGAATATTTACACTTAGGTCTCGAACACGAGGATACGGAAACGGTCCACTATGCAGCGACCGTCCGAAACACACTGTTCGACCGATACGATTTGATGTTAAAACAGCGAATCGCACAAGTGAATCCGGAGCGACCGGAGACGATTTATCCGGTAATTGAAACCGGAATTTCGTTCTTAGATAGCGGTCTCTTGGATCATGATATGCAAATGCGCATCCAGCAACGGATATTATTTCACCTCGATCAATTGAGTGAGTACGACGAAACAGACGAAACGTACTTACGCACGAAAGCCCGCCTCTCGTTCCGCTCGGGTGACTTGGAAACGGGAGAACGATTGGCTGAGGCGCTCACCCTTTATCATCCAAAAGTACCCGATGGATATGTCATGTTGATTGAACACCACATGACGAACGGCGATTGGACGTCCCTACGTCCGACCCTCGACCGCCTGCATCAACATCTCGATTTGCAAGACATTCCGGAGGACTATCGCTTTGTCATTCAACAGTTAGAAGGTGCCCATATATGAATAAATCGATTACGACGTATATCGCGTCTTTGTTCTCTTTACTCATCGCGATGATTGTCGTCGTCCAGTTTTTACGGCTTGACTATGGTCATCGGCTCATCCCAAAAGAAGCACATGAGCCGAAATCCTTTACGACACTCGCGGGTGAGGTGAGAGCGGTGGAGGGGGATCCGGTTCAAATCTACATCCATCAGAATGACGGCGATTTGTCGACAGCTGTTTTGAATAACTTTAAATATGCGCTCGACTATGCCAAGTTGCCTTATACCTCGATTGAAGCAGAGGCCATCGCATCGATTGAGCCTTCTCCACGACACGTTCTCGTCGTCAGCGGGGAAAATACGAAATCATGGCCGTACGAGGCAATTCGGTCCTTCGTTGAAAAAGGTGGACGGCTCTACGTTGCCGGACGATTCATCGATCAAGACTGGGCAGACCTGGTCGGCGTAAGCGATTTTGGGGACTTTAAAGATGGAGTCAACGGGTTGATTTTCGAACAAGAAATTTTCCCTGGGTATGTCGACTTGCCTCAAGACTCAGGGTTATTCGTCCACAGCATTGCTGACGTCAAACTGAAAGAAGAGGCGGACGTCCTCATTTCTGCCAAAAACGAACCAATATTATGGCAGTCTCCTTATGGGAAGGGCGAAGTGATGTTTTGGAATACGACGTCGTTGACGGATAAGAACTCACGCGGCTTGATGGTGCAGACGCTTTCGATGCTGTTCCCAGCGTTCGTCATGCCACAAGCTGGCATCAAGGTCGTTCACCTTGACGACTTCCCGGCACCGGTACCAAATTATTCGAATCCGGTCATCACGAAAGAATATGATTTGTCCATCAAAGAGTTCTTCTCAGAGATTTGGTGGAAAGACATGAAGCAAATCGGTGCTGACTACGACGTCACTTATTCTGGTTTCCTGATCGGCAGTTATAAAGCGACGAATGAAGAGACGACAGAACAGCTCATCGAAAAAATTCGGGCACCGATGCTCGAATATGGTCGCGGTTTACTCCAAACGAATGGGGAAGTCGGGCTACACGGGTTCAACCACCAGCCACTCGTCATGGGAGATGAAGTGATGGACCCGGAGCTTGGATATACAAAATGGGACAGTCAGGAAGATATGCGTTCCGCCATTGACCGTGTCGTTGAGGCGTTTGACTATTACTTGCCGAATGAGCGGATCCGCAGCTATGTGCCACCATCGAACATCATCGGTCAATCCGGACTTGAAGTGTTGAACGAGAAGTTTCCGAAAGGGCTGATTGTCGCAGGACTCTACAGCGGAGATGCGACAAAAGGAAGTTACATTCAAGAGTTCGGACCCGACCCGGTCTATCCGAACTTGTACGATTTCCCTCGCGTGTCGAGCGGATACAACGAGACACCGGATGACCTATTTGTTGTGATCGACGCTGTTGCCAACTTCGGGCTCGTTTCCCATTTCATTCACCCGGATGATGTGTTAGATGACTATCGCTCGAAAGGGAAAGGGTGGGAGATCATGAAAGAATCGTTTGGGGGTCTGTTCCAGACACTCTACTCCAAATATCCACATCTCGAGGGCTTGAGTCAGTATGATGCGTATCGGAAATACAAGCTTTATCAAGATGCGCAAATCGATGTGGCTTACACGAATGATGCCATCGATATCAATGCTCAACAACTACCTGTTCCGTCGACGTTACTCGTTCGTGTGCAACCCGGGAAACGTCTCGATACAGGGAGGTTCGATTTTGGTGAAGTCCAGCCGTTTGGTGAGAATGGTACATTGTATCAAGTTGAATTGAGAGAGACGTCCATTCGTCTCCCGATATTGGAGGATCGTCCATGAAAATAGGAATTGTTGTTGAAGGGAGTTATCCATATGTGAGCGGCGGCGTATCGAGCTGGGTTCATATGCTGATGGAACAGATGCCGATGCATGAGTTTGAGATTATCTCAATCATGCCGAATCCGAAGACAGAGGCAGATTATCGCTATACGTTACCGAAGAACGTCACAGGTGTCACCACGCTCGCCCTTAATCAACGGGCGACACGTAAACGTCGACCGGAAGCGTTATCGGAAGCGGAACGGGAGCGAATCAAGACGTGGATGACATTCGGTCAAGTCGATTCGTCCATCTATCCGATTCTTGAAAATCAAATCGGGACACCAGAACAATTCTTCTCGAGTCGTCTCTTCTATCAGCTCGTCACGGAGAGTTATCAAGAAGAAGGGCAGGCCGGTTCGTTCATCGATTACTTTTGGATGTGGCGCAGTATGTACGCGCCAGTCCTTGATTTGCTCCAAGCTGAATTACCGCAAGTTGACCTCGTGCACGCGGCCTCGACCGGATACGCGGGTCTGATTGCGAGTGCGATGAAAGAACGACAAAACATTCCGTTTCTTTTGACTGAACACGGCATCTATTCGCGTGAACGGGAAGAAGAACTGTTACAGGCATCTTGGATTCCGGCTGAGTTTCGCTCCCATTGGATTCAGTTCTTCCACCACATTTCCCGGGAAGCGTACCGAAAGGCAGATGACGTCATCACACTCTTTGAACGAAACGGCGAGTTGCAACGTCAGCTCGGGGCACCTGTTGAGAAATTGAGCATCATTCCGAACGGGATTGACGTGACGGGCTTGTCTGCTCTCGGGCATGTGCCGGGAGTGGATAAACTACGAATCGGTGCCATCGTTCGCGTTGTTCCAATCAAAGATATTAAAACCATGATTTATGCGGCGAAACTGTTACAAGACATGCTCGTCCCGTTCGAACTGACCATTATGGGACCACTTGATGAGGATAAGGAGTATGCGGCGGAGTGCGAGATGCTCATTCGGCAACTCGAGCTTGAACAGTCCGTCTTAATGGTCGGAAAAGTCGATATTCGACAACACCTTCCCGAATTCGATGTTTGTTTGTTGACGAGTATCTCCGAGGGACAACCGCTTGCTGTACTAGAAGGTATGGCCGCCGGTGTCCCGTGGATTGTGACGGACGTCGGGGCCTGTGCGGAACTCGTGAACGGGCGACCGGATGAACCGTTCGGTCCGGCCGGATTTGTCGTTCCGCCGGTCAATCCACGGCGAATCGCAGAGCGTTGCGTCTGGTTCCATCAAAATCGTGAAGATGCGCGCCGACTCGGACGAAACGGGCAACAGCGAGTCGAGACGTACTATCGCACCGATCAGTTTATCGATGCATATCTACACTTATATGAAGAGAGGAGAGCGGTATATGGCGGGCATCGGGTTTAAGTTACAACAGTTGTTTCAAGAAGACTACTTCTCTTCACGAATCAAAGCATATGCATTTGCCGGGCTCGTCACATCAGGACCATGGCTGATCGTCATCGTCACGATTGCCCTCATGCAGTGGCTGACGAGCTATCTATCTATCGCCACACTCGAAGAACGCACGACGTTCAATTTGATCGTCTCTTACAGTTTTATTTTTTCGCAAGTCGTTCTCGGCGTGCAGCAGCTCGTCGTCACGAGGTACTTGGCGGATTGTTTTTATGAGAAACGATATGAAGACATCTTCCCGGCGTTCATCGGGATGATGAAGACGACGGTCGCCATCGCGTCGCTGTTGTTCGCTATCTTCCTTATGTTCTCTGAACTCCCTGCTTTATTGAACGCGTTGGCATTCGTCCTATTCATGACGGTCAACCTCATTTGGGTACATTTCTTGTTCCTCAGTGCGGCCAAGTTCTATCAGGCGGTAGCTTATAGCTTTGTGGCCGGTGGCATCGTCTCAGTCGCCGCGGTCCTCATCACGGACCAGTTCTTGATGCAATATTTGACGGAGTCCTACATGAAGAGCTTCGCGTTGACAGCGAGTATGACACTCGGTCTTGTCGTCACGTTGTTCGGCTTGTTCACATCGATGCTCCTTACGTTCCCAAACCGGAGTACGGTCGGTCAGTTCTCGTTCTATCGCTATTTTGACCGCTACCCGGCACTCTTTTGGACCAGTTTTCTCTATAACATCGGGATCTGGGTCGGCACATGGATCATCTGGTTCGCGGAAGGAGGGAGTGTCCACCTCGACACATTCCGCTATCATCCGATCTATGACACAGCTATCTTCCTCTCTTATTTGACGATCATTCCGACGATGACGATATTCGTTGTGTCGGTCGAGACGCGTTTTTATGAGCGGTATCGCGTGTTTTATGGATACGTGAACGAAGGTGGGACGTACCAACAGATTCAACGCTCGAAAGCGGCCATGCTCCTCGTCTTACGACAAGAGTTGCAACGACTGTTCCGAAATCAAGGGCTCGTGTCGCTTCTCTTTATTCTGTTCGCGGCCGTCTTGTTCCCGCTACTAGGTCTGTCACCTGAGATTCGGGATGTCTTTCAAATGACGACGATTGGTGCCTTTTCAAACGCCATGGTGCTCGTTCTCACGCTCGTCCTGCTCTATTTTGAAGATCATCGGGGAGCGGCGTATACATCGGCACTCTTCATCACGATGAATGCAGGGTTGACGTTCTTGCTATTACCACTTGGACCAGACAGTTACGGTCTTAGTTTTGCGATTGGTTGCACGATTGCGTTCGCGTTCTCACTCATTCGCTTGATTCGATATGTATCCGAGATTGATTATCACACGTTTAGCCGAAGCGAAACACCTCCGCGTACGGATACATTCCGTCGTGTCGGGGACTGGCTCAATGATCGCTCGGCTTAACAATCGCAGCAGATGAACTTTCAGAAAATGGGGTGAAGCACATGAAAACAATTTTTGTGACAGGTGGCGCGGGGTATATCGGGACACACACGACGGTGCAATTGCTTGAGGAAGGATACGAAGTCGTCATTTTGGACAACTTGTCCAATAGCCGACAAGAGGCGATTCAGCGAATCGAGATCCTGACTGGAAAGACGGTCACCTTATACGTGGGCGACATTCGAGATCAGGAATTGCTTGATGAAATCTTCTCCACGCACTCGATTCATGCGGTCGTTCACTTCGCGGGTCTAAAGGCAGTCGGCGAATCCGTCAGCCAACCACTTCACTACTATGACAACAACGTAGCTGGGACGCTCGTCTTGTTACGGATGATGAATCAATTTGGGATAAAACGTATCGTCTTCAGTTCATCGGCGACCGTTTACGGAATCCCAACCACATCTCCGGTCGATGAATCGTTCCCGCTCAGTGCGACCAATCCATATGGACGAACGAAACTGATGATCGAAGAGATATTGCGCGACCTTTATACAGCTGATTCGTCTTGGTCGATTGCGATTCTTCGCTATTTCAATCCGATTGGCGCGCACGACTCCGGGACGATCGGCGAAGATCCGTTCGATGTCCCAAACAACTTGATGCCATACATCACACAAGTCGCGGCCGGGCGTCTAAAAGAGCTTCAAGTGTTCGGGGATGACTATCCGACGCATGACGGGACAGGCGTGCGCGACTATATCCATGTCGTAGATTTGGCGCTTGGTCATTTGAAGGCGTTGGAGTATGTGGGGAAATATGAAGGGGTGGAGGCGTTCAACCTCGGGACAGGGAAAGGATACAGCGTCCTTGATTTGCTTCAAACGTTCCAACAGGAGAGCGGACAGACGATTCCTTATCAAATCACGGATAAACGAGACGGAGACGTCGCGGCGATATTTGCCGACCCGCAAAAGTCTAAGGCCATTCTTGGCTGGGAAGTGCGACATGACATTGAAGCGATGTGTCGGGACGCTTGGCGTTGGCAATCGAATAATCCGAAAGGGTACAGTGAATAAATCCTATGAAGTAGGCGGTCATCACACGATGGTCGTCTCTTTTTGTATTAGAAAGGATAGCGAACGGGAACACCTAATGGAACGTCATTTACTTAGGAGGGATTGGATGAAAGCTTTGTTTTTGAACTGTTCGCTAAAAGGTGGAGACACGACGTCCCATACGGAAGGATTGATTCGTGACATCATCCCGCACTTCGATGCGCTCGACGTCGACTCCGAGATTGTTCGGATTGTTGATTACAACGTCAAGTTCGGTGTGACGGAAGATGAAGGGGATGGGGACGAGTGGCCACAGATTTTTGAGAAAGTGAAGGCCGCGAATATTGTCGTGATTGGGACACCACTCTGGCTCGGGGAGAAGAGTAGCGTCGCCACCCAAGTGATCGAACGGCTATATGGCGGTAGCGGACTGACGAACAAATCAGGACAGGCGATTTACTACAACAAGGTCGGTGGAGTCGTCGTCACGGGGAATGAGGATGGGGCGAAACACGCCTGTGCTTCGATTCTATATGGATTGTCCCACATCGGTTTCACCGTGCCGCCGAATGTCGACACGTACTGGGTCGGAGAAGCGGGACCAGGTGATTCGTACCTTGATGCCGGGCGG
The DNA here is from genome assembly GCF_018617245.1 of Exiguobacterium sp. s121. Lineage (GTDB taxonomy): Bacteria > Bacillota > Bacilli > Exiguobacteriales > Exiguobacteriaceae > Exiguobacterium > Exiguobacterium profundum. Next base: position 347,162 of record NZ_JACSJV010000001.1, read on the forward strand.
GAAAATGAATTCACAAAGTCTCACGGAAAGACGATGGCGTATAACCTCGTCCATTTTGCGAGAATGCTAAAAAATCATCCGATTCCGGCAGAAGGGAATACGATGGAATGAAGCAAACGGATGAACGCTTATGAATACGTTTCCGGATGCAACTCAATACGTCCAAATGGTTGATATCTTTGAGAAAGCTAATCGCAATTTTCTAAATGATCATCTTGGGTTATTGGAGAGTCAAGTTTCTGAAAGAACAATGTGTGGTCAGTTTCAAATTGCATTGAATGATTTGATTAGAAAAGATGTTCAGTATGGAAAATATTATGTGGATGTTGAATACAACAGAAATGTAGGCAGAAGGATTAAGAGGATTCGTAATGGTCGATACGAACAAGTGAATATAACTTTGTGATTTGATTGTGCATAGTCGAGGGGGAAATTTGAAACAGGATAATTTAATCGCCCTTGAGATGAAAAAAGTCATTCGAGAGAATTCAAAACAGCAACAAGAAATTAATAAGGACAAAGAACGTATAATAGCGTTGACTAGATCGAGTTACAATGATGATTGGCAATACGATGGTCAAGATTTACCTGATTACGTTTGTAGATTCATACTAGGCATTTACTATGAAATTGACTATGTAAACCGACAAATATGTAATCAATACTATCGGAGTGGAGAATTGGTTCATGAAATATTTATTGACTTTGCTGAAATTGGTTTATAAAGAAGAGCCTCACCTAGATAGAATTAGGTGAGGCTTCATTAATGTGCTTTACTCTTTCTTCTCCACCGCATGCCCACCGAACTCGTTCCGTAATGCCGCGACGACCTTGCCCGAGAACGTATCGTCTTGAAGCGAACGTTGGCGCATCATGAGGGAGAGCGCGATGACCGGTGTCGGGACGTCGTACTCGAGTGCCGTCTCGACCGTCCACTTGCCTTCACCGGATGCATGCATGACCCCGCGGATGTCGTCGAGCTTCGCATCTTTCGAGAAGGCGCTCTCCGTCAGTTCCATGAGCCACGAGCGAATGACCGAGCCATGGTTCCACACACGCGCGACATCCTCATAGTCATAGTCGAATGGGCTCTTCTCGAGCACTTCGAACCCTTCAGCAATCGCCTGCATCATTCCATACTCAATCCCGTTATGCACCATCTTCAAAAAGTGACCACTCCCACTCGATCCCGCATACAGATAACCGTGGTCGGTAGAGACGTCTTGGAAAAGTTGCTCGATCTTTCCGAACGCCTCCAAGTCGCCTCCGATCATCGTACACGCTCCGTGACGGGCACCTTCCATCCCACCACTCGTCCCGACGTCGAAGAAATAAATCAGTTTTTCTTTGAAATGGTCGGCACGCCGCATCGATTCCTTATAGTTCGAGTTCCCTCCGTCGATGACGATGTCGCCCGGCGAGAGAAGATTGTGCAAGTCGTTCAAGACGTGTTCGGTCACGTCACCCGCCGGCACCATCACCCAGACGACGCGAGGGGCTTGAAGCGCGGAAACGATCTCCTGCAAAGAGGCTTTCGTCTCAAATTGACTCGTCGATACGTTTCCCGGGTCATACCCGACGACACGATGCCCATTGTCTGTCAAATTCAGAGCCAAATTGAGGCCCATTTTACCAAGTCCAATCATACCGATTTCCATTCGTTCCACCCCATTTGTAAGATTTAGTCCTCTATAGGGCATACCCGAAATAACGATTGCTCAAAAGGACAGCTTGCCCGAGATGTAGAATGATATAAGTGCAACAGTGATGAGAGGAGGGTGGCGATGTTTGAAAATGTATTTCGACTGACCGTAGACGTCAGGCATCGATTCAAAGACCATCATATTAATGACTACAGTGCCACATTGGCGTTTTTTTGGTTTTTAGCCATCTTTCCGACGTTTTTTGTCCTCTTCGCCGTGATGGCATGGTTTCAAATCGATGATGCGCTTCTCATCGAACAGATTGAGACACTCATTCCAGGGTCAAGTGTGCGTGAACTGTTATCTATCGTCTATGACGTGAGCGGAAATTTGAACGGTGGACTGTTATCAGTCAGTGCCATCATCGCGTTTTGGTCGGCCTCGAACGGGACGGCACGACTCGTCAAGCTGACAGTGTTCGCATATGGGGAGACGGAAGCGCGCGGCTATATCTTCCGACGGTTGATCGGGTTGCTCGTGATTTTAGCAGGGAGCATCGGGGCGGTCATCTTGATTGTGTTTCATCTATTCGGTCAAGAATTTGTCGAATTGATTTATGCCCTCTATCCAAAAGTCGAAGAATTCGACCGCTTGTCGACTCTGACGCGCTATACGGTCTCGACGCTCATCTTGATCATGGCGTTCTCACTCTTTTATAAAATCGCGCCACAACAGCGAGTACGGTTCATCGAAACACTTCCCGGAGCCGTGTTTGCGGTCATCTCGTGGCAATTGCTGTCGACCGGATACAGTGTCTATGTCGAACGCTTCTCGATTCTAGGGGACACATATGGCACGATCGGTGCGGTGATTCTACTACAAATTTGGCTCTATCTGACGGCAGCAACGATGCTGATTGGGGCAGAAATCAATGCGGCATGGCCCTACCATATGACCCGCCAACCGACCCGGACCCATTTCCCGTAACAAAAAAAGGGATATCGTGATTATTCTTTGTGAACATGCTTTAAAACAACCCGTGGCATGGGAATAAACTAGTACTATTTCACGGAAGAAGGTGTGGTCGCATGGCGAAACATCGTAAGCCATCAAAGTGGAAAATCGTACTAGGGGTTGTAGCAGGCGTCATGGCCTTGGTGCTCATCACGGGTGGCGCGTTCGTCTGGTCAATGGTAAAAGAAGTCGATGACACCGTCGCACAAGTGAATGACAACTTGAAAATCAGCAAAGAGCGCAAGCAGGTCGAGACCATTGAACGCAAAGAGTCTGTTTCCATTCTCTTGCTTGGGATTGACCGACGCGGGACCGAACAGGGACGGAGTGACTCAATCATCGTGCTGACACTCAATCCGGAACTTGATGAAGGAGCGATGCTCTCGATTCCCCGGGATACAAAGACTGAAATCGTCGGGAAAGGGACACGTGATAAGATCAATCATGCCTATGCGTTCGGTGGGGCCGAAATGGCAATGAATACGGTCGAGAATTTCCTCGACATCCCAATCGATTATGTCATCGAGACGGATATGGAGGCATTCAGCGACGTCGTGGATGCACTCGGAGGCATTACCGTCATGAATAAATTTGCGTTCTCGACAGAAGATTACACGTTTCCCGTTGGTGAGGTGACGTTAGACGGAGAAGCGGCACTCGATTACACGCGGATGCGCTATAACGATCCAAACGGTGACTTCGGACGTCAAGAACGTCAGCGTGATGTCGTCGCCGCCATCATCGAAAAAGGACGGACGGACTTCTCACTCGACAAGGTCACCGCGTTACTCGAGGTGGTCGGCGATCAGGCGAAGACGAATATCGAGCTCAATGAATTCGTCTCTTTGTCGACGGACTATATGAACGCGTTCCGCAACGCGAGTATCTTACGGCTTGAGGGTGCGGGCGGATTAGAGGGGGACGGCATCTATTATTGGAATCCGGAATCTTCTTCGTTGAATGGCGTTCAGGAAGAGTTGAAACGATTGATGGAGTAAACTGTCTGACCCAAGTCGGACAGTTTTTTTGTGTTTCAAATGAAACGGAAAGTGGGAGAAATAAAGAGATGCCAAGGAGGGATGAGTCATGAAATGGGAAACGATTGAAGAGGTGCTCCTCGAACTCGGGGAGACCTCGCAAGAAAAGTGGGAACGGTTGTTTGAGAAGTGGTCGGATCATCGTTGGCACGACCATGAACGCCCTTCTGAAAAAACAAACGTCTTGTTGGTGGATGCCGGTTTTATCCTGACTGACGGACGAGCGAACCTCGAGGCTCTCCATCAATGGTTAGCCGATCATGTCCAAACGACGGTGAGTGATCTCTATCTCGTCTCCCTGTTTCCGTATCAAACGAAACAACAGGACACAGCCATCGACTCGCGGGTGCAATTGTTCGAAGACTTAGGACGTTTCACCGATGAGTTCGATTTGATTTACGAGATGACGCCTGAAGCATGGAATGAGTCACAACTCGACCTTGTCACCGTAACAGATGAACTGATTGAACGTCTGGCGTATGGAGCGACGAAAATCCGTGTCCATGTCGAGTCGTTTCGCGGAATAGAACCGGAACGAGTCAAACACATCCTCAAACTGTGGCGTACGATTATGCATACGTATAAGCCGAATGCACAGCTCATCGTTGCCAATGAACGTGTCGATTCAGTCCTAAACTTTGAGGAAGAGGCGGACGTCGTCTGTCATTTCGACTTATCCAGTCATGTCATTTTAGCGTTTGCGCAGGCCAATGTGACACGATTGACCGATTGGGCGAGACAAGTTCATTCACTGAGAGCCAATCAAACATATTTCAATTTCCTATCTTCAGCGGAACGTGATCCGTTTGAGAAAAATCTGATGGACACTAACCCAGATGTGATTCTCGCAGCCCACAGTGTATTGTTGTCGCTTCAAGGGATTCCGTTGATTGATTACCGAACTTTATTTGGGGTGTCGCAACCGGTTGAACAGGAAGATCTCGTCCGAGCATTGAAACGCGATCCGGATCGACTTCGTGTTTATGAAGGGATATTGAGCCAATTGAATGTGAAACGACTCCACCCTGCCTTGTCCCCTTACATTGGTCAAGAGGTCCTAAATCTCGATCGGCGCGTTTTCGCTGTTAAGCGAACGCATCAAGAGGAGACCCTACTGTTATTGACGAATATGAGTGAAGAGACGGTGCAGACGGATTGTGAAGGGACGAGTCTCTTTACAGAAGAATGGATGACAAATGTAACGCTTCGCCCGTATGAATACGTTTGGCTAAAACAATCACACAATGGAGAGTGAACACTCATGATTGATGTACATTGTCATTTGTTGCCTGAAGTAGATGACGGACCACGTACAATGGAAGCATCCCTTCAACTCGCGAAACGTGCGGTGGAAGAGGGGGTGACATCGATTGTCGTGACACCACACGCGTATCATCCGTACTTTGAGACGCAACATCATGACATCACGCAAGAAGTCGCGCATCTACAAAAACGACTCGATGATGAACAGATCCCCTTGACCTTGTATGTTGGACAAGAGATTCGAATTTTTGGAGAAATGGTCGAAGCGTTGGAGTCCGGAGAGGCACATTCGCTCGCTGGGTCACGATATGTCCTCGTGGAACTGCCGAGTCAAAGTCTACCAGCTTATACGGAGTCCTTATTCTTTCAACTACAGGCGGCTGGATACGTTCCGGTCATCGCGCATCCGGAGCGGAATCGTGAGTTTGCACTCCATCCAGAAAAATTGCATCATCTCGTATCGTCGGGTGCGTTGTCCCAAGTGACAACAAGCAGTTTGACAGGACAGTTCGGGAGACAGATACGGGAACTCGCACTCACGTTCATCAGTAACGGGCTGAGTCACATCGTCGCCTCCGATGCCCATAACGTGGAACATCGTGATTTCAATTGGTTAGCGGCGAGACAGGAAGTCATCAACGAATTAGGGGAAGAGATGTGGCAACAGCACCTCCACTTTACGGAGGAGATGTTAGCGGATGAACCGATTTCGGTGAATCCTCCACGTTTACCTGAGAAAAACTGGCGAGGACGTTGGAAGTGGTGAAGTAGAAGTTAAATATATTGATTATGAACAAAAGTGTAGGTGTTTTTACGATTTATGCATGGAATCAACCGATGCATAAATCGTTTTTTATATTGAACTTGATTTAGCATGTGGAAAATAAAAAATCAAAAATAGATGGTCGTAAAAATGAAAGCGCAACTAATTACGGATTTAACAAGTGCTATACTGAAAGAAAAAGATAGGAATAGGTGGAATGGTCATGGGGAACACAACGCCACGTAACTCTAAATGGATGAGGACATACAATCGTGCACTGATTCTTAGATTGATTCGGCTTCATCAGCCGGTATCACGGGTTGAACTTGCTAAGAAGACGAGTTTGACGAAACCGACGATTTCGAACATTGTTAACGAATTGAAGGAAGAGGGATTAATCAGTGAGCGCGAGCTTGGGGTCTCAAGCGGCGGACGTCGCCCGATCATGCTCGAACTTGCTGCGAGCGACCGTTTTGTCATCGGAATCGATGCGACACAGCGAAAACTGCATGGCGTCGTCACAAACATTCATGGAGAGTTACTTGACGAAGCATGGCACGACGAACGGTTTGACACGAACGAGGAGTTCATCGACGCGATTGTCGCTCTCTACACCATATTGAACAAACGAGCTATAGGGAATATCATTGGACTTGGTGTTTCTGTGCACGGAATGGTCGAGGCGGGTGAAGGGATTGTCTTATTTGCCCCACGTTTTCACTTGCATGATATCCCTCTCAAGCGCGAACTAGAGAAACGCCTCGAGCAGCACGTATTCGTTGAGAACGATGTGCGGACACTCGCCCTTGGTGAATTGTACTTCGGGGAAGCGATTGGTATCGAGGAATTCTTCTACGTGTATGCCGGTTATGGAATTGGGGGAGCCTATGTCCACGCGGGCGAATTGATTGACGGTGAGCATCATATTGCTGGGGAGATTGGACACATGCGCATCATGCTCGACGGACCAATCTGTTCGTGCGGTAATCGTGGTTGCCTAGAGGCAGTCGCCGGGGAACGTGCCATATTGAATGAAGCTCGTCAGCTCTCGCATGAACTGACACTTGATGATCTTCGTGACGCTGTCCATTTGAATCAAGATGTCCGAAAACTATACGAACGGGCCGGCGAATATATCGGTATTGCCACGCTCAACATGATCCACCTTTTGAACCCGGGACGTATTCTTCTCGGAGGTCCGCTATTCAACTATGCGCCAGACGTCGTCACGAACATTCAGGAGCGTGTCGCCCAAACGGCGCTCACCCTTGACGCCCGACAGACCGATATCCGTGTCGTCTCGTGGAACGCCAGCCAAGGGGCGCTCGGAGCCGCAGCGCTTATCACGAACGAGATGTTCGGTGAAATCCAATGAAACCATGAATCGCCGTTCTATTAGGGAAAGGCGATTTTTAATTTCTTTATAAGAAAGCGTTTACAATATAAATGAGGGCATGCTATAGTCTATATGTAGTTAGATAATAAATTTAATTTACTAAGTAAGGGGTGACACTCTCAACGACACGTTTGGAGGGGTAGCGATGCAAAAAGAGACACCATTGAAAGATCAGTTTCACACAATCTTCGGTCGCTACGGGGCGACTAGGATGTTCGCACGAAAGGACTTTGCCTTCGATGAAATGGAAGCGCTAACGGGGGATGAGACGAGCATCATCATTACGCGCTCTAGACGCGATGGTATCTTCCGTCTTTATGACGATGAGACGCGTGATATCCGATTGTTCCGAGCATCGACGCTCTCGCATGACGTGTCGTTCGAGGACATGGACGGCCTGTTTGAACTTTTGCTATGGCGCTTGAAAGAACAGGACGCATTGCCGTTCGGGGCGGACCTCTACGTCGTCGGCCCATACATAGACGGACCGAAGCTCGATTTGGAACTGATAGCGTACACATTAACATGGCTCGGGGATCGCCCGATGTCAGACCATCTTATTCGGGAGTTATGCCATCGGATTGTGGCGTGACAACACATTCAAAGGAGAATGAACATGAAAAAAACGACGATTGCACTCGCATCATCTGTCTTAATGCTCTCATCTTTACTCGCTGCCTGCGGCGATGACGAACAAGCGGCGGCGACAACGGAAGACGGCAAACCCGTCATCACATGGTGGGGGTGGGCGCCACAACCTGAAGTCGGGGAAGAAATGGCGAAGGCGTTCAACGAATCGCAAGATGATTATGTGGTCAAGTTTAAACGCCTCGAAGACTACGAGCAACAGCTTCAAGTCGCGATGCTTGGTGGAGATGGTCCGGACGTCATTGGTCTCAAAGAACCGATGATTCCGCAATACAAGGATCGCCTTGTACCAGCGAAAGACTACATGGATAAAGCGGCCGGAGAAGGATGGAAAGATAAATTAATCGAACTTGGTGTCGAACAGACAACAGTCGACGGTGAACAGTATGCGGTACCGGTCGGATTCACAGGACAGGCATACCTCATGTACAACAAAACACTCCTCGACAAATATGGCGTGACACCTCCGAAAACTTATGATGAGACGGTTGCGGCGATTGACAAAATCAACGCATCTGGCGACAAGGTCATCCCGATGCAACTAGGCGCGAAGGACGCGTGGGTTGGCGTTGACGTTTTCAACGTATTGAGCCACCAGGTCGCACCAGGTTACATCCAAGAAGTGCTAGCGGGTGACGCGAAGTGGACGGATAAAGAGATGGTCGAGACGGCTGAACTTTGGCAACAACTGTACGAGGACAAAGTGTTCCAAGAAGGCGCTTTGGGTCTTGCGACATACATGGACGGCATGAACAACTTCTTCGACAAGAAAGCAGCGATGTGGATCATTGGTTCATGGGAAGCCCACTCGATGACGACGGTCGAGAAGCGTGACAAGTGGAACAACTTCGAAGACGAGATTGGTTTCGTCCCAATGCCAAACCTTGCAGGTGGTACAGAACAACCGGTCATCGCATCAATCGACATGGCACTAGGTGTCAACAAAGAATCGAAACAACAAGAAGGTGCGGCTGCCTTCATCGCCTACATGACGCAAGGTGAAGGACAGGCGCTATACATGGAGAAGTTTGAGATGGCACCAGCCATTAAAGACATCGAAGTAGCATACGAAGACAAGTTCACCAATGATGTTGAACGTGAGTCGTACAAAATCTTGAACGAAACGGTGAAGAACGCTGTCGCAGGACGCGGAATCCGTGACCCGAAAGTCTACGACGCACTCGGAAAAGAACTTCAAAACATCGCTGCCGGACAAGATGCGAAAGAAGCACTCGCACGCATCCAGGCGATTGCGGACCAAGGTAAATAATCAAACGAGCGCCAGTAGCCAGACTCACTGGCGCTCGATTTTTTGAATCTGAAAGTGAGGGAACCTTATGCAACAAGCAACCGATTTGACCAAGTCCAAGCCGAAGCTCACATCGGTACCACCGAGCGCACCGAATCCGATTCGTAAGAAAGAGCGGATGAAGCAGAACTTGATCGGCTGGGCGTTCGTCGCTCCGACCGTCCTGTTCGTCATCGCTTTCATCTATTACGGAATCTTCTACAACGCCTATCACTCACTCTTTTCATGGGACGGAATCTCGTTTGAGAAAGTGTATATCGGTTTTGAAAACTTCGGCCGGATGTTCAAAGACCCAGAATTTTATAATGCGCTCAAAAACACGGGGATCTTCACTGTCTTGACGGTCACGATTCAGGCGGGTCTCGGGCTCGTATTGGCCTATTTGCTTCACACGAAAGGCATGGGGCGGACGTTCTTCAAATCGGTGTTCTTCTTCCCGGTCGTCTTGAGCCCGGTCGTCCTCGGGGCGGCGTTCACGCAAATTTTTGACTTCCAGTTCGGATATATCAACGAATTCCTTCGCATGATTGGTCTTGGTGCGTTTGAACAGAACTGGCTCGGCGACCAAGACGTTGCGCTCTACGCTATCATTCTGATTAACATCTTCCAATGGACAGGCTCGTCCATGATCATGTATTACATGGCGATGCTCGCAATCGAACGGGAAGTGTTCGAGGCGGCTAATATCGACGGGGCAGGATTTTGGCGTACGCTTTGGAGTGTCGTCTTCCCGAACTTGAAAGGGACGACGTTCACACTGACGATCCTCGGGGTCATCGGTGGTCTAAAGACGTTCGACATCGTCTGGATCTCGACACAAGGAGGACCAGGTAACTCGACCGAGGTCATCTCGACATACCTGTTCCGTAAATCGATGTTGCATCAAGAGGTCGGCTATGCCAGCGCTGTCGCCGTCATCTTGCTTGCGATTGCACTCGGCATCACGTACTTCCAGATGCGTGTACAGAAGAAAATGGACTAAGGGGGAGAACAGATGGAACTGCAAACAAAGAAAGGAAGATGGTTCACCAATATCGGTCTGTCACTCATGGCAATCCTCTGGTTGTTCCCGATCTTCGTCATGTTCAAGGAAAGCTTACGTGTCAATGGCTTCAACAACTACATCGCGACGCTACAAAACCCGAACTTCCCACAATTCGTCTTTAACAGCTTCATCGTCGCCTTCTTCATGATCTTGATTTCCATCTCATTTCTCGCATTTGCGGCGTTCGGTTTCTCGAAGCTCCAGTTCGCCGGGAAGCGCCTTTTATTTAACCTCGTTCTGGCGGGATTGATGTTACCGGTCGCCTCGCTCATCGTGCCACTCTTCTTCACGTTGCGCACACTTGACGGGCTCAATAGTTATTGGGGATTGATTGGTGCCGAAATCGCCTTCTTCCTTCCGTTCGGACTCATGCTCATCAAGAGTTACTTCGACGAGCTGCCAAACGAATTGATGGAAGCAGCGCATATCGACGGGGCGTCGACGTTTCAAATCTTCTATAAAGTCATGATGCCACTCGCCAAGCCGGCACTCGCAACAGCGACGATTTACGCGTTTCTCAACTCATGGAACGAATACTTGATGGTACTTACGTTCATGACAGACCCGGCCAAACAGACAGTAACGATGGCACCGACCTTCTTCACGGAAGCGCTCGGCGGAGACCCTGGTAAATTATACGCCTCGCTCGTCTTGATCAGCTTGCCGACGATGGTGTTTTATATCTTTTTCCAACGCTTCTTACAAAAAGGCATGACTTCAGGAGCGGTCAAATAATCGATTGAGGTGAACAGCATGTATTTAGGAGTAGATTACTATCCAGAACAGACTGATCGTGCACTTTGGGACGAGGATGTCCGCTTGATGAAAGAACTCGGTGTCAACGTCATCCGGATGGCGGAATTTGTCTGGACGATGATGGAACCGTCCGACGGTGAGTTTGACTTCTCATTTTGGGATGAGGTCGTCGAAACCTTCGGCGAACACTTTGACATCGTGCTCGGCACGCCTACGGCGACACCGCCCGCGTGGCTTATCGAAAAGCATCCGGACATCCTTCCGGTGACGAAAGACGGGGTGCGTATCAGCTTCGGAGCTCGTCGTCACTATACCGTCAACAGCCCTGTCTACCGCGAATACTGTGAACGAATCACCCGCAAGATGGCGGAGCGGTATGGTCGTCATCCACGTGTCATCGGTTGGCAGACGGACAACGAGTATGGACATGAACAGTCGGACCGTTCGTACGGTGATGTCGACCAAGAGGCGTTCCAGGAATGGCTGAAAGAACGCTACGAGACGCTCGACGCGCTCAACGCGGCTTGGGGGACCGTCTTCTGGAGCCATACATATACGGCATGGACACAGATTCCGGTCCCTCGCACCGTGTTCCAAGAACACAATCCGTCGCTTCTCGTCGATTTTGACCGCTTCTGCTCGGACGCATATCGCTCGTTTAACAAGCTCCAGGTCGACACGCTCCGCCCGCTCATCCATGAGGATGCGTTCATCACGCATAACCTCGTATATAGCGACATGGCAATCAACCAGCAGCAGATGGCACAAGATCTCGACTATGTCTCTTTCGACAACTATCCGGTATGGGGCGGGTTGCCAGAACCAAACCGTTTCGAGAAGACGGCGCACGATCATGATTTGTGCCGTTCTTCGAAACAAGGCAAAGGATTCTGGGTGATGGAACAGTTGAGCGGGGCACAAGGATGGAGCCGCATCGGCTACTTACCACGACCTGGTCATATCCGTCTCTGGACACATCAGGCTGTCGCGCGTGGGGCCGAGGCGATTGTCTACTTCCGATTCCGTGCCGCGGATTTTGGGACGGAAGAGTTCTGTCACGGCATCATTGACCATGACGGGAAACCGAAACGGAAGTTCGAAGAAGTGAAGCACGTCATGTCGGAGCTTCACGCGCATGGCGACATGATCAACGCGGCTGCGTACAAGTCAGACGTTGCTGTCTATTTTGATCAGGAGAACTTATGGGCGTGGACGCACCAACCACACTCCGACGCATTTAACTTCAAGCAAGAGTTTGTCCGCTTCTACGGTGCAGCTGTCCGTCAAGGTGTCAACACGGATATCGTCTTCCCAGGGGACGCGCTCGATTCGTATAAACTCGTTGTCGTCCCGCTCTATTTCCTCGGAAATGATGTGTTTGACGAGACGCTCATCGACTATATCGAAAAGGGTGGGCACGTCATCTTCACCTACCGTACAGGCGTGAAAGACCCGATTAACCGTTGCCACAACTTGACGCTACCAGGTAAGTTTGCCGAATACGCGGGTATCGAGATTGATGAGTACGAGAGTTTGCAGACCGTCCAATCGAACGAAGTCCGACTCGGTGACCAAGTTTCTGAGGCGAACATTTGGTGTGACTTGATTACACCGAAAGGCGCCGACGTATTGGCAACATATGAAAAGGCCTTCTATAAAGGGACTGCGGCAATCACACGGCACACGTATAAAGGAGACGTGACATACATCGGTTCATCGGTCGACGACGAGATGCTCGATGCAGTTTATCATCAGGCGCTCACACGCGCTGGGATCGACGCGACCCGACTTCCAGACGATGTCGAGAAGGTCGACCGTCAAGGAGACGGGCAGGTGATCCGCTTCTACCTGAACCATTCGACCGAGGTTAAATCAACGGTTGACCTCGATGGCACGTGGCAGACGCTTGACGGGGAGACGGTAACAGGCAAGCTCGAACTTAAACCGCTCGATGTTGTCCTATTGAAACAGGAGGTGAAGGCATGATTGTTCGTCACGACAATCGGTTCGCCCTCATCGGAACGAATCTCACGTACGTGTTTGATGTCGATTCACGAGGTCGTCTCATCCATCAGTATCTCGGCGGACGCCTGCATGAATTAGACATCATAGAACTACCAGACGCGCGCGTTCTGCACTCGTCGTTCGAGACACCAGAAGGGGTGGCCGCTTACGAGTTCACCTCGTTCGGCGACCTTGTCTATACGGAACCGACGTTGAAGAGTCATACGACGACAGAACGATTGCACGCTTTCTCACTCGGTGATGCACGTATCGATGGAGAGACACTCGAGCTCGATTTGATCGATTCAATTCAATCACTTCAAGTGACGCTCCAGTTCACGCTTCATCCGGTTTACGACATCATCTCACGCAAGATGACCATCACGGCAGGAGAAACGGTCACGCTCGAGAGCGCGCAGTCTTTCAGCCTCGGACTCATTGAGCGCGAGATGCGACTCAGTCATTTCAGCGGGGCGTGGACGAGCGAGTTCCAGCTCCAGCAAGGGACGCTCCTCCCAGGCAAGAAAACGATCGAGAGTCGTCGCGGATTGACGAGCCATCAAAGTAATCCGTGGTTCGCGCTCGACAGTGACGCGACGGAGACAGACGGGGAGGTCGTCTTTGGATTCCTCGGTTACTCCGGCAACTGGGCGATTCATTTTGAAAAAGACGAGTTTGGCTTTACACAGGTGACGGGCGGGATCAATCCGTTCGACTTCGCGAAGACGCTTCAAGTGGGTGAGTCGTTCACGACGCCACCGGCCTATATCGGCTATACGCAACGCGGGTTCGGTGGTATGAGTCAGAACGCCCATGACTTTGAGCGCGACGTCATCATGCCGGAAGCGACACGTGACGTGTTACGCCCGGTCCTTTACAACTCCTGGGAGGCGACCTATTTCGATGTCAGCGAGGATGGACAAAAACGTCTCGTCGATGAGGCGGCCGCGATTGGCTGTGAGTTATTCGTCGTCGATGATGGTTGGTTCGGTGAGCGTCACTCGGACGCGGCCGGACTCGGGGATTGGCACGTCAACACGACGAAGTTCCCGAACGGGCTCGACCAGCTCGTCCGCTACGTCGAGGAGAAAGGCCTCCAGTTCGGGCTATGGGTCGAACCGGAGATGGTCAATCCGGATTCAGATTTGTATCGGGCTCATCCGGAATGGATTTACTATACGGACGGACGCCCGTCGACGACGTCGCGGAACCAGTTCGTCTTGAACCTTGCACTGCCTGAAGTGGAGGCGCACGTGACGGCGTGGCTCGATGAATTGCTCGGACGACACGCGATTCGTTACATCAAGTGGGACATGAACCGCGCCTTCTCAGAACCGGACAGTCCGCGCATGGAAGATGCGAAGGAACTATGGCTCCGTCATGCGGAAGCCGTGTATCGCATCCTCGACACGTTGCGGGAGAAACATCCGAATGTCGCGTTCGAGTCCTGCGCAGGTGGTGGTGGACGAATCGATCTCGGTGTGCTCTCACGCGTCGAGCAGGTCTGGACGAGCGACAACACGGACGCGTTCGACCGCCTCGCGATTCAAGAAGGTTTCTCATACGCCTACAACGCCAAGATGATGAGCTGCTGGGTGACGGACTCACCGAACTGGTTGAACAATCGTTCGTTGCCGCTCGCGTATCGGTTCGTCAGTGCGATGCAAGGCACGCTCGGTATCGGTGGCAACCTACTAGAATGGACACCAGATGAGCTTTCAGAAGCGAAAGAATGGATTGCGACGTACAAGACGATTCGTCCGATTGTGCAGCACGGGACGAGCCATCGCCTCGCTTCACTCAAACGGGACGGCTTCCATGCCGTCGGCTATACGAACGGCGAAGACTATATCGTCCTCGTCAACGCCGACCGTCGTCAGTACGGGAAAAATCGTTTGCGTGTGAAGCTACGCGGGCTCGATCCTGAACGGACGTACGAACTAGAAGGACGCCGCGTGAGCGGACGCTATTTGATGGAACAAGGCATAAACCTCACACAACAAACAGACTATGACGCGTATTGCCTGGTCATCCACCCGGCATGAGCGATGGAAGGGATGAAGCCGCATGCTTTCATTTAACATGGAACAGCTGAAACAACAATTCGAGGAGGTGTTTGCCACCTCAGCAGACCGGTCGTTCTTCGCACCGGGACGCATCAATTTGATTGGCGAGCATACCGACTATAACGGAGGACACGTCTTCCCATGTGCAATCACGTTCGGAACATACGGACTCGTGAAAAAGCGCGAAGACGACCTGATTCGTGTCTATTCGCTCAATTTTGAAGAGGTTGGTATCGTCACGTTCCCGGTGACGGACGAGACGTACGAGGCGAGCCACGACTGGGCGAACTACGTGAAAGGGGTCGTCACGCTTCTCAGGAAAGACGGACACGACCTCAACGGGTTCGACTTCTTCCTTGCGGGCAACATCCCAAATGGGGCGGGTCTCTCGTCATCAGCCTCCCTCGAACTCGTAACGGCATACATGTTAAATGAAGTGTACGGTCTCGGTCTCGAACGGCTTGACCTCGTCCGACTCGGACAACGGGTCGAGAATACGTTCATTGGTGTCAATAGCGGTATCATGGACCAGTTCGCTATTGGAATGGGCAAAGCGGGGCAGGCGATGCTCCTCGATTGCGAGACGCTCCATCATGACTATGCACCGATTGTCCTCGACGGGTACGACATCGTCATCATGAACACAAACAAACGTCGGGAACTCGCCGACTCGAAATATAACGAACGTCGGCGCGAATGCGACACTGCACTCGGCTTGATTCAACCGAAATGTGAAGTCAATTCTCTCGGACAATTGTCGATGGAAACGTTTGAACAAGTCGCGCTCGACTTGCCAGAGACACTTCGTAAACGGGCGCGTCATGCTGTTTCTGAGAACGAGCGGACAATACTCGCCTACACTGCTCTACAGGAAGGACGACTCGAGACGTTCGGTCAGTTGATGAATGCGTCGCATGCATCGCTCCGGGATGATTACGAAGTGACCGGCATCGAGCTAGACACGCTCGTTTCAGCCGCGCAAGGGTGTGACGGCGTCATCGGTGCTCGCATGACGGGGGCCGGATTCGGTGGTTGTGCCATCGCCATCGTCCGTCAAGACAAGACGGGATCGATGATTCAGGAAACGTCGGATCGATATGTGTCGACAATCGGTCACGCACCGACGTGTTACGTCGCCTCGGTCGGGGACGGGGTACGAGAACTCGTAGAGGAGGAAGTGAAATGAGTATACTCGTTGTTGGCGGTGCCGGCTATATCGGTTCGCACGCCGTTCGTACATTGTTGAAAGAAGGGGAAAACGTCGTCATTCTCGATAACCTTCAGACAGGACATGTTGAATCGATTCCACAGGATGTCCGTTTTTATAAGGGCGACCTGCGTGATCGAACGTTCTTGAAAGATGTTTTCATAAAGGAATCAATCACAGACGTCCTTCATTTCGCAGCGAACTCCCTCGTTGGCGAATCAATGACGGACCCGCTCGCCTACTATGACAACAACGTCTTCGGGACGCAAATTCTCCTCGAGACAATGCGCGATGCGTCAGTGAAACGGATTGTCTTCTCCTCGACGGCCGCGACTTATGGTGACCAGACCATGATGCCGATTGACGAGACGGCGCTTACGAATCCGACGAACACATACGGGGCGACAAAGCTCGCGATGGAGTCGATGATTCGCTGGTGTGACCAGGCACATGGTATCCGCTCGGTCGCACTCCGTTACTTTAACGTCGCTGGCGCGATTGCGACCGGTGAAATCGGCGAAGACCATGACCCGGAGACGCATCTCGTCCCAATCGTTCTGCAAGTGGCGAACGGACAGCGTGACGCGATTACCGTGTTTGGTGATGACTATGCGACGGAAGATGGGACATGTATCCGTGATTATATCCACGTCCAAGACCTCGTCGATGCGCATATGTTAGCGCTCCGTTATTTACGAGAAGACGGTGCGAGCGACGTTTTCAACCTCGGGACAGCGAACGGGCTATCAGTGCTCGAAATTATCGAGGCGGCACGTCGCGTGACGGGACATGACATTCCGGTCTTACTTGGTGAACGCCGCGCCGGGGACCCGGCTAAATTGATTGCCTCGTCTGACAAGGCAAGACGTATCCTCGGATGGACACCGACCCGTTCCGACGTCGAGACGATTTTGACGGACGCTTGGAACTGGCATGTGACACATCCATTCGGCTATCAGGTGAAAGAGGTGAGACGATGATCGATGTGATGATTGAGGCACTCGTCGACGCGGCGATTCGTGAAGAGCTGATTGACGAGCAGGACCGTATCTATTCACGGAACCGCGTGCTCGCAAAACTGAATAAGCTCGACTTTGAAGTCCCACGTTTTGTGTCAGAGCTGTCAATCCCCGAGTTGCTCGAACAAGTGGTCGAATATGCAGTGGGGGCGGACATTATCGAGCCGATCCTTGAAGAGAAGGACCGCTTCATGGCGGAAATCATGGATATCTTCGTATCCAAGCCATCGGAAGTGACACGTCATTTCAATGAGCTCCTTGAGACAGATGTGACAGCGGCGACTGACTATTTCTATCGGATGAGTCAGGCGTCAAATTATATCCAGACACGTCGTATCGCGAACAATATCACGTATCAGGCACCGACTCGCTATGGTACGCTCGATATCACCATCAACTTGTCGAAACCGGAGAAGGACCCGCGTGAGATTGCACTCGCTCGAATGCAACCGACCTCGACATCGAACTATCCAAAAGGATTACTCGCGATTGAGAACGAAGGATACAGCGGTCACTTGAAACACCCAGCGCGTGCGAATCATCGCATCATCCCGCTCACGCTCGGTGGACAGCCATGGTCGTTCCAGTATTCACCGTACCTCTATTACAATGAGCACTCAATTTTACTGTCGAACGAGGTGCGTGACATGGTCATCGACCGAGGAGCTTTCGAGCGTCTGCTCGACTTCATCACGCAGTTCCCACACTACTTCGCCGGGTCGAATGCGGACTTGCCGATTGTTGGAGGCTCGATTTTGACGCATGACCATTACCAGGCCGGCCGCTACCGGTTCGCGATGGACGATGCGCGAGTCGTCTCGACATATCGTTCTGAACGCTATGATCAAGTCGATATCGAGACGCTGTACTGGCCGCTCTCGGTCGTCCGTCTCCGCTCCAATCAAAAAGAGCAGCTTGTCATGTTGGCGAACCAGTTGCTCGGATATTGGCGCGATTATGAGGACACCGTTAGTGAAGTCATTCCGTATACAGAAGGTGTCCCACACAATACGGTGACGCCAATTGCAAGACGCCGAAACGGACGTTACGAGCTCGATCTCGTCTTGCGAAACAACCGAACGAGCAAGGCGCATCCGGACGGTATTTTCCACCCGCACGCTGATGTGCATCATATCAAGCGTGAGAATATCGGCTTGATTGAAGTAATGGGGCTCGCCGTCTTGCCAGCGCGCCTGAAGACAGAACTTGAGCAAGTTGTTCACTATGTGGCCGGCGAGGACGTCGATGTCAAAGTGATGCATCAAGAGTGGGCCGATGAGTTACGGAAGAAGTCGGGCGACCCGAAAACGATTGTCGATCAAGCGGTCGTCGATAAATTTGTGAAAGGTCTTGAGGATGCTGGTGTCTTTAAACAGACGAACGCTGGGCAGGAACGATTTGATACGTTCATCCGGTCACTCCTTAGCCATGTCGATAAAGTGGAGTACGGAACACCAAGGTCGGGAATGAGAGAGAAAACGAACTAAAGGTGGTAGTACGAGTGAAACAAGCGACGATTCAAAACGCCAATGGCATGATACTATCCGCCATTGACTATGGCTGTGCGATGACGGAACTGACGGCCCCGGACCGGGAAGGGAATTTTGACTCGGTCATCTTGAAGTACGGGGACGTCTCACAATACTTAGAAAATCCGGTCTATCTCGGGTCAATCGTAGGGCGGATTGCCGGACGGATTCGTGACGCAGAGATTGAGGGTGTCGCCTTGACCCCAAGCGAGGCGCCCCATCATATTCACGGAGGCGAGAAAGGCATCACGTCCCGTTATTGGGAGATGGATGCGGACGAACAGTGTATCCAGTTCACATATCTCAGCCCGGACGGAGAAGAAGGGTATCCCGGCAACGTCTTCTTCAAAGTGTTGTACGAACTGACGGATCACAATGAACTGATTGTCACGATGACGGCGGAAACAGACCAACTGACGTGGGTCAACCTGAACCATCACAACTATTTCAATCTTGGCGGACGTCCGACCATCCACGACCATGAGCTGACGCTACCAGCCGATTCGGTCGGGGTGCTCGACGCGGATTCGCTGCCGACAGGAGAGTTGCGTGATGTGAGCGGGACACCGTTTGACTTCCGAGACGGAAAAGCGGTCCGAGAGGCGCTCGTGTCAGGAGACGAGGCGATTGAACGGGCGAGCGGTCTTGACCATCCTTTTATCTTGAAGGATGGACCGATTCGATTGCACGACCCGATGAGCGGACGGACGATGACGGTCGAGACGAATCAACCGGTCATGGTCGTCTACACAGGGAATTTCTTGAGTGAAGAGACACCGGTGACGCTCGACGGTCGACAGAAACATAGCGCAATTTGTCTCGAAGCCCAGGCGTTCCCAGATGCCCCGAACCATCCAGACATCGCAACCTCAATCGAACTGAAACCGGGTGAGTTGTATCACTCGCGGACGGTGTATCGGTTTGGGGTGGAATGAATTCATCACTACCATTCAAAAAGGAGGCAACCGATTTAAGTCGGTTGCCTCCTTTTCAATCAAGATTTAGTAGTTTGAACAGGAGTAGTGACGTCCGCCCCGTTCGTCGCAATCACTTGCTTATACCAATCGAAGCTCTTTTTCTTCGAACGTGTGAGCGTCCCGTTGCCTTCATTGTCTTTATCGACATAGATGAAGCCGTAGCGTTTCTTCATCTCACCGGTCGACGCACTCACCAAGTCAATCGGACCCCAGCTTGTGTAGCCGATGATGTCGACACCGTCCTTGATGGCCTCGTGCATCTGTTCGATATGTTTCGCCATATAGTCGATGCGATAATCGTCTTCGACATATCCGGTCGCATCCGGTGTATCGACGGCACCGAGTCCGTTCTCGACGACGAATAGCGGCTTTTGATAGCGGTCATACAGTTGGTTCGCCGTGATCCGGAAACCGGTCGGGTCAATCGTCCAGCCCCATTCCGATTTCTCGAGGAACGGATTCTCAAGTGAACTGAAAATGTTTCCTTCGGTCGACTGGTTTATCTCTGGATCCGTACTCGTCGTCCGACTTGCATAATAGCTGAAGCCGATGTAGTCGACCGTATGCTCTTTCAACAGTTCGAGGTCTCCTTCTTCTATCTGAAGCGTAATACCTTGCTCCTCGAGATATCGTTTGGCATATCCCGGGTATTCTCCACGTGATTGGACGTCGATGAAGAAGAACGATTCACGGTCTTTGTCCATTGCATCTAACACATCATTCGGGTTACACGAATAGGCATACGTTTGACCAGCAGCAAGCATACAACCCACCTGTAGATCAGGATTGATTTCGTGAGCTGCTTTGACGGCTTTCGCACTCGCGACGAGTTGATGATGGGCCGCCTGATATTTCACTTGTTGCTTGTCTTCTCCGTCCTCGAACACGATGCCCGCTCCAATGAATGGGAGGTGGAGTAGCATATTGATCTCGTTGAACGTCATCCAATACTTCACTTTACCGTTGTAGCGGGTGAAGAGGGTCTTCGCATATGTCTCGAAGAAGTCGACGACTTGTCGATTGCGCCAGCTTCCATATTTTTTGATCAAGCTGACAGGTACATCGAAGTGAGCGATTGTCACGACCGGTTCAATCCCATGTTTTAATAGTTCATCGAAGACATCATCATAAAACTGCAAACCTTCCTCGTTCGGCTCCACGTCATCTCCGTTCGGGAAGATTCTTGACCATGCGATCGAGAGGCGAAGCGCCTTGAATCCCATCTCAGCGAATAAAGCGATGTCTTCTTTGTAGCGATGGTAAAAATCAATCGCTTCATGCGAAGGATAAAACTCTCCGGGCATAGGTTCTAATGATGGCAATTCTCCAAACATGACATCGAAGCGTTTTTTACCCGTCGGCAACAAGTCGACGGTAGTTAAACCTTTTCCCCCTTCTGCATAAGCGCCTTCTGCTTGGTTGGCGGCAATGGCGCCACCCCATAAAAATCCTTTTGGAAAACTCATCGTATCCATCCTTTCTATATTAGTGGGAGGAAAAATCCTCCCACTTGATTCATTAGATGATGAAAATCGGATCGCCCGTCTGGACATGTGAGGCGTAGTTTGGTGAGAGTGCTTTTCGGTTCGTGACAATCACAGGTGTCGTCAACGCACGACCTGATTGCTTGATCGCGTCGATATCGAATTCGATCAGCAGTTGTCCTTTTTCGACAAATTCACCTTGTGTGACGTGTGCTTTGAAATGCTTCCCTTCTAGTTGAACGGTATCCATACCGATATGGATCAGGATTTCAGCCCCTGATTCCGTTGTGATCCCGATGGCATGATGTGTCGGGAAGAGGGCAGACACGGTACCGGAAACCGGGGCGATCAGTTTCCCTTCCGTCGGTTCGATGGCAACACCTTGACCGAGTGAACCAGATGAGAAGGCGACATCCGAGATATCTTTCAAACGGACGACAGTTCCTTGAAGCGGGCTAACGACTTGTTCCTGACTGACAGTTGTCGCAGATACTTCTTTGGCGACCGGTGTAACTTCTGATTGTGGTGTCGCGGTTGCTGCTTGATTGACACCGCCAAAGAGGTAAGTCAAGACGAACCCGACGATGAAAGCAACGGCCGTTCCGATGAGTGAACCATAAAAACCAGTTGTGATGCCTTCAGGCGAGATGGTGGACGGATAGCCGAAGACACCGAGCCCCCCGATGATATAAGTTTGTGTACCCATGACACCCATGATTCCACCACCGACAGCACCACCGATACAGCTCATGATGAACGGTTTTTTGAGGGGGAGCGTCACCCCATAAATAGCGGGCTCGGTCACACCGAAGATACCTGAAATGAAGGACGGAATTGTGAGCGTTTTAATCTTTTGATTTTTAATTTTGAAGAAGACTGCGAGCACGGCACCGATTTGTGCGAACGATGCTGCAAACACAAGTGCGAGAATCGGGTCAGCCCCGAGTGACGTCAAGTTGTTGATGGCGACCGGGACAAGCCCCCAATGAAGACCGAAGATGACGAACACTTGCCAAAATCCACCGAGGAATAGGCCGGCGACGAGCGGGCTCAAGTTATATACAGCGACCGTGGCGCTACCAAGAAGCATCCCTGCCCAAGTCGCGATTGGTCCAATCAAGATGAATGTGAGTGGTACGACAATCAACAAAGTGAGTAGTGGAACGATGAACATTTTGATGACGTCTGGAATGACAGTCTTCAAGAACTTCTCAAGTTTTGCTGCAAAGAATGCCGCGATAATAATTGGAATGACGGAAGTCGAGTACGTCATCAAGATGACAGGAACACCGAGGAACGTGATATGAATCGGTGACTCGAACATGGTTCCGGCAAAGACCGTATAGAGAGGGTCTCCAGCCGTCAGCGTCGATAAGGTCGGATAGACGAGTGACGCCCCGATGGCCATCCCGATAAACGGACTTCCTCCGAATTTCTTAATGGCCGTATAGCCAAGGAAAATCGGGAAGAAGTAGAACAGCGAATCCCCGATGGCATTCAACAATTGATACGTACCTGACGTATTGTCGAGCCAACCGAGTGCGACGAACAGGGCGTTGAATCCTTTGATCATCCCGGTCGCTGCTAAGACGCCGAGCACAGGAGTGAAGATGCTAGAGATGATATCGATAAAACGGCTGAACAACGATCCCTTTGGAGCGTTCTCTTCTTCAATTGGAGACTGTTGTTGGAATCCGCCGACCTCGACGACGGCTTTATACACTTCTGGTACATGATTCCCGATGACTACTTGGTATTGACCACCGCTCTTCATGACCGTGACGACCCCATCCATGTTTTTGATGGTTTCGGTATCTGCTTTTTGTTCATCCTTTAATTTGAAACGCAAACGGGTGATACAGTGGACGACGCTATTGACGTTCTCTTTCCCGCCAACATGTTGAATAATATCGCGTGCGAGCTGTTCATATTTCATGTCCGTTCCCTTCCTTTTCCCATAATTTTGGTTTGCGTCAAATAAAAAACCTGACCCGTGTCAAACGAAGAACGTGAAATCACGTCATTCATCCGACTCGAGTCAGGTTATGCCCACTAAAGGTAACATTCCTGCGCAGGATACCGTTCAGTTGTTATTTGATAATTGAAATGTAGCATGCAGCAATTCAAAATGTCAACGCTTACATTTTACTTTTTTTGTTTTTCGACTCTCCCTACAACGTAAAAGAAGAAAGCGGAACGGCATCATGACATGATGTTGCGAAAAAATGATAAATCCTTCTTTTCAATTATCAAGATGAAGGGGGTAAGAAGGTACTACAGTTAACCTGCGCCTGATTTCGGTCATTTAATCTGTCTGTAGGGAGGAAACCAACATGAAGGAACAAACGACGATCGTGGGCGATCTCGTGGAAGTTCTCAAGAAAAGTAAGAAATGGATGTTCGTGAGTATGGTTCTCGTCGGACTCTTAGCTTACTATTTGAGCACTTCATTCATCCAGCCGAAATATGAGGCGTCCACACAAGTGCTACTCGTTACACAACAAGAAGACAACCGCGTAGACAGTTCGGAAGTGTTATCCTCGCTCTCACTCGTCAATACGTATCGCGTCATCATGAAGAGCCCGGCTGTTCTTGAGAAAGTCAAAGAACAGGTGCCGAGCGCACCAGACCCGCTCTCGGATGCACTCACCGTAGAAAGTGAAGAGGAATCGCAAGTCATCAATGTGTTCGTCACCGCGAACGACCCGGTCGTGGCAGCGGAAACGGCCAATGTGATCAGTGAAGTGTTCGTTTCTGAAATTCCGGATCTGATGAACATCGACAACGTTCGAATTTTATCTCCAGCCGAAATTCCGGAAGCGCCTGTCTCACCGAACGTACTGCTCAACACGGCAATCGGTCTTTTCGCCGGATTCTTGTTAGGTGGATTCATCGGTCTATTACGCCACGTCTTTGATAAACGCATCCGGAATGAGCAAGAAGCGGAACGGTTGCTGGATTTGCCAGTCATCGGATCGATTCCGACAATCGAACGCCGGGATTTGAAAACGAAAAATGTGAAAGAAGCGACACCCCAAGTGAAAGGAGACGTTTCGCATGTTCGGTCGAAAAAAGAACGCCAATCGTCTTGATTATAAAAAACGGGATCTCGTCACGTTGGCGAATCCGAAGTCACCGATTTCTGAACAATATCGGACAATTCGGACCAATCTGGAGTTCACGTCCGTCGGCCATAAGTTACAGATGATCACGATCACTTCCGCTTCGTCCGGGGAAGGGAAGTCGACCACGGCGGCAAACCTAGGGGTCGTCTATGCGCAACTCGGAAAAAATGTCGTCATCATCGATTGTGATATGCGCAAACCGACGGCACACCAAACGTTTCAGATGTCAGCACATGCGGGATTGTCTACCGTATTGGCCGGTCGCGTCACGCTCGAACATGCGCTCCAAAAAACGGATATTCCGCGTCTGACCTTGCTGGCGGCCGGTCCGATTCCACCGAATCCGACCGAACTGATCGCCTCGTCACGCATGACGGACCTCCTGAGTGATTTGCGTGAACAGTTTGATATCGTGATTGTCGACACACCTCCGATGATGCACGTCGCCGATGCTCGACTGTTGGCCAACGTATCCGATGGGACGATTCTCGTGATCGGTTGCGAGAACTCAGATCGTCAGCTCGTCCTGAAGGCGAAAGAACAACTTGAACGGACCGGGTCACAACTTCTCGGCCTCGTCCTCAACAAACGTTCTTCTCGTGATAACAACACCTACTACGCATACGAGTGAGGTCTCGGACATGAATATTCTACACATCAATGCCATCAACGAAGTGAAAAGCACCGGTCGGATGTGTAAAGAGCTCGCATCCGTTCATGCCTCTTACGGACACAACGTCCGAATCGCCCATGCGACCGGACCGGTGACCGAGACGAGTGTGGTAGTCGGACAGGCGTGGGAAACGAAGCGACATGCGCTCCACGCCCGCGTGACGGGGCGCCAAGGGTACACGTCTAAACGGTCGACCGCTGACTTGATTGCCTTCATGGACAGCTTTCGGCCGGACGTGGTTCATCTTCATAATCTTCACGCCAATTACCTTCATCTTCAGACGTTGTTTGAGTATTTGGCGAAGCAGGACATCGCCACCGTCATGACGCTTCACGACTGCTGGCTATTCACCGGGAAATGTACCCACTATACGGCGGTCGGATGTACGCGCTGGAAGGATGGATGTGGACAATGCCCGCTCTTAAAAGAAGACATCCCGAGCTGGTTTTTAGACCGGACCGGCGAGATGTTGGCGGACAAGCGCCAATGGTACGACGCCATTCCACGCTTGGCAGTAGTGGGAGTGTCGGATTGGATCACGATGGAAGCCCACTTCTCGATTCTGCAACACGCCTCCATCATTCGTCGCATCTACAACTGGGTCGATTTGGAGACGTTCACACCGAAAGAGGTAGCCCCACTTCGGGCACGCCTCGGGTTGACGGGACAACACATTCTTCTCGGTGTGGCGAGCCATTGGACGGAGGCGAAAGGATTGTCTGCCTTCATGGAGTTGGCCACGGCCAGACCGTCCGACCAAATCGTCTTAGTCGGACAGATGCCTGAACAACATGACCTGCCGGCGAATGTGCTTCACGTTCAGGAGACACATGACCCGAGCGAATTGGCTTCTTACTATGCCGCGGCAGACGTCTTGTTGAACCTGTCAGAGGAAGAATCATTTGGAAACGTGACGGCAGAGGCACTCGCCTGTGGCACGCCAGTTCTCGTCCTCAATTCCACGGCCAGTCCGGAACTTGTGACAGAACGGACCGGTGTCGTCGTCGCCACGCGATCGGTCGAAGATGTAATGGACGGACTCGATCGTCTCCATCACGCCTCGATCTCACGAATCGCTTGTGCGAACGAAGCGCGTCAACGGTTCGACTTATTCGACCGGGCGGAGGACTACCTGCACGTGTATGAGGAGCTGCAAACCGAGAAAGTGAGGAACGCTTTATGACACCACTCGTATCCATCATCATCCCCGTCTATAACGGGAGCGATTATTTACGGACATGTATCGACAGCGCCTTAGCCCAGACGCATCCTTCGATTGAAGTGATCGTCGTCAACGACGGCTCGACTGATGACGGGAAAACGGCGGCGATTGCGACAAGTTACGGCAAGAAAATTCGCTACGTGGAAAAGGAAAATGGGGGCGTCTCGAGTGCGTTGAATCGTGGGATTGAAGAAATGAACGGAGACTATTTCTCCTGGCTCAGTCACGATGACGTGTACGAACCGACAAAGATCGAACGACAGCTCGCCGCATTGCACGAGCAACATCTCCCGATGAACCAGACAATCGTCGTCACAGGGACGGCGTTCATTGACGAAAATGGGGAGGCAATCCGACGGGTGCAACGGAAAGTGAGCGGATTCTATTCGAGTCAGGACATGTTCCGTCACTTGCTGTTGTCCTCGACTTTGAACGGATGCGCGCTCTTGATTCCGCGACGAGCGTTCGAACATCGGCGTTTTTCGTTAGAGGACCGCTTCATTCAAGACTGGATCTGCTGGGTCGAGTTGGCGCTCGATGGGTTCGACTTTTACGTGATGCGTGAGCCGCTCGTCTATTCACGGATTCACGGCGAGCAACAGACGAAAAAAATCGCATATCGAGCCACGATGGAATCGAATCGCTATCTGAAGCGGCTACTCCAGGACGTCGAGGTGCGTGATAACGGAGAGGAATTGACCGCCATCATTCTGAAGCACACGTTTAAAGAAAATGCGGCGGACGTACGGGAACAGTACTTAACGACACATGATGTGAATCGTTACTTTGGACCGCTGGAATATCGGTGGCTTCGCTGGAACGGTATCCTGTTTTCAAACCTGCTGTCTCTATATCGAGGGATGACCAATCTGATTTATCGTTAGAAAGGAGGGGTTGAGATGACGATCTATTTAGTCAATATGGCGCTGTTGGTCGGTTGGGGACTGTTGTTGATCCGTCACGAGATTCCGAGTCGCCGTGCTTGGTTCGTATCTTTCGCCACGATTCAATGGATCGTCTTGTCAGGCTTCCGAGACGTCACCGTCGGGGCAGATACCGCGCAGTACAAGGCACTCTTCCTTCAGTCGCAAACGTTACCGCTCGGTGCGTTCACCGACCGCTTCTTTGAAATCGTCTTCACTGAGAGCGAGGACCCGGGTTTCTACCTGTTCCAACGTCTCATCCAGTATGTGATTACGGACTATCAAGTGTATCTCGTGCTCATCGCGATGATTTTCATGATCCCACTCGGCTATTTCATCTACAAATACTCGAGCGAACCGCTCATCAGTTTCCTGCTCTTTTCGGTCCTCTTCTACGAATTCTTCGCCGTCACCGGCTTACGCCAAACGGTGGCGACCGCGCTCGTCGTGCTCGTCGGATACCATTTCGTGCGGGCGCGGAAGTTGGGCTGGTTCCTTCTGCTCGTATGCATCGCCATGACGATTCATAAATCCTCGCTCATCTTCGTCCCGTTCTACTTTTTAGCGAACAAGCAACTGACCAAAGCGTATTTGATGACCATGTTCGGGGTCGTCATCGGATTGTTCGTCTTCCGGAATTCGTTCTTCGATCTGCTCGTTCAAGTGTCTGGCTATGAAACCTACAGCGCCATGGAAGGGGCCGGGGCGGTCAACTTCAGTCTGATGTTGCTCTCTGTTCTCTTCATGGCACTATGGCGAAAAGATCAAATTTTAGCGAACAATCCATCCGCCATCCATTTCTTCAATGCGTTGTTACTCGCCGCCTGTCTCTTGCCGTTGACATTCTTAAACCCGTCCATGATGCGGCTCGTCCAATACTTTTCACTCTTCCTATTGTTGATGATTCCAGAGATTGTCGGCACGTTCGAGCGGCGGGAACGACTCGTCGTCTATTACTCGGCAGTTATGTTGCTCGGTCTCTTGTTTATTCGCGAAGCGCCGGTGTATTCGTTCTTTTGGTAAAACGAGGAGGTGAAGCATATGTCGACACGCATGACGCTAGACGAGGCAGCCAGTAACCGCAAAATCAAGATTGGAGCGGTCATGTCCTACACACAGATCTTTTTCGGCATCTTATCCGGTCTCATCTATACGCCGTGGATGATTCATGAAATCGGGCAGGCGAGTTACGGGTTGTATATGCTGACCATCTCTCTCATCAGTATGTTCGCGATGGACTTCGGGCTCGATGCGGCCGTCTCACGATTCATGAGCAAGTATATGGCGGAGGGGGACCACGAGCGGGCAGGACGATTTTTAGGCATCGCCTATAAACTGTTCATCGCCATCTCACTCGTCCTCTTCCTCATCCTCACCGTCGTCTACTTCTTCTTGGACTCGATTTACTCGAGTTTGACAGCGACCGAACTCGAACAGTTGAAAGTGCTCTATGTCATCGCGGGACTGTTCATCGTCGTCTCGTTCCCGACGAAGCCATTCTCTGGCATTCTCGTATCCCATGAACAATTCCTCTTCTCGAGTGCCTTACATCTTGCTGAGAAGGTCGGGACGGTCGCTTTGATGGTCACCGCACTTCTTCTCGGCTATGGGTTGTATGCCCTTGTCATCGTTAATGCGCTGGTCGGCACAATCGTCTTACTCGTTGAATACGTCTTCATTCGGCGCAAGACTCTCGTCCGCGCCAACTTTCAGAATCGAGAGAAAGGAATATATCGGGACATCTTTAGTTTCACATCCTGGAGCACGATCACGCTCGTTGCCCAACGCTTCGTGTTGAACATCACCCCGAGCCTGCTAGGGATTCTAGCAGGCAGTGCGTCGATTGCCCTCTTTTCCGTCGGGATGGTCATCGAAGGATACGTCTGGACCATTGCGGCTTCACTCGGCTATTTGTTCCTTCCGAAGGTCAGTCGGATGTTGTCCCGAAACGATCGTGAGGCCATCGGGTACCTCTTCGTCCGCATCGGTCGAATTCAACTGTATATCGTCGGACTCATTCTCGCTTCGTTCTTCATCCTCGGTCGAGAGTTCATGCACCTATGGGTCGGACCAGACTTCACCGACTCCTACGTGATCGCGCTTCTCTTGATTGCACCGAGTGTGATCACGTTGACGCAAGACATCGGCAACACGACACTCATTGCCGAAAACAAGGTGAAGTATCGGGCGTTCGCAGCCCTTATCGTGGCCGCCATCAGTATGACGCTCTCGCCACTGTTGATTCCACACTTTGGTCCGATTGGTGCGGCCATCGCCATTTGCATCGGCAACATCGTCGGTCTCGTCTTCTATATGAACGTGATTTATCATCGGGTCCTCGGTCTCGACATTCTTGGCTTTTTCCGCAAATGCCATCTGAAACTCTTGCCCGGTATTCTCCTGTACACGCTCATCGGCTGGGGAATCCAGTTCTTCTTCCCGTCCTCGAACTGGTTCGGCTTCGGCTTGAAGGGAATCGTGCTCATCAGCATATACGCCATCATCATGTGGGGACTCGCATTTGATGAAACGGAGAAAGCCATGTTCCGCCAAGTGTTCGCTCAATTGAAACTACGCATCCTATCCATTCACCACACATCCTAGGAGGGAACAAGATGAAACGACTCAAGGTCATGACGATTGTTGGTACTAGACCCGAAATCATTCGATTGTCCGCCGTGATGGCACGTCTCGAAGCCTCCGAGGCAATCGATCATGTGCTCGTTCATACGGGACAAAACTATGATTATGAATTGAATCAGATTTTCTTTGAAGACTTTGGCCTGCGGACACCGGATTATGTGTTAGACGCCTCGGCGGATGGTCCGATGGCGACGATCGGCAATATCCTCATCGCCATCAATCCCGTGCTCACATCCGAGCGTCCGGACGCGGTCTTGCTACTCGGGGACACGAACAGCTGTCTCGCAGCCATCGCCGCAAAACGTCATCACATTCCCATCTTCCATATGGAGGCGGGGAATCGCTGTTTTGATGAACGGGTCCCGGAGGAGACGAATCGTCGCATCGTCGACCATATCGCCGACATCAATCTGACCTATAGTGACATCGCACGCGAGTATCTGCTTCGTGAAGGGTTACCGGCGGACCGCATCATCAAGACGGGGAGCCCGATGTACGAGGTGCTCCATCGTCAACGGGAGAAGATCGAGCGGTCAGACGTGCTCGAACGGCTCGACTTGGAGCGAGATGCCTATTTCGTCGTATCGGCCCATCGCGATGAAAACATCAGTGATGACGAGAACTTTTTCGATCTCGTCGACACGCTCAATGCGGTCGCGACCACGTACCAGCTCCCCCTCATCGTCAGCACCCATCCCCGGACGGCAAAACGCATTCGTGAGAGTGGGGTGCGTCTCCATCCAAACATTCGTACCCTCAAGCCGCTCGGCTTCAGTGACTACGTCCACCTGCAACTCCATGCGAAGGCCGTGTTGTCGGACAGCGGTACGATCAGTGAAGAAAGCTCGATTCTTGGAATCAAAGGATTGAATATCCGACAAGCGCATGAGCGTCCGGAGGCGATGGAGGAAGGGGCAGCGATGATGGTCGGATTGAAGCGGGAACGGGTGCTTCAGGCGCTTCGAATCTTAGAAGAGACGGAAGGTCCGATGCGACTCGTGAACGATTATGCCATGCCGAACGTCTCCGATAAAGTGCTCCGCATCTTGCTGTCCTACACGGACTATGTGATGCGAGAAGTGTGGAAGCAACATCCGGTGTCGACCGAGAAGAAAGAGGTGTGAGCCATGGACTATATGACGTTCAAACGAGTTTTTGACGGGACGCTCAGCGGAGTCGCGCTCCTTCTTCTCGCACCGTTTCTGCTCCTCATCGCCCTCTTGATCAAAATCGATTCGAGGGGTCCCGTCTTTTTCAAACAGGAGCGCATCGGGTTACGGGAGACACGTTTTTGGATGTATAAGTTCCGGACGATGCATCAAGACACCCCGAACGATGTCCCGACACATCTGTTTAACGACTCCACGAAACACATCACGCGCGTCGGGGCGTTTCTTCGCAAGACGAGTCTCGATGAATTGCCACAGCTCGTAAACATTTTAAAAGGCGAGATGGCCATCGTCGGACCGAGACCCGCACTGTGGAACCAAGACGACTTGGTCGAGGCCCGTCGACAGGTAGGCGCGACAGAAGCGCTGCCGGGGCTGACCGGATGGGCACAAGTGAAGGGGCGCGATGAGCTTCCGATTGAGATGAAGGCGAAACTCGACGGGGAATACGTTCGCCAGATGAGCTTATGGTTCGATCTGCGCTGTATCGCCTTGACCGTCAGGAACGTTTTGCTCCGGGAAGGAATCGTGGAAGGGGCGCCACCACCGAGCCCGACGTCTGAAGAAAAGAAGATGATGCATGTTGCGAAAAAATGATAACGGTTTCCATTAAGTTACCAATTTAAGTGAGACCAACCGGGTAAATGATGACATACCGCTCTTCCTACATCTGAGACTAGACAGCTACGAAAGGAGCCTTCTTATGTTTTCCAATAAAACATTGCTCATCACGGGTGGGACGGGATCGTTCGGCAATGCCGTGATGGAGCGATTCCTCGATACGAACATCAAAGAGATTCGCATCTTTTCACGGGATGAGAAGAAACAAGAAGACATTCGCAATCGCTATCATCATGACAAGTTAAAATTCTACATTGGCGATGTACGGGACCCGAACAGTGTCAAAAATGCCATGTATGGGGTCGATTACGTTTTCCATGCAGCGGCACTAAAACAAGTTCCCTCGTGTGAGTTTTTCCCAATCGAAGCGGTGAAGACGAATATTCTCGGTACGGAAAATGTCTTGAATGCCGCCATCGAAGCGGGTGTGGAGAAGGTCATCTGTCTTTCGACGGATAAGGCGGCCTACCCAATCAATGCGATGGGAATCTCCAAAGCGATGATGGAAAAAGTTTTCGTCGCCAAGGCCCGTGCGGTCGGACCAGACCGGACGCTCATCTGCGGGACCCGTTACGGGAACGTGATGGCCTCGCGTGGGTCGGTCATCCCATTATTCGTGGAGCAAATCAAAAAAGGGGAGCCGCTCACCGTGACCGATCCGCTCATGACGCGTTTCTTGATGAGCTTGGCCGATGCGGTCGAACTCGTCGTCTTCGCATTCCATCATGCGCATGCCGGTGACATCATGGTCCAAAAATCACCTGCCTCGACAATCGGTGTGCTCGCGGAAGCCGTGAAACAACTGTTCGGGGTCGATCTCCCCATCAAAGTCATCGGGACCCGCCACGGTGAGAAAGCGTTCGAGACGTTGATGACCCGGGAAGAGAAAGTCGTCTCCGAGGACATGGGTGGATTCTTCCGCGTCCCGGCCGACAATCGTGACTTGAACTACGAGAAGTACTTCAGTGAAGGCAGCCAGGAGTTGACTGCTCAAGGCGAGTACAACTCGAACAATACGAGACAGCTCGATGTGGAGGAAGTGAAGGAACTCTTGTTGACGTTACCTTACATCCAGGAAGAACTCGCGAAATGGACGATTCCCGCTTCCGCGAAACGAATCGGGTGAGTGTGATGACCAGAGAACGAATCGTCTTCTTATCCAATATGGCTTCCCCGTATCAAGTGAAATTCGCTGACGCGCTCCATAAATATTTTGATACTGAGTTTTGGTTTTATAGACAAATCACGGATCAACGTCCTGATTGGTGGGTCATCCCACTTGGTAAACGCTGTCGCGTCTTGAGAGGCTCCTATTTCTCGAAAAAGACGAACTATCTGTCACTCGATGTGTTTGTCCAACTCATCCGGTTTCGACCGCATATCTTGCTACTAGCCGGCTTTACCCCGTTTCACGCAATTCTCTTAAAAATTGTCAAACTGTTCGGGGTGCGCGTCGTCGTCATGAGCGAGCCAATCCGAAACGTTCGAGGTGAGACGAGCGGCGAATCGACGTTATTGACAAGAGAAAACGGCTTGCACAAGACCACACGGATTCATCGACTGTTCAAGCGGACCGATTTGATTTTCGGAATGGGAAACGTCGCACGCGATCAATTTATCAAGGAACTAGGCTTCCCTTCCGAACGAGTCGTCTCGGCGCCCTATCCGATTGATATCGAGACGCATATGTCGCACCCATTGCGTCAGAAAGGACCAAATGACCCGATTCATCTGTTGTTTGCCAATCGCTTAATTGAACGTTATCAACCGCTCGTCGCCTTGGAGGCGTATCGAATCTTGAAAGAAGAATATCCGAACCTTTCCATGTCGCTCAATCGCGACGGACACCTCGCAGATGCGTGTCGGCGATATATCGAGGACGAGCAGTTGAAGGACGTCACGTTCCTTGACGAAATCGAGTCGTGGGAAGGATTGAATCTCGTTTACCGGAGTTCGGACATCCTCGTATTACCGGCGACCTATTCGAACGGGAACATCAGCATCATTGAAGCCTGCGCGTCCGGGATGGGGATTGTTGTCAGCCATGACGTCAACAACGTTGAGAGACATCTGCACGAAGGCATTAACTGTTACAAATGCGAACCGACGGTGGCGTCACTCGTGACCGAGCTTAAGCGGTATCTGGAACATCCTGAAAAATTGAAAGCTCACGGACAACAATCGAAAGAACTCGTGACACCGCGACTGAACGCCAGTACTGCTGCCATCTACGCCGATTTACTCCAACCACTTTATCGCAAAGGAGATTCTCACCATGCTGAAGCTGATGTTGCTCGGGGGCGCGATGCATCAAGTTCCCATCATCCAAAAAGCGAAACAACAAGGGATATTCACCGTTCTCTGTGACTATCTACCGGATAATCCAGGTCGACTCGTGGCCGATCGCTATTACTGTACGAGCACGCTTGATCGGGAAGCAGTCCTCGCCATCGCGAGAGAAGAAGGCATCGATGGGATTGTCGCTTATGCCTCCGACCCGGCGGCGCGAACGGCCGCCTATGTCGGAGAAGCGCTCGGTTTAGTGACGAACTCGCTAGAAACGGTCGAAACGTTGACGAATAAAGCGAAGTTTCGAACATTCCTACAGCGACATGGCTTTGCCGTCCCGGAAGCCTTTGCGTTTACCGAACTAGAAATAGCCGTCGAAACGTTACGGAATCGAGCGGGCGAGTACATCATCAAACCGGCCGACGCCTCTGGGAGTAAAGGGGTCAACAAATGGAGTCGGGGGAACGGGATTGAGCAGCTTCGTCGCCATCTTCGAGTGGCATTTACGATGTCATTCAATCAGGAAGTAGTCGTGGAGGAGTTCATTACCCGAGACGGCTATCAATTAGCGGGTGATGGATTTGTCGTCGACGGGGAGTTGGTGTTTCGTTGTTTCGGAAACGGACACTTCAATGTGAACGGAGTCAACCCGTTCGCCCCGATCAGTGCGAGTTTCCCGAGTGTCCATCCGCCTCACGTGCTTGAGCGAGTCCATGAGACGTTGCAACGCATGTTGACTAAAGTCGGCTTCAAGCAAGGCGCGTTCAACTTCGACATCTTCGTCAAAGGAGAAGACGTCTATCTGATGGATATCGGTCCACGGAACGGAGGGAATTACATCCCACAAATCATCGAACAAGCGACAGGCGTCGACTTGGTCCAGGCGACGATTGATGTCGCACTCGGGATACCGGTGACGATCGAGATGAAACCAGTGACCGTACCGTCCGCCTATTTCATCATCGGCAGTCAAGAAACGGGGCGATTCATGGGTGTCCATTTCGATGAGGACGCATATACGATTCGACAAGCGAACATCTATTACAACGTCGGAGATGTGGTACCGCGCTTCGAAGGGGCAAATCAAGCACTCGGTAGTTTGATTCTAGAGTTTGAAGACGTCGAGACGATGCTTCGACTCGTCGAACATCCCGAGCGATGGCTGACCTTACACATCAAGTCGACCGAAGAAACGGAGGGAGAATCATGGACATCGTCGTCACCGGTGCGAACGGTTTTTTAGGCAGACACCTCGTCCACGCCTTGGAGCGGGCTGGGCATCTCGTCCTCCCGATCACCCGTTCGACCTCATCCGTGGAACGAAGCAGCTATCTGCGTCGAGCGGACGCCGTCTATCATGTGGCCGGAGTGAACCGTCCCGAACGAGTCGAAGAATTCACGACGGGAAACGTCGACTTGACCGAGGCGATCGCCACCGAATTGCTGTCCTATAATCCGGTCCCCGTCTTTTTCGCCTCATCGATTCAAGCGACTCAAGACAATCCTTACGGAAACAGTAAACGAGAAGCGGAGGACATTTTGCGGCTGTACGGTCAACGGAGCGGGGCACCGGTTCACATATATCGGCTCCCGAACCTGTTCGGCAAATGGGGGAGACCATTCTATAACAGTGCGGTCACGACGTTTTGTTATCAGATTGCACGAGGAGAGGACATCACGGTCACACATCCCAATCACGTGTTGACGCTCGCCCATGTCGATGACGTCGTCGCATCGTTTGTAGGGGCGTTGCATAAAACAGAAAGCACCGATTCAGATGTCCCGACACACCAGATCACATTATTCGACCTTGCCCGAATGATTGAATCGTTCGAAGCGGTCCGAATGGCTAGAGGGGTACCGGATGTATCGGATCCTTTTACGAAAAAGCTGTACAGCACGTACTTAAGTTACTTGCCGAAAGAACGGATGGTCACGCCTCTCTTGATGCATCAGGACGTGCGGGGATCGTTCACAGAACTGTTCAAGACGCCTGACCGTGGTCAAGTCTCCGTCAACGTGGCCAAACCCGGAATCACAAAAGGGGAGCACTGGCATGAGTCGAAACATGAGCAATTCATCGTCGTTAGCGGTGAGGGCGTGATTCGGCTCCGGTTGATGGACCAAAATCAGATCATCTCGTTCCATGTCAGTGAAGAACAGCTTGAAGTTATCGAGATTCCGCCAGGTTACGTCCATCATATTGAAAACACGGGCGTGAAAGATTTAGTGACGGTGATGTGGGTGAACGAGCCGTTCGACGCGAGTCAACCGGACACCTATCCAGCCACTGTCGCACAGGACGCGGAAGTCTCATAAAGGAGGGATTCATCATGGTCATGGTGAGCATCAACTGCATCACATACAATCACGAGAAGTACATCGCTCAGGCGATTGAAGGCTTTTTGTCACAGCGCACGAACTTCGAGGTCGAGATTCTGATCCATGATGACGCCTCGACGGATCGGACGGCAGACATCATCCGGGAATACGTTCAGAAATATCCTGAAAAATTCAACGTCATCTATCAGACGGAGAATCAATATTCAAAAGGCGTGTTCATCGCCCGGTTGAACGAGGAGCGGGCACGCGGCAAATACATCGCGGTTTGTGAGGGCGATGATTACTGGACCGACCCGTACAAACTGCAAAAACAAGTCGACTATATGGAAGCCCATCCGGACTGTACGCTTTGTTTCCACGATGCGTACGTCGAGACAGGTGGGAAGCTCCACACGAATTGGCACGTCATTCCATGGATGCCGGAAAATCGAAAGCTTGCTTCATCCGTGCCCCGGACGTATGATGCCGGAGAATTACAGTTACTCGGGTTCGTTCCGACGATGTCCATGTTGTATGTGAACGATTTCCGTGACGCCCCGCGATGGCTCGAGGAGACGCCGGCGCGAGATGCATCGATTCGCTTGTATATCACGAGCAGGGGATACGCCTACTACATGCCGGAAGTGATGAGTGTCTATCGCTACGAGGTGGAAGGGTCGGCGACGACCATGTGGAACGAGGGGAATGTCGAACGTGACGTGAAGCGACATGAGGACTTCATTCATTTTATCAACTTATTTGATGCCTATACCGATGGGAAATACCATCAGGATTTAGAGTTATCACGAATCTCTTTTGAAGTGGGGCTTCACCGATTGAAAGGAGAGTATGATGTGTTACGTTCCACTCGGTATGACGCGTATCTCGATCGATTCGTCGGAATCGATCGAATCCGACCTTACCTGATGATCAAGCAGCCGCATTTAACGGAGTGGCTGATCAAAGTACGAAACCGAGCATTCGCTTAAGCGAAAGGAAAGGGGTGATCTCACCATGAATGGTTCAAATGTAGAAGCAGATGCCGTCATTCCCGTCACGCGACCGAGTATGCCGGATTTTGATACGTATGTCGAGATGATTCGTCCCCTTTGGGAATCGCGTCACTTGAGCAACCGTGGCGAGCATGTGCGGGCATTAGAAGAAGAGTTAGAGCAGCGTCTCCACGTCCCGCACGTCTCTTTATTGACGAACGGTCATCTGGCCCTCGAAACGGCGATTGACGTGCTCGGATTGACGGGTGAGGTCATCACGACGCCGTTCACGTTCGCCTCGACGACGCATGCGCTCATCCGAAAACAAATCACCCCTGTCTTCTGTGACATCAACCCCGTCGACTATACGATTGACGTCGACAAAATCGAGGCGCTGATCACGGAACGGACGACGGCCATCCTCCCCGTTCATGTGTATGGGAACGTATGTGACGTGGAGGCGATTGAACAAGTCGCGAAACACCATGGGCTCCACGTCCTCTACGATGCGGCGCACGCGTTCGGTGTCCGGCACGACGGGCGCGATGTCTCGACGTTCGGCGATATGACGATGTTCAGCTTTCATGCGACGAAAGTGTTTCATACGATTGAAGGTGGGGTGCTCACGTTCCGGGATACCCGTTACATCGAGGCGATTCATCAAGCCGTCAACTTTGGGATCACCGGACCAGAATCCGTCGAATCGGTTGGGGGCAACGCCAAGATGAATGAGTTTCAGGCGGCGATGGGACGGTGCAACCTCCCACGGATTGATACCGACATTGAAAAGCGGAAACGTCTGGTCGAGCGATACGACACCCGTTTAAGGGACGCTTCGTTTCTTCGCTTGAACCTCCGGAATGAACGAACCGAGTCCAACTATGCGTACTATCCGGTTCTCGTCACGCCAGGGAGAGAGGCACGCGATGACATGATGGCATACTTAGCGCAGCATGGGATTCTCGCCCGGAAGTACTTCTATCCGCTCGTGACCGATTTTTCCTGCTACGCATTCGACGCATCCGTACCGAACGCCACGTACGTCTCGGATCGGGTGATCACGTTACCTCTGTATCCGGACATGACAATGGAGATGGTCGACCGCATTTGTGACGTAATCCTTGAAGGAGGGAATGAACGATGAAAGGGATCATTCTAGCGGGTGGGAACGGGACGCGTCTCTACCCGATGACGAAAGCAGTCTCGAAACAGCTATTGCCGATCTACGACAAGCCCCTCATCTATTA
This sequence comes from Exiguobacterium sp. s121, assembly GCF_018617245.1. GTDB lineage: Bacteria > Bacillota > Bacilli > Exiguobacteriales > Exiguobacteriaceae > Exiguobacterium > Exiguobacterium profundum. The sequence goes on from NZ_JACSJV010000001.1 coordinate 385,548, forward strand.
TCCGATGTCGGTGTTGATGCTCGCCGGCATCAAGGAGGTTTTATTGATCTCGACCCCGAAAGACATCTCCGGGTATGAGCGACTGTTCGGTGACGGGCATCAACTCGGAATCTCGATTACGTACCAAGTACAAGAGCGTCCGGTCGGTCTCGCGGATGCTTTCATATTAGGAGAATCGTTCATCGGGGACGACTCGGTTTGCCTCATCTTAGGGGATAACGTCTTCTATGGCCCGAACTTGACGCGCTTTTTACAGGATGCGAAAGAGCGGCAGTCAGGCGCGACGGTGTTCGGGTATCCGGTCAAAGACCCACGGGCATTCGGTGTCGTCGAGTTTGATGCGGACCGTCGTGTCTTGTCCATCGAAGAGAAACCGGCGGTCCCGAAATCCAATTATGCGGTACCGGGTCTCTACTTTTATGACAATCAGGTCGTCGAGTTCGCGAAACAAGTGAAGCCGTCCCCACGCGGTGAGCTTGAGATCACGTCAATCAATCAGATGTATTTGGAACGAGGCGAGTTGAACGTCGTCTTGTTCGGTCGCGGGATGGCATGGCTCGATACCGGGACGCCTGAGGGGATGATCAAAGCCTCCATTTTCGTACAGACGGTACAGGAACGGCAAGGCTATTACATCGCATGTCTGGAGGAGATTGCGTGGCGTCGTGGGTTCATCACACGAGAGCAATTGGCCGACATCGGTCAAACGCTCAAGATGACCGATTACGGACAGTATTTGATATCGCTTCTAGAGGAAGGAGAACAGACCAATGCATACGATCCTAGTGACTGGCGGAGCCGGGTTCATCGGTTCAAATTTCATAAAACACTTTCGGGACAAACATCCAACGTCACGAATCCTTAACGTCGACGCTTTGACCTATGCCGGCAATTTAGAGAATGTCCAGGCGTTCGAGCACGACTCGCTCTACGTGTTTCGGAAAGTAGACATCCGCGACCGTCCGGCGATTGATGAACTGTTCTCTCTCTTTGAGATTGACGAAGTCGTGCATTTTGCAGCGGAATCGCATGTCGACCGAAGTATTCTTGAGCCGGAGTTGTTCCTCTCGACGAATATCCTTGGTACACAAGTGTTGCTCGACGTGGCCATGCGGCATTGGAAACGATATCCGGACGACAAATACAGTCGAGAATACCGAGACAATGTCTGTTTCGTCCATGTCTCGACGGATGAGGTATACGGGTCGCTCGGGGAGACGGGATTCTTTACTGAAGAGACACCCCTCGCCCCGAACAGCCCCTATTCCGCCTCGAAGGCCGGGTCCGATTTGCTCGTTCGTTCCTATCATGAGACTTACGGATTACCGATTAAGATCACCCGTTGCAGCAACAATTATGGTCCGTATCAATTCCCCGAGAAACTGATTCCGCTCATGGTGCACCATTGTATGACTGATCAACTACTCCCAGTATATGGGGACGGAGGACATATCCGAGATTGGTTACATGTACAAGATCACTGTGAAGCGATTGATCTCGTTCGGCAGCAGGGACAGGTCGGGGAAGTCTATAACATCGGCGGACATAACGAGAAGACGAACCTCGAGCTCGTCCGAACGATTTTACAGGCGTTTGACTTACCCGATGATCGCATCCAATTCGTGACGGATCGCCCTGGTCATGACCGTCGTTATGCCATTGACGCGACGAAAATGAAAGACGAATTAGGGTGGATGCCGCGCTATCGTTTTGAACAAGGAATCAAAGAGACGATTGAATGGTATCGGTCACATCCGGAATGGGTTGAGCGCATTGTCTCGGGAGCGTACAAAACCTATTATCAAGACATGTATTCTTCCTGAATTTGCACCGTTCTATCATCCCGGGGAAGGGGGGATCGACATGGTGATGGTCAGCATCGACTGCATCACATATAACCACGAACCATACATCGCCAAAACGATTGAAGGATTTTTGATGCAGGAAACAGATTTTGAATTTGAAATCCTCATTCATGAGGATGCCTCAACGGATCGGACGGCAGACATCGTGCGTAAGTATGAAGAACAGCACCCAAACCTCATTCGGGTCATCTATCAAACGGAAAACCAATATTCTCAAGGTGTGTTGGTGAATCTGTTGAACGAAGAGAGGGCGCGTGGCAAGTACATCGCGCTTTGTGACGGGGATGACTACTGGACCGACCCGCAAAAGTTGCAGAAACAAGTCGACTATATGGAAGCCCATCCGGACTGTACGCTCTGTTTTCATGATGCGTATGTCGAAACGGACGACACACTCCATACCGGATGGCGCGTCATCCCGTGGATGCCTGAAAACAGAAAGTATGCCTCGACGGAACCGCGGACCTATCATGCCGGGGAGTTACAGCTACTCGGCTTCATTCCAACGATGTCCATGCTGTACCGAAATGGACTGACAGACCATCTGTTAGATTGGATCGGCGATACGCCTGCCTTCGACGGCGCGCTCAAACTTCACGTCGCAAGCCAAGGTTACGCCTACTACATGCCTGAGGTGATGAGCGTATATCGATTCGGTGTGTCCGGGTCGGTCACCACGAAGTGGCGTCAACGAAACAGGGAGCGCGACATCGAGCGGATCGAGGCGTTCATCCGAATGATGGATGCGTTCGATTCCTATACGAATGGCAGATTTCATCAAGAAATCGAAATCTCTCGCTTATCGTTCGAGGTCGGGTTGCATCGACTTCGACGAGATTTTCAAGCGCTGAAGTCACCTCGGTATGATCAATATGTGGAGCGATTTGTCGGTAGAGAGCGGCTACGTCCCTACTTGATGGTGCGACATCCAATCTTGATGGAGTGGTTGATTCGCATGCGCTCGCTCCAGCTCGGTTAAAGGAGGCGGCTCAAATGAAATTAGGAATCATGCAGCCGTACTACTTCCCATACCTCGGCTATATTCAATTGATGAACGCGGTGGACCAGTTCGTTATTTTGGACCATGTGCAATTTGCGAAACGAGGATGGATTCATCGAAACCGTATTTTGGTCGAGGGACACATCAAACCGATCCATCTGAAAATCGATCATATGACACAACATCGTACGATCCGTGAGCATGAGCGGATTCTCGATCCAGTTCATGAGACTTATCAACTGCGCTTATTGCACCATGCGTATCAACGCGCACCAAGTTATGCCGACGTCATGCCGATGGTTGAACGAATCATTCAAAATGAGGAACGCAATGTCGCCACTTATCTAGAAACGTTATTGACGGAAGTGCGTGACTATCTCGAGATGGATACGGAGTTATTGGTCGCCTCTTCGCTCGACTACGACAAGTCGCTGAAGTGTGAACAATTGGTACTCGAGATTTGTCATCATTTGCGTACATCGCATTACATCAATGCGATTGGAGGACAGGAACTTTATGACAAACAGCGTTTCGCGGAATCCGGAGTGCCGCTTGATTTTATCCAAATGAATGCTGTGGAATATGCTCAATTTGGTCATCCGTTCACGCCCAACTTGTCCATCATCGATGTCTTGATGTTCAATTCGAAGACGAAAATGCGTGAACTACTCGATGCCTATACGCTCGTCTAATGGGGCGAGATAGATGCCGCAACAATTAGGGGAAAGGGGACGAACACGTTGAATACATCATTTGAATGGACCAATCGACGTCTTTTCTTCAGCCCTCAACGAGACGCATCACTCGACTGGATGGATGCGTTCGCACAAGGACCTTGTGTGTTGGAACGCGATACCTATTTACGAATCTACTTCAGTTGTCGACCGAAACCGATCGATGGACGATACGTCAGTCACAGCGGGTATGTGGATGTCGCAAAAGAGGATTTCTCGATTCTTCGAGTGAGTGAACGACCGATACTGGAGCTCGGTGCACGTGGGACGTTCGACGAGTTTGGTGTCTATCCGTTCTCAGCGATTGAGGTTGGGGATGAGGTGCACGCCTATTATGGGGGCTGGACGCGTACGGTGTCCGTTCCGTTTAATGTGAATATCGGAAAAGCCATCAGTCGAGACGGCGGACGTTCGTTTGAGCGTGTCGGTCCAGGACCGATCCTATCGTATACACTCGATGAACCGTTCATCTTGAGCGGTCCGAAGATTCGGCGTTTCCATGACACGTGGGTCTTGTTCTATATCGCCGGACGAGAGTGGGTCATGGATGGCGAACGTCCTGAACCGGTGTATAAGATTCGGCTGGCCACGTCGAAGGACGGGGTCACTTGGGTGAAGGCGGGACGCGATTTGATCGAAAGCGTACTTCCCAATGAAGCGCAGGCTAGTCCAGACGTCTTTTATGAGGATGGGCGCTATCATATGTTTTTCTGTTACCGGGACGCGACCGATTATCGGAAGAATCCAGAGCGGACTTATCGAATCGGATATGCCTCTTCTCCGGATTTCCTCCATTGGACGCGTGACGATGACGTGATGAAGTTCTCGCGGAACGAATCAGGATTCGATGACGAGATGGTCGCTTACCCCCATACGTTCACATTGAACGGGAAACGGTATTTACTCTATTTGGGGAATGAAGTCGGACGAGAAGGATTCGGCATCGCGGAGCGCAAGGAGGGAGCGAGATGAAGTGGAAGAAACTCGGACACATCTTCGACCCGGCGCCGTACGGATTTTTCGGGAAGTACTCCTCGTTCGCCCAGTCCCCTCAGGCGCTCGTCTTCGAGGATTTTGTGCGCATCTATTTCTCGACTCGCGAACCGGACGGTGACATGTTCAAGAGCCACGTCCGATATGTGGACATGACACGTGATTTCAACATTATCGACGTGTCCATAGATGAGGTTATCCCACTTGGAAAACGGGGGACATTCGACGAACACGGGATCTTCCCATTCCACGTCACGCGGACGCGTGATGGGCTTTATGGCTATACGAGTGGCTGGAGCCGTCGAGACTCTGTGTCGGTCGAAACGGGGATTGGTCTCACTGTCAGTCGGAACGAGGGAGAGACGTTCGAACGGCTCGGCGACGGACCGATATTATCGGCGAGCATCGAGGAACCGTTTCTCGTCGGCGACCCCTTTGTGGTCACACGGGAACAATACTATATGTATTACATTTACGGGACGACATGGAAAGAGGGTCCGGATGGCGTCCAGGAAAGGACCTATAAGATTGCGCTCGCCACGTCAGAAGATGGACAGACGTTCAAGCGTCACGGAAGAATCGTTTCGGATACAATCGCGGACGAGAGTCAGGCGCTTCCGACCGTGTTCGAAGCGGACGGACGCTACCATATGATTTTTTGTTTTCGAGACACCTTTGGCTTTCGGACCGACCCGTTACGCGGATATCGATTAGGTTACGCCTATTCGGAAAATCTGTTGGACTGGACGCGTGATGATTCGGCACTCGGATTCGAACGAAGTTCCGACGGATGGGATGCGGACATGGAATGTTACCCGCACGTCTTCGAGTGGGACGGTCGGCACTACCTCCTTTATAACGGGAACGAGTTTGGGCGACATGGATTTGGTGTCGCGATTTTGGAGGATGTATGATGACTCGCGACCAAGGGACGGTTTCTGATTATATGGCGCATCTTGAAGCGTGTGATCATCTGTTCCCGACCAAGCTGTCGGAGCGGGTAGAGTTAGAGCCATACGCTTTGAAGCTGCACGAACGGGCGACGTCGTATGAAATCTGGAACGACGGGCGTCTCGTCGGGCTAATCGCAGCTTACATGGATACGGACATCGTCTTCATCAGCCATATTTGCGTGTTGCCGGAAGCGCCGTCCGGTAGTGGGCACGCCTTACTGGAAGCATTATGCGAAGAAGCGATCCAGACGAACAAACGAAAGATTCACTTGCACGTCGAGGCAACGAACGAACGGGCGATTGCCTTCTACATGCGACACGGCTTCAGCGAGCTCGACCGAATCGATGATGTGCTCGTCATGGAGAGTATATTATGAAACGCATCTCTCTCGTATTTTAGAATAAGAAAGTTAAATACAAACCGAAGCTGATCCTCGTCCATCGTACGAGGATTTTTTGATGAATGCAGGAATCTGATAAGCTTTATCGAATACGACAAAAAGAAAAAGCGCCTGACCGAGGTCAAACACTTTTCTTGAGCTCTTGTTTCCGGTCGCGTTGTACTTTCCAAATCACCGATCCAACGATGATCAGAATTGGCGCGATGACCCATGGACGGGCTTCGAGAATCGAGACGAGTTCAAAAATGGAGAGCCATCCGCTCACCATAATCAAGACTAGCAAAAAGGTTTTCAGTCCCCCCCGGACCGGAAGCCAAAAATAAACGAACAATGTCACTAAGAAGAAAGCGATTAAGCCCATGCGGTTTGTCCTTTCACCCATCATTTTGACTCATTATAGCAAAGAACATCGAGAGAGTGTTAGAAGCTTCACTTCTTCGGCGTGTTTCGGTACGCTTATAAAAGATGATTGAAGGAGGAACTGATGTGAAATTTGGAATTATTGGTTTAGGATACGTTGGATTGGCTACACTTTGTGGTTTGGCAAAAGCCGGTCATCACGTTATCGGGGTTGAAGCGGACGAAGAGAAGCTACGTCTTCTCATGAGTGGACACCCGCCATTCCATGAACCAGGCATGGCAGAGGTGTTGCAAGAGCACGCCGACCAGATCACCCTGACAAGCCGAATCGCGGATACGGAGCAGGTCGACTATTTGATTCTTGCGGTCGGGACACCGAGCAAGTCGGATGGAAGCTGTGACTTATCTTATATCGAAGCAGTCTTGTCGGAACTAAACACGAAGCATAAAATCGTCATTCGTAGCTCGGTCCCGCCCGGCACGACAGACTTACTGAACATCATGTATCCCTCTCATACGTTTGCGATCGTACCGGAATTTTTACAAGAAGGACGCGCGCTCGCAGATGTCATGAAACCACACCGTGTCGTCATCGGGTGTGTAAACCTCGAAGTCGCAGAAGAGTTGGCAGGAATCTACGGACGCCTTGGCGTTCCGCTCATCTGTACGACACCGATCAATGCAGAACTCATCAAATACGCCTCGAACGCCTTTTTGGCCACGAAAATCAGCTTCATGAACGACTTGTCGCGTCTAGCCGATCAAGCTGGCGCTGACATTTCGACGATTGCGGACGGGATGGGACTCGATCCGCGAATTGGGCGTTCGTTCTTGAACGCGGGCATCGGGTACGGAGGTTCGTGCTTCCCGAAAGACATGAACGCACTCCTACACGTCGCGAGTGAAAACGAGATCGACCTACGTGTCATCCGGGCGGCGACGAAAGTGAATGAGACGCAAATCGAGTACGTGCTCTCAAAATTGAACGTTGAACCGAACATGCGCGTGGCTATCCTTGGTTTGGCATTCAAACCAGGAACAGACGATATGCGAGATGCCCCATCGATTCTACTCGCTCACCACATGGTGGCCCGTAACGTGGACGTCATCGGGTATGATCCGATTGCGACGTGGGACTATCCACAAGCGACGACGGTCGAAGAGGCGCTGAAGGGAGCCGATTATGCCATTCTCGTCACAGAATGGGATGAGATCGTGAACTTGGCACCGGATGCTTTCAACGGCATGCGCCAGCGTCGATTGATCGATGCACGAAACGCATGGAAGTTTGCACGCGATCCGGGCGATGTGTCATACGAAGGAATCGGACGGATGCAACGTCCGTCGAACACACCGACTTCAAACTAAAACTGTTCAGGACCGCTCATATAGGCGGTCCTGTTTTTGCGAGACGTGAATCTTTTGTAGCAGTCATGACGTATAAAAAGGAGAGGAGGCGAGGCATATGTGGATTCTCATTCTAGCAGCAGGAATCGTCATCGGGTTAGGCTTCGCGGTTGACAGGCTCGGTTGGTATCACTTGATCTCTGGATATAATACGATGTCGAAAGAAAAACAGGAGCGGGTCGACATCAAAAAAGTGGCGCGACTGATTGCCTGGATGTGTTACGGGATTGGTGCACTTTTTCTCATCATTGCACTTATCGAACTGTCTAGTTGGAACGTCCCGCTCGAACCGTTCTTTCTCGTCCTGATGGTATTCATTGTCGGGATGCTCTGGCGGATGCAACGCTATGACGGTAACATCTACGATGGAGCGGGGCGCTTGAGACCAGATGGGAAAAAACGTCTCATTCCGATCATCATTGTCTCTGTCGTCTTACTCGTCGGTGTGCCGGCGCTCATGTTTTGGTTCAGTCAACCGACTGAGGTGACCGTGACGGATGAAACGATTGTGATTGAAGGCAGTTATGGTCGTGAGGTCCCGTTTGATGAAGTGGCAGACGTGACATGGACGACATTGCCGGATATCGCGCGTCGAACGAACGGAGCAGATACGGGAACGCGTCTGACCGGACATTTTCGGACGGAAACAGGGGAGGATGTACTCCTCTTTATCGACCGCGATGTCGAACCGGTGATCCGACTCGATTGGTCAGAAAAAACAATCTATCTCAATCAGTCTTCGTTTAAAGAAACGAGGCAGTTATATGAGGACATTCGTTCACGCTGAAAAAAGGGACACTCAACGCGAGTGTCCCTTTTTGTTGACCCATGATTCGAATGAAGCCGCATCCAGGGCGGGTGAGAAGTAGAAGCCCTGTCCGAGTTCGACCCCTTCACGAAGCATGCGTGACAGGTCGCTTTCGGTCTCAATCCCTTCGGCGAGAGCGGTCAGCTGTTGCTCGTTCGCAAAGCGAGAGACGGCACGTAAGAAGGAAGTACTTTCTTTCGCCTTTCCACTCACATACATCCGATCAATTTTCACTTCTTGAATCGGTAGGTGCCAAATCGCTTCGAATGAGGCGTATCCGGTCCCGAAGTCGTCGATTGATAGGCAATAGCCGAGGTCGGAGATGTCTTCTAATCGTTCGAGTTCACTCGCATACGACATGATATCCGAGGACTCCGTCAATTCAATCTTCAATCGGTCAGGTAGCCACGGGTATACCTCAATCGAATCCCGGAGCTTCGCCACGATGGAAGGGTCGACCGAATGGGCCGACAAGTTGAACGACAAGGAGATGTCTTCAAATGAAGTTCCTTGCCATGCGACGAGCTGGGCAATCGTCTGATCGAGAATATTATGTGAGAGCCATAAGATTTGATCGGAACGTTCCGCGATGCGAATGAACTCGTTCGGTGGGATGACTCCGATGTCAGGATGTGTCCAACGAGCGAGCACTTCCGCGCCGACGACGCGACCGGTTTTCAATTCGACTTGCGGTTGATACGCGACCGTTAATTCTCCTTTTCGGATGGCGTCCGGAAGCGCTTGTTCAATCAGTGCGGCGAGTTGCATCTGGGCTAAAATTTCCGAGTCATACCAAACCGAAGGGGTACGTGTCTCTTTGGCGTGCTGTAACGCCTTCATCGCCTTGAACAGACAATCGTTGTAAGTCGATTCCGTCTCAGTTGCCCCGATTTGAATATGCACATTTTGACGTTTATGGTTGATTGTCACTTCTGTCGGGAAGAGCTCCAACAGCTCGTGCTCATCCTCGTACGAGAAGCCTTTGACATACAGCATAAACGTGTCGTCTCGGTATCGACCGAAGAGATGTTGGGCATATTTCGAAAGACGGGACTCGACGGCTCGCGCAAACTCAATCATGAGCAGATCAGCATACGCAGGGTCGTACCAATCAACGAGATGATGATAGTCATGAATCCGGATAAGGACAAATGCACCGTCAATCTCTTGCTTTTCCCACTTGCGAATAAAACCGTATTCGTTATAGAGATTGGTCGCCAAGTCGAAACGGACGAGACGGTCGACCTTCCGTTCCCGTTCGACCCGGTCTGTCTCATCTTCGACGATGAGGTAATACGTCAACTTTTCCTCTCGCTTGAGCGGCGTCAGTTTCACATTCAGATAACGGAGATGTTCCCCTTTCAGATGAATGATGAACTGGGCACTCGTCCCATGTTCAGTCACACCTTCGAGCGCTTGCTCGAACAAGCGGCGACCCGTCTCGGTGAACAATTGATTAATCTCATATAAGTTCCGGTCACCGAAAAACTGCCGGAACATCTCGTTGCGCTCAATTAAATTATACGAGTCATCCATCAGTGCGATGGCGAGTCCCGTTTCAGAGAAGAGGGACGACCAACGTTCGTGATAGCGCACGAGATCTTGCGAACGATTTTCAAGTTCATGAACAGTCGAATGGACACTCGTGGCAATCTCGCGTAACTCGTCCTCGATCCCTCGAAAATCATGTGTTTTCGGAAACATCGCTTCGACAGGTTCTAGGCTCGGGTCGATGGCGAGTGCGCGTGCCTTGAGATGCGCCAAATCGTGATTGTAACGATTGCGTGTATAGTAGAGCAGGAATAAGAGTCCGAGAGATAAGAGCAACGTCACCACGAATGAAGTGGTGGCTAAGACTTGATAATGCTTACTTTCTTCTTGAAGCATCGTCTCAGAACTCGAACGGATGGAACGAAGGGCACCATAGGCGTCCTCGTAGACATTCGTTGAATTGACGTAACGAGCTTCTAGAGACACCTCGCGATTCGCCATATTCGCAAAGGACTGCCCGCTTTCTGCTACGTCGATGACCGCTTTCGATTGCAGTGTCTCATTCGATTCGATGATGGTTTGAACAAGTGTCGCTTCGCCGACAATCATGTCCACGGTGTTTGTGAGTTGATCCGCATCAATCGGGTTACGGAAGAGGGCTTCGCGATTCCGCATAAGAATCGATTGCATTCGCATGATGGCATCAGTCAGTTCGTATGCCGCATTCGATTGATTCGTTTGCTCGAGTGCTTGATATAGCCATCGTCGATTGATGGAACTGATGACATCCGTTGGGACCGCTTCGAACTGTTCTGCCTCGAGAATTTGATTCAACTCATTTGAAAACGTCTGGAGTGTCTCCCGTTCCCGTTCGTTCACACCGTCCTCAAAGTCGTTCAATAAACGCTCATTGTATTGGAGTGCCCGTTCTTTGTACGGTGTGGAGAGGAAGGATGTCGTCTGATTCGACTGCTCCTCATACCGGGTCGCCGCCTCGAACAGAGACACGTATGCTTCGACACCAGCTAGGTCTGCCGCTTGATTCAAATTCGTAATCGTCTGGTCGATGGCTTCTTGTTTTTCATGCCAATAAAAACTCGTGCCAAGTCCAAACAACAGGACACCGATGAGACAAGCAATCGCGAGCACCATCGTGTAGGTACGGTATGGAATTTTTGCAAAACGGGGTTGGCCCATCCGGCACCTCCTTTTTTCCTTCATCATACTTCCGAATTCGGGTCAGGCGATAAAAATCCTGCAAAACGAAAGAAAAACCCGACTTTTGTCGGGTTTTTTTGCGTGACGAAAGTCACGGTCGTTTATAACCGATTAAGCGTGACTGCCAATACGGTTCTTTACTGATTTGGTTGTATCCTAATCCGGATGAACCGGCATGGATGAACGTATCGGAATTGATCATGATACCCATGTGCGATGGCCCAGCGGTATATGTGTTTTCGAAGAAGACGAGGTCACCGGCCTGCGGGACGAATGACTTGGGTAATTGTGGTCCGAAATAAGCACCACCCCAATAATTAGCCACGTTTGTCCGTGGGATGCTGACGCCGGATTGATTGAATACATAATAGATGAGTCCTGAGCAATCGAATCCACCATTTGCCGGGCTTGATGATGCCCATACGTACGGTGTGCCGACGAAGCGTTTTGCCACATCGATGGTCGAAAGCCTAGTAGCTTGGGCACTTTGCCCTTTGATTTCAGTGACGGCTGATTTTGCGACGAATCCTGATGCGAGACGATAGTGGGTCGATGTCTCTCCGATCACGTTCAAGAGTTCTCCCCGAAGTGTCGAGCCGACCGTGCTACTCGACTCGTTCGCCTGTGACCGAATCGATGTCGGATAGTACGTATAATATGAATTCGAATCATAAGAACCTTCAACCCAAGACGGGCCGTCTGCCGAACCTTTCGGGACAGTTTTCACATAAGCCGAGGCGACAAATCCTACCGTATTCCCGTAATAGATTTGAAGCCAGCCTTTTGACGACTGGACGACGCGCAACGTCTGTCCTGCTTTGACACTCCCGATGATGGTCGCGCTCGTCGATGCGCTCGAACGTACGTTCAAGGACGGTGTGTTGACGATATAATCGACAGCCGCATTACCAGCACCGGCATCGCCTTCGTTCGGAGCCGGGTTGCTCGGTGTCGTGGACGTCTGCTTCAAGTAACCGGCGCTCACGTATCCGGACTTCCCATTATACGTGACATAGTACCAGCTGCCCGACTGTTTCGTCGCTTTGACGACGGTTCCGTTCGGGATGGTCGTGACGAGCGGATAACCGACTCCTGCACCTTGTCGAACGTTCAAGTTTGCCGTCGTAGTGAATTGTTGATTGATCGATTGTCCTGTACTCGGTGTTGTCGGTGTCGCCGCTCCTGATGTCGTTAAATATGTATTGGCGACATATCCTGTTTTCGACCCGTACTTCACTTTCGACCATGACCCTTCGACAGATAAGACGGTCACGGTCTTGCCTTTTGGAATCGTGAGCAATACGGTCGTCTTCGTAGACTTCGACGAACGCAGATTCAAGTTGGCTTTCGTTTGAGCTGTAGCCGAGCTCGGTGTGACCGTTGTTGGTTTGTCGGTACTGCTAGACATAGATGCCTTTTGCAAATAGTCGTTATGCACCCATCCGGTCTGTCCGCCGTAACTGACTTTTGTCCATGAACCGTTTGATTGAATCGACGTGAGCGTCGTACCTTTTGGAATCGTCAAGAGGACGCGATGCCATGTTCCGCCCGCGACGCGCATGTTCAATGCGTGTGTCGTCGTGACGCGGTTCGTACTCGCCGTGGTTAACGAGGAACCACCAGTCGCAGCAGAGGGACTGCCTGTGAGCTTTAGTTTTTGACCGATGCGAATGCTATCGGAAGAGAGACCGTTCAACGATTTAATCGTCGCAACGGACACATCATAGGACCGACTGATCGACCATAACGTATCACCCGAACGCACCGTATGTGTGCTCGCCGCTGCTGCTTCGTCTGCGTGGGCAAGCACGCTGACCGCTGCAAGTGCCGCGAATGAATAGGTGAGACCAGACTTTGGATTCATAGCGTCACATCCTTTCAAAGAGTGAGAACGAAACAATTCAACAAGTGAAACAATACAAGTTCATTGTACGGTGAGAGGAAAAGGACAATCAATGGGACAAAGGGTCAATTCACACCACTTTCTTAAAAAGGAGGTCAATAATTTATAAATGGGAATAAATTCAAATTCTGTTTATTTAAAAACGAAGCAAGCATTGACTCTCTGTTGAATTTTGGAAAACGCTGTATCGGATGATTCATGCTATCATTAGGTCAAATTTAAATGGGTGAGGTAGCAGACTGATGATCGAGAACAACTTTTCAAACCGAGTATATCGTAAACATCAAGAGAAACTGTTCGCGCTCGTACGGATGCCGATTGTAACGGGAGAAACGGTGCAGGAGGCAATTCTGTATATGTGTGAGATTGTCGCCGATATGTTGGCAGTCGATACAGTCTCGATCTGGCATTTTGATACATCGCATCGATCTATTTCATGTCAAGTCGCTTATTCTCACGAATCAGGGACACATCATCCGAAGTTGACGGTCCATCGTGAACTCGCGCCTGACTATTTTGATGCGCTTCAAACAGAGCGAATCCTTTCGTTTGAGGATGTTCGCAGTCATCCATGGGTGAAGGACTTGTACAAAGAGTACTTCGTAGAAGGAAAGCGTGTGTACTCCATGCTAGATGCTCCGATTTATGCAAACAATCGTGCCACAGGTGTGATTTGTTGCGAGACGTTTCTGCCTCGGAAGTGGAACTATCTTGAGGAATTGATTGTGAGTACACTTGCGGATTTTATTGCCATCCTGTACTTCCGGCTTGACCGGCAGCTTGTGGATGAACGGATTCATCAGTTAGCCTACACGGACGAACTGACAGGTTTGATGAACAAATATGCATTTGTCGAGGAAGTCGATCAATTACGTCAACAAGCGAGAGGGTTTTTAGGAGCAGTTTTATATATTCGAGCAGATGATTTTCGGTCTATTGAGGATGCGATTGGAACCGAAACATCGAATTTGATCGTGAAAGAAATGGCGAAACGACTACGAGCAGTAATCGATGAATCTAGGATGGCACGTACCTCGCAATCGGGATTTGTCATTTGGGTACCTTATGGGGAACGGAGGAAAATACGTTCGTTTGCAGAACATTTATGCGAGCAAGTGACGCGTGCGCCATATCGAGTCAATGAATTAGACGTTGTACTGACGACGAGCGCATTCATCTCCATTGAACATGAAAGTCGATCTACTTTGGATATGATTCATACAACACGTGTCGTTGCAGGTCAATCAGATGAGAAACGTGGGGTCATCAAGTTTTTTGAAGAGGCCATGGCGCAAGAAGCATCTGAGAGACTCTTGTTAGAGATGAATTTACGTACTGGTGTGATATCAGGTCAGTTTGAACTGTATTTCCAACCGAAAGTGAATGCTTCCTCAGGTAAACTGAAAGGGTTTGAAGGGTTGATGCGCTGGAATCACCCAGAGCGAGGTCTCGTGCCGCCGCTCGACTTCATTCCGCTTGCCGAATCAACGGGTGTCATCATCGACTTAGAGGAATGGGCGTTCGTGACGGCTTGTCGCCAACTCAAACGTTGGCATGAACGGGGAGACCGGTATGAACTCGCCCTCAATTTATCGGCGCGTCACTTCTTATCCGAAGGGGTCGTCGAAAAGTTTGCCCAAATCGCACGGGAAGAAGGGGTCAGTACGAGTTATTTGACCTTAGAAATCACGGAAAGCGTCGGGATGGAGAACCAGAAGCACGTCATCGATCGTTTTGTTGCATTCCGAGAAGAAGGTTTTTCCATCTCGATTGACGACTTCGGGACAGGGTTCTCGGCGTTCGTCTACTTGAAGCACTATCCGATTCATGAGATCAAAATCGATCGCCAGTTCATTCAAGTGACTGAGAATGACCCGACCGGCAACGTCATCGTCGAATCGATTGTCGATCTGGCACGTGGCTTGAACTTGAAGACGGTGTGCGAAGGCGTCGAGACGCCTGAGCAGTGGAACGCGTTACGCGAACTCGGCTGTGACGAGATGCAAGGATATTATTTCTCTAGACCGTTACCGCTTGAAGAACTTGAAGAATGGATTGTTGACTATACGACACAGAAAAGGGACGCCTGAGCGTCCCTTTTAGAATTGTATATATCAATATCTTTCACTCTTATAACTTACCTAAAGTTTAGATTGGGGACTCAAATACATATGAATAGCTCAACGCCACAACAGTCAACTCATGAAATTACTTTTTTTAGCCAATTCAAGAATTATATCTTGTTAGGGTTATTGGGAATTTTCTTGGGATGCTTAGATCAATATGCGAGTAGTTCCCCTTTGATTGATTTTGATACTACACTTGAGTTTTGGCTATTCCTAGTGACATTAGTAGCTGTGTTTAGCAAGTCACGATTAAACGCTTCCATTCATTCGATTATTTTGCTTGTTTCCACAGTTTTAGCTTATTACCTAATGTTCTATTTGAACTTAGGATTCTTACCTTATCAACTATTTGGAATATGGCTAACTATCGCAGTCCTATCCTCTGTCTATGCGTTAATCATTTGGAATGCCGGTAAAAGAGGGATAGGCGCAGCTATTTTAGGTTCAATACCTACTGCCTTTCTATTCAAACAAGGCTACTATTTTCTTCCAGATCTCTTATTTAATACTGAAGCAGCTCAAGTACGTATTCACTACTTTGGTATCGATATTCAAAGTGGATTTAATCTTGTGACTGCGGTTGTGCTTTATTCAATATTTTTTAAGATAACAGAACGTCGAATCATTTTAACGGTTTCTACGGTTATCATATTCTTCATTTTTAAAGAAACTGGCATCCTGTCGTTTCTGCCTTTTTAAATATAAAAAGAAAAGCATCTACTTTATTCGCGTTGAAATGAAGTAGGTGCTTTTTTGTCTATAGTCTGCAAAGGACGCCTGAGCGTCCCTTTTGCTATGGCATGAATGTGATTCGAATTGTGGTGCCGTGTCCCGGTGCACTGTCGACTTCTATTTTCCCGCCGTGGGCTTCGATGATGTCCCGTGAGATGGCCATGCCGAGACCACTCCCGCGTGCGTCGTCTGTATTCGTGCCTCGGTAATAGCGTTCAAAGATATAGGGCAATTCGGATTCTGCAATCCCATTTCCATCATCTCCAATCGTCACGACGTCACCCTCGATGTGGACCGTCACGTGCACCGAATCGTCATTATGGAGAAGAGCATTATACAAGAAGTTGAGCAAGGCTCGCTTCATAAAGTGACGATCGAGCGAGACGGTCGCTGCTTGAGTAGCCTCAAACTCGATGTGACGCTCCCCAAAGCGAGAATCGTTCAACACGTCGATGACGAGCTCACGAACGAACGGCTCGAGGTTTGTCTCTTCGAGCGTAAGTGGGAAATCGCCGTGTTGCAGACGCATCGTCAAATTGAAATCGTCGAGCAGTTCCTTCATATACTTAGCCTGTCGTTCAATCACATGTACGTATTGTCTGTGCTCGGTGTCATCTAACGAATCATCATCAAGTAGTTCGGCGTAGCCTTGGATGGAGGCGAGCGGGGTCTTCAGGTCGTGCGATACGTTGCTCATCCACTCTTTTCGACGTTCTTCGAGTTCTTCGCGCTGACGTTCATACGTTTTAAGTGTCTGTGAGACGGCATTCAAATCATAGAAAACAGGACGGTAAATCCCTGACTGCTTCGGTTCGGTAGTCGAAAAATCACGTTGCTTCAGCTGTTGAATCCGTTCGGTCAAGCGATATACAGGGCGCGTCAATCGTGAACTGAACAATAAACCGATCAAGGCGGCGACAAGTAAATCGACAACTAGAATCCAGAAGAACGCCTTCGTGATATACGAAAGGACTGCCTGTTCGTCTAACATAAAGAGCACCCGACGCTCATTTGCCTCCGGCACACCGATGAGATAACTGTACGATTCATACTCCCCGATGAAGTAGAGTCGGAGGTCATCATCCATATATTTATACATTTGAATCAATTCGATTGGAGAATAGGCGTCTGGTAATCCACTCGGGGCATCGACCTCGCTGACGACACGTCCCGTCTCATCTAAAAAGCGGACGAATGCACCCGTTTGGCGAAGAGCTTCCCGCCCGGCTTCTGACACAACGGGTTCACCGTCCTCAAGCGATACATAGGTGCTGAAGTTTCGGGTGAAGGTCTCCCCGGCGTTGCTCTCGACATCATCAAGTCCCGTTCGATCATTGATAAGGAGGCCGAATAAGATTGTAATGTTCAAGAAGACGACGAGCGCGACAATAAGGAGAATCGACAACAAATAGCGACCGGTCAGTTTCCATTTCATCATGATCGCTCCTTATACCGTCAGCCGATAGCCAAGTCCCTTGACCGTCTTGATATATGTCGGATCAGATGGATTCGGTTCGACTTTTTCACGGAGACGTCGGATGTGTACCATGACCGTGTTGTCGGATCCGAAGAATGACTCACCCCACACTTGCGTGAAGAGCGTCTCCTTGCTGAGAATCCGGTTCGGGTTGCGTAAAAAGCAGGCGAGAAGACCGACTTCTTTAGCCGTCAACTCCAATCGTTCCCCGTTCACATACACTTCTGTCTCGTCTTCATTCATTTGAAAGGGGCCGACGGTCGTCGTCTCAGGCATTGGTGCTTCCATCATTGAAACCCGTCGGAGCTGAGCCTTTACACGGAATGCCACTTCTTTTGGACTGAACGGCTTCGTGATGTAGTCATCTCCACCGATGGCGAGACCGAGCAGTTTATCGACCTCTTCCGATTTGGCAGAGAGAAAGAGGATCGGGATGTTGGACTGCGCTCGCATCTGTTGGCAGAGCTGATAGCCTTCACCGTCCGGTAACATAACGTCTAAGATCGCCAAGTGAGGGCGGAACGTCTCGAAGACATCAAATCCGTCTTTCAATGTGTGAGCGGTCCGAATCTCATGAAATCCTTCTTTTTCAAGCGCGCGTTGAATCAATATACATAAATCTTGTTCATCATCCACGATGAGAATCCGTGGCTGTTCCATCGTCATCACCTCTTTCTAAGCATATCACGTAAGGATTTTGTAAGGTACGCGTGAGTTGGAGTTAAGACAGAGGGCGTAATGTAAGGGACAGAAAGAGGTGCTGAACATGGAAACATTATTACAAGTAAAAGCGATTCAAAAGACATACGGGAAAGGGGACGCGACGTTTCGAGCGCTCGATGACGTCTCCTTCACCATTGAACATGGCGAGTTCGTTGGAATCATGGGGCCGTCCGGGGCTGGGAAATCGACGTTGCTCAACGTCCTCGCGACAATCGATACACCGACGTCGGGTGAGATTTTAGTCGAAGGCGATGACATTGCGGCGATGAATGAGGAGGCTCTTGCCGATTTCCGACGTGACCATCTTGGATTCATCTTTCAGGACTATAACTTGCTCGATTCATTGACGGTCCGGGAAAACATGTTGCTCCCGCTCGCCGTCTCGAAGACGCCGGTTCATGAGACACGCGCAAAGGTCGAACGGTTAGCGAAACGATTCGGACTCGAAGGAATCCTCGAGCAGTACCCGTATCAAATCTCAGGCGGACAGAAACAACGGACGGCTGTTTGTCGGGCGCTCATCTCGGACCCGAAACTCATCTTTGCCGATGAGCCGACTGGTGCGCTCGACTCGAAGTCGGCGACCGATCTCTTAGATACCCTCGCTCGGTTGAATGAAGCGGAGACGACCATCATGATGGTGACGCATGACGCCTTCGCCGCAAGTTTTTGCCGCCGAGTCCTCTATATTCAAGACGGACAGTTGAAGAAAGAGCTCATTCGCGGCAACGCCTCACGAGACGCATTCTACCAATCAATCCTCGAGGAGCTCGCGAAAGGCGGTGCGGTCGATGACGCTATTTGAGCTCGCTAAGAAAAACGTCGTACGGAATCTGTCGCGATACGCACTCTATGTCGGGACGACCATCTTTTCCATCGTCATCTACTTCACGTTCGCGACACTCAAGCACAGTCATGAAATCAGTGCGCTTGCGGAAACATCGCAAAAGATCAGCGGGTTGATGAGCACGTCGACGTTCATCCTCATGTTGTTCGTCGCTTTGTTTATCGCCTACTCGAACGCCTTCTTTTTGAGAGGACGTAAGCGAGAGGTCGGGCTCTACTCATTACTCGGGGTCCGAAAGAAACAGATTGGACTCTTGCTCTTGTTTGAGAATATCGTCATTGGAGCGGTGTCCTTGGTCGTTGGAATCGTGCTCGGCCTGTTCGGGTCGAATGCGCTTTTGCAACTGTTGATGCGATTGATGGACAGTGACTTGAACATCGGATTCGCTTTCTCTGCGTCGGCATTCATCGAGACGTTCCTTGTCTTTCTTGCTATTTTCCTTTTCACATCATTCCAAGGGTACCGCGTCATCTATCGCTTCAAGTTGATTGACTTGTTCCATGCGGATAAGAGTGGGGAAGGAGTTCCGACGGCGAAAGGATGGGTCGCACTCACAGGTGTGCTCACGATTGGAGCGGCGTACTGGCTCGCGCTCCAAGATTTGATGACGTCATCGCTATGGCGAATGCTCGGACTCGCGATGCCGCTTCTCATTATCGGATTGAGTGTCATCGGGTCTGCGCTTCTTTTTCACAGTGTCTTGATTTTCGCATTGACATGGTTGAAAGGGAACGAACGTTGGTCGTGGAAACGACTCAATTTGTTGACGACGTCACAGCTCCTCTATCGCATTCGCGGGAACGCGAAGACGCTCACGTTGATCAGCATCATCAGCGCGACAGCAATTACGGCAGGAGGTGCCATCTTTAGCGTCTACTACTACGCGGAAGAGAATGTCGCCTCTTATACACCATACACGTATGCCTGGAAAGGGGATGCGGTCGAGGTGAACGGAGCGACGTTCGAATCAAGTGTCGAACAAAAGACGATTCGGACGGAAGCGCAATACGGAGAGCGTGAGCTCGGGGTCATCGATGAATCGACATATCGCCATCTTCTGCAAGGTCTCGGCGTGGCAGAGCCGGCACCGTTCAGACAGGATGAGGTCGTATGGGTCGACCCGTTCTATGACGAACGTTACTCGGAGAATCTTGAATCGGTCGAACTGTCAGGACAGACGGTTGACGTGTCGACGCGTCTTGAAGAATCACCGCTCAACGTGATGACGTTCGGCGGGTCGTTCCTCGTCGTCGCCGACGACATGTTCAAAACGATGACGGAGCCGAGCGAGACGTATCACGTTGCCCTCACGGAGTCGTTCAAAGATCAGCGCGAACAGTCTGAGCGTCTAGCGGGACTCGGGCTTGAATCGTTCTCGAGTGCACCGGACGTGTACGCCGAGACGATGGCAATGAACGGGGCGCTCCTCTTTGTCGGGACATTCCTTGGGCTCGTCTTTCTCGTTGCAACAGGTAGCGTCATTTTCTTCAAGACGATGACGGAGGCAGAGGATGACCGGGCGAAGTATGCGATATTACAGAAAATCGGGATATCCGATCGGGACGTGCGCCGGACGGTGCGCCAACAGATCATCGTCGTATTTCTCGCCCCGTTCGCGCTCGGGATTCTTCATGCGACCGTGGCGCTCATCGCGTTTTCAAACTTGTTGAGCATGAATTTCACGATACCGGTTCTCGCGTGGATGGGCGTCTATACGACCATTTATGCGGTCTATTATGGCATCACAGTTCGCCGCTTCATGACGGCGATTCGATAAGGAGAGAAAAATATGAAAAAATGGATTGGAATTGCAATTGTTGCGATTGTATTGGTCGTTGGATTAACGCAGGTGGATTGGAATCGGATTGGGAAGGATAACCTTTTCGTTGAAATCGGAGGAGCGACGGATGTAGAAGAGACGACGCTCGAGAACGGCGATGTGATGAAGCGTTACATTTATACACAATCCGCGTTCACGGAGGAAGGTGACCAGAAAGAAGTCACCTTTACCGCCGGGAAAGAACTTCGGGAGGGGGCGTTCTTACGTCTTTATGTCAAAGATGAAGATACCGTGACTTCGTACGACGAAGTGAAACGGGAAGAGCTTCCTCGTCCAGTCATTGAGAAGTTGTAAAAAAAAATCATTCGTCACGAACATCATGACGAATGATTTTTTTTTGCCTACTCAGACGAGAGGAGTTTCCTAGGCATGGAGTTCAAGTTTGAGTATGTACGTTAGTTCATGATGCGCCAATTCAGAGAAGTTTGTTTTCTTCACATGTGTTCGTGGACGCAATCCGCATTCCAGTGCGATGTCGACGATGGTACGAATCTGATTTTCCGTATAGAATCGCTTCCGGCCGAACGTAAATGGGGTCGGTGGCAAGACGCCATCTGTTTCCCATTTGATCAATTGCTGTTGGCTGCGTGGGATGCCGGCCACGCTAAAGGCGCGACTCAATTCTTTGAGCGGATAGACCATTAGATGCTGCTCTTTATACGAAATTAGTTTTCCCTGTTCCGGTCGGTATGTATCCCATTCGGTCGCTGAAAACGTCAGGTCGGCTTGGTCGAAGTCGTGTTGAGCGGAAGGAATTGAGGCAAAGCTTGCGAGGTCTAGGCTGTTCATCGTGTATGTCTCCTTCTTCAAGACTGACTAGTGAAATTCAAAAAAATGCCCTCCTACGTATCGTACCCCATTTACAAGAATTTAACTTACAGTTTTTTCAAATGTGGGGAATAAATCATGGTACTTTTGACGTATTTTTGAATGCTGTCTGCCGAAGATTAAGATACCCTACTTAATATGAAAACTCAAGAAAAGTAGACAGAAATTGAAAAATGAATAAATATTCAGATAGTTTAGGACTATCGTCACTTATTGTTATAGAAAAATAGAATGAGCACTTCGACTTTGTAAGCGGTTAATAAGGACGAAGGAGGTGAGACAGATGGCAGCATATCGAGAAACGGCGACGATGCTTTATTTGGACACCCGGCGACAACTCGACGGCAAAGAGAAAAAGCAACTCGTCCGCTATGGACCGCTTGGAAGTCGGATGGATGAAGCGCGGATGAAACAGTTTGGTGACTTGATCAAGGCACTGATTGATGTGGAATCCGCCAACTACGTCGTGGCCCAAGAATTTCTAGTGTATTAACAGGGAGGACTTATGAAGAACCTCACTCGTCCCGCTGCCAATCCTCGGCACGATGAGCAGGTGGTCACATGAGTTGGCCCGAACTCATCTCAAATTTGGGGTTCCCTATCGTTGTCTCGCTCTATTTGCTTCATCGGATTGAGACGAAGCTCGATCGTATGATCCAGCTGCTCGAACGAATGGATACCTCGACCGCATCAGAAACCTAATCCCCTATTGAAAGGAGCCATCCCCCATGGCTGTCTTAACAGAGAAGAAAGCAACGTTCGTTTTGACGACGCATCATGACGTACAAACAGCAAAACCGACGAAAAAAGCACAACGGTTCGGTCCGATTCGTGCCGACCTGACGGCAGATACGATTGATGCGTTCGGTCGTCTCTTGATTGATCTCGTCATTCAAGAGGGAGCAGACCTCGGCATCGTCCGTGAATACGATTTAGTCTAACCCACATCTTAAGGAGGAGAATAACCCATGACTGACACGAAACTTGAAATCTCATTTTTAGATGCATTCCACAAGGTCGTACGCTTCCGCTTGAATAACGTGAAACAACCGGTCGAAGCCCAAAAAGTAGAAGCGCTTGCTGACTTCATGGTCGCCAACGATCCGCTCGCAAAGAACGTGATGGAGTGGACCGAAATCAAGATGATTGAAGGTACGCAGACCGTATTGAGTGAAAAGTAAGGTCAAGAAGCATCGCCATGGCGATGCTTCTTTTTATTTACATAATTATCTTTCAAAAATCATAATTAACAATTATATTAAAAGAAGCAAAAAATAAATAAAATAAGGAAGGGTTTGTAAAAAGTTGAAACGATATCTATATGCCATCATGCTGATGATGATGTTGCTTATGTTGCCAAAGCAGGAGGCGTTGGCTGCTTCTGTCATCGAAACCGGGACGAAACTTGAACAATCAATTAAAGTCATCCCGCAGTCACCATTTTATCTAGACTATCTGAACGGGAAGACGCGCCTGCATGACCCGAATAATCAGTCCACCGTTATCATTGACTATCCCGGGGACTTAACGACGCATTCATCTGGTGACGAAGGGAGCTACGGAGGTGTTCGCTCGTGGATTGCGAGTTTAGACAGACAGGAATGGATTGCCGTTCCGCAATATGACCAACCTCTCATCCGTATCCAACGAGACGGAACGACGTCTCGAATCGACTCCTTGGAATCACCACATCGGGCGTACCTCGTATCGTATGATGCCAGTCGAGACGTGATGCTCTGGCGTGATTCGTACAAAGGCGAGTGGGCGTTGACGGATATGAAAGGAACGGTCAAAAGGACTTACCCGCTCATTTCGGGACAAAGTCTGATATTAGGGACGAATCTTGATGAATTGATTGCATTCAACACGTCCGACAAGTCGATCACACACTTCTCACTCGACACGGGAGAAGAATTAGGAAAAACGACGTATCCGAATGAATCGTTGTCCATCGATTTTGAGTCGAAGACCGATCGACTCTTTATGAAAGGATCCAATCATTTATACGTCTACGATTTCGCAACCCGAACGATTCAAACGCTCAATTTGAACGGGCAGGTCCACTACGATCTCACGTCATTGGTCTATCACGATGGGATTTACTATGGTGTGACGTTTGATGATTCGATGGTCACGATTGATTTGGCGGAAGGTCGCATCACGGAGACGAGCTTGCGCACGCGCAACACGAATAGCGAGTTCGATTTAATCGAGAATGGGTATTTCGTGCAAGACGACCAGTGGTTGTTGTCAATCGAACGTTTCGGGCAAAAACCGAAAGAAATGTACACGTGGTTGAAAGCTACTGGCAACTCGGAGGAGGGGCATACGTGGCTGAATCATGCATATCAACTCATGGCGACCATCACAACCGTTGATGGGATCGAGCATAAGGTGCCTGTTGCTGAATTGCCGACGGATGTGACACAAGTCGAGTCGGCACAATCGTTCGCGGAAGGCTATACGATTCCATCATTTGATCAATCGTTCTCCGCTAAGGTCAGCTTTGCCATGCTGGACCATTGGAAGTCGTTCAAACCAGTCAAACAACTTCCGCTTCAAGTCGACACCTCGTTCGAATACGGAGCAGTCGGGGAGATTAGCGGAATGACGGCACCGAATGCGACCGTATATCTTTCGTGTGAAAAAGCATCGTTTGCTACGTGTTCGAGTCCCGTTCAAGCAGACGAGACTGGTCGCTTCAAGCTCTCGAATGGAATCATCGAAGGAAATCAAACAATCGAGCTATATGTTTCTGATGCATGGGATTACCGTCAAGCAACAGAAGCGTCTGTCAAAAAGAGATTTATGCTTGGACAGCCGGTAATCAACAATCCAACAAAAGTTCTGACAGACACTCGAATGGAAGGGGTCTCTATCCAGACAGAACCTCACGCAAAAGTGGAAGTAAGACAATTAAATTCGAAAACAGCATTTGAAGTGAAAGAAGTTCAGGCGGATGAACACGGTGTGGCGCAATTGACGACATACAGTTCTGACCAACCCTGGTCATACCGGATCTTTTTCCGTGTCCTTGGACAAGAACGTCCTTACGAGATGGTCTACGTTACGAAAGACTATCCGATGCCATCTTTTACGTGGACAAAACCACCAAAAACAGGTGACACGACGATTACCGTATTTAACGACAAGTTAGACCCGGTTCTCGCTGTTTCTCGTAACGGTAGATCCGAATCGGCGAAACGCCTGACGAAAGGTC
Source organism: Exiguobacterium sp. s121 (assembly GCF_018617245.1). Lineage (GTDB taxonomy): Bacteria > Bacillota > Bacilli > Exiguobacteriales > Exiguobacteriaceae > Exiguobacterium > Exiguobacterium profundum. Next base: position 410,474 of record NZ_JACSJV010000001.1, read on the forward strand.
TCAACGTCATCAACTTGAAAGAACCGCTACGCGAAGGCCAGACAATTAAACTTGTTGCGAGTTTTCGTCCAGAACTTACCCAAACGCTAGAGAAAAAAGTGACGAGTGACACACCAAAAGTATTGACGGTGAAAGATGTTCTCCTCACGTCTTCATCCGCGACGTTCACGTTGGCACACGATCCAAATACGGATATCAATTTCATCTCAAACGGAGTCGTACTCTATACTCGCGTTGTCGGGACGAATCGATATCATATTTCGGCAAAACCGGGAACAACAGTCATCATCGAATCTTCATACGGATCGAAACGAAAGACGCTAACGTATAGGCTACCAAGTGCGACAATCCCATCGGTGACGTTGACGGACGAACAGACGAAACGGGTCGGGAAGACACTACCGAACGCGACCGTGACGTTAAAGAATGGCTCGAAAGTCATCGCGACAACAAAATCGAATGCAAATGGGTCCTACACGCTCACGTTCAGCCGTCCTCGTGCTGGAACGAAACTCTATTTCGAGGCGAAGTCGGGTATTCATCGTGACGCGAAATCAGTTGTGGTTAAGTCGGGGATTCGTCCGACAATCAGCACAGGGACCATCCGTTCGACGACAAAATCAGTAGCGGTGCGAACGAACGTCCCGTATGGCACGCTATATGTCTACAACGGCAGTAAGTTAGTCGCCAAAAAGTCCATCGGCTCGACGACGACCAACGTCTATATCGGAACGCAGCGACGTGGGTCGAAACTGACATTCAAAGTCGTGACGCCTGCGAATCGAACGAATCAAACAACGAAATCTGTGTATTGAATAGTCAGAAGGTGACTCTTGCAGTTTGAGTCACCTTTTTTAAGTTTGGTCAATCCTCTTCATTATTTTCTGAAAATTGTCGATAGTATAGAAAACACTGCATGATTGAGAGGGGAATACATAGATGGCATGGAAATCAACATGGTCTAAGGCACTGAGCCGGATCAAACGAAAACCGACATGGACGTGGAAACCGACACTCAAATGGAAGCGCGGAGAGAAGCGTGAACGCACGACATCTTTCGGAGCGAACGTTGGAAAGAATTTGACGATTCGTCAAAAATTATGGGGGCTCGTCATCATATCGCTCGTCATGGTCTTTGGCGTCGGTGGTTACGCACTGTTTTCAATGAGTGACGCGAATCGTCAAGCGGATGATATCGTCAATAACTGGAACAAAGGGCTCGATTATGCTCATGAACTCAACACACTCGCCGCAAACTATCGAACGCTCGAACTCGATCACATCGTGACAGAGGATGCGACCAAAAAAGAAGAGCTCATGACACGGATGAAAGAGATTCGTGAAGAAATCAATACGATTGCACCAAAGTATGAAAAAACGGCTTCAGGTGCGGAAGACAAAGAACTATTCCAGAATTTCTCGCGTCAATGGGAGATGTATCAACGCGTCTCGGACAACATGTTGACGTTCAGCTCGACCGGTAACACAGGGATGGCGCGCTCATACTATGATGCGCAGTCCAAGTCTACATATGACAACTTCACACAAAAACTAGCGGACCTTGTCGACTACAACTCGGAAGGCTCACAACGTGTCGGACAGAACATGGAAAGTGAATTCATGCAGTCTCTTATGGCATTGATTGCCGTGACCATCGGGGCTGTAGCGATTCTCTTATTCCTCGGGCTCAGCCTGTTGCGCTCGATTATCCGACCGATGCGCACACTTCAGACGCGCTTTGATGAACTCGCGACACAAGGTGGCGATTTGACGATGACGATTCCGGTCACGTCGAATGATGAGATTGCACAAGTCAGTCGTTCATTCAACACATTCCTCGCGACACTACGTGAGATCATGATTGATGTCGACGAGACAGCGAAAGTCGTTCTCTCGTCTTCAAAAGACGTATCTGCTGAAGTGACGCGACTCAGTCACTATATGGAAGAGACGTCTGGAACGGTCGAAGAATTGACGGCTGGTATGGAAGAAACGGCAGCCTCTTCGCAAGAAATGAGTGCCTCGACGACAGAAATGGGAAGTTCGATCGATTCAATCGTCGACTTATCCAATGAGAGTGCCGAAACGGCAAATCGTGTCGAAGCTCGAGCGCACGAGATGCGGGAGCAAGCCGTTGTTTCGAAAACAGAAGCAGTGTCGATTATCGAGAAGAAACAGGTCGAACTCGCAGAAGCCATCAAAGGAGCACAGTCGGTTGAAGAGATTCGTGTCTTGACGACAGCTATTCTTGCGATTGCTGACCAGACAAACTTACTCGCTTTGAACGCTTCGATTGAAGCGGCACGTGCTGGTGAGGCAGGTCGCGGCTTTGCGGTCGTTGCATCAGAAATTCGCAAATTGGCGGAAAACTCACGTCAGACGGTCAACGAGATTCGTGACGTGTCAAACACGGTCATCGATTCGGTCGAACGACTCAACACGAGTTCGGAAGATATGTTGACGTTCCTCAATACGAAAGTCATGGCCGACTACGACCGTCTCGAAGAGTCGGCAACGCAATATGAACAGGATGCGACAGTGTTCGGAGAGACAGCGAAGACGTTCGAAGGTAACGCGCTTCAACTTCGCCATATGACGGACAACATTCTCGGTGTCATTCAAGAAGTGGCGACGACCGTGACAGAAGGCGCGGACGGAACGCAGTCGATTTCAGAGAAAGTTCAACTCTCAGTCGAGCGTTTCAACGACGTTCAGGCGAAGATGGGCGAAACAGAAAAACGGGCGACCGAACTCTCGAATCGCGTGGCGCAATTCAAGCTATAAGCAAGACTCAGAACCAGGCAGATGTCTGGTTCTTTTTTTGTGCCCAGTACAAAAAAATAAAAAGATAGGTCAATACATAAATGAATTTCAAATTGTTGGTACAAATTAGGCTGTTGTGTCCGATAAAGAAAAGGCAATACATAAAAATAGAGAGAAAAAGAGGTGGAAGAGGAGATTACTCCTCGTAGTACGTGAAAAAGATGTTGAACGAATGGACGTTATCAAGAAAAATCATGACGAGTATCGGTTTGATTCTAATTTTGACAATCGTTGGAATGGGATACAATCTGTGGACGCTCGACCGGATGACGAGTCAATATGAACACATGATTTCAAACGATGTCATGAAGATGAAAGCGGCAGACGACTTGGCGCTCGGGATGGTCCGTCAAGCGTATGGTGTCCGCGGGTATGTGCTCCTACAGGATGAGGAGCGCAAACAACAAATCAGCCGGGGCGGAGAAGAGAAGAAAGCCGCCATCGAATCGTTGATTGAACTCGCGGACAATAAGACCGAACGAAAGGAATATGAATCGTTACTCGGATACGCGACAGGATATGATGAGTTGGCGACACAAGCCATCGCGGCGATAGACTCAAAAGATCAAGAAGCAATCGATCGATTAGTATTCCGTCTCATGCCGGACGTGACCAAATCCATCTCATCGACAGGTGAGACGTTACAAGCCGAAACAGAAGAGCAGTTAATTGCGATGCAAGCCGAATTGCAGGAGGCAGGTGAGCGTGCCTTTTGGTACTCAGTCGTCATCGCAGTTGTCAGTCTGATACTGATGTTTGGTGCCGGATATGCCATTAGTCATATGGTCACGACCCCGTTGCGATTCCTAGCGAAAGAGGTAGAAGTAGTCGCGGAAGGTGATTTGACCCGCGATGACCTTCAGGCGCTCACGCAAGATGAAATCGGACAATTGATGACCGGATTCAACCGCATGAAGGGTAATTTGCGTGAACTCATTGACCGCGTCACCCAAAACGCACAGGAAATCACAGCACAATCGGAAGAACTGTATGCGAGTACGGAAGAGATGGCGTCACAGACGGAGGAAACGACACGTCTCATCGACCGAGTCGTGGAAGAAACGGTCGCGCAGGCGAAAGAAGCGACTGGAACATCTCAAGCGGTGGCTGCTGCCGATGAAGGCATCGGTCGTATCGCTGGCTCGATCGGCTCGATTGACGATGACGTGTCACAGAGTTTGAAGCTCGCCGAAGAAGGTGGTGCGACGATGGCTCAGGCGAAAGACGAGGTGCTCGCACTGGAGCGGGAGACACGTCTGACGGGAGAATCGATTTCGGCATTGAAGCAACAGTCTGACGAGATCGCCCTTATCACCGAGGTCATTCAATCGATCACCGACCAGACGAACTTGTTGGCATTGAACGCGGCCATCGAAGCGGCACGTGCCGGTGAGCAAGGAAAAGGGTTCGCCGTCGTTGCAGAAGAAGTGCGTAAACTTGCCGAGCAGTCGAAACAGTCGGCGACACAGATCGCCGGGTTGATCGAGTCGATTCAGACACAGTCGAACGCTGTTCTCGACCAACACGTCGTCAGTGCGAAACGCGTCGAGACGAACACGTTGTTGCTCGAACGAGCGACACGCGCATTCGAACAGATTGTCAGTCAGCTCGAGACATCAGTCGATAATACGTCACATATCCGCATCGCCTCGCATGAGATTGCGGAGACGACGAAACAAGTTGCGACGTCCTCTCTTCAAATGTCACAAGACAGTGAAGGGATGGCCGACACGATGCGTACGGTCGGTGAGACGGCTGACGCCCAACTCGCGATGATTCAAGAATTGAACGGTGTCGCCGAATCACTCGGCAATATGACGAGTGACCTGCAGACACTGATTGGTCGATTCACGACATAAGTTGAAAGCCCTGTCTCCTTGGAGTCAGGGCTTTTTCGTTCACATCGAAACGATTTGCGATGAAGAAAGTGGGGAATGAACAACAAGGTAAACGACAAAAAGGAGTGGATAATATGAAGTATACGGTCATTACAGGAGCCAGTTCAGGTATCGGGTATGAGACAGCGAAGTTGCTCGCTGAAAAGGGAAAGTCGCTCGTGCTCGTCGCAAGACGAAAAGAAGAGCTCGAATCGTTGCGTGATGAAATCAAATCGATCTCGTCGGACAGTGACGTCATCATCAAATCGACCGACCTATCATATAGCGAGAACGTGTACGGATTATATGAATCGCTTGCGGACCTCGACATCGAGACGTGGATCAACAATGCGGGATTCGGGGATGCAGATCTCATCAAGGACGTCGACCTCGGTAAAATCGAGAACATGATTCGTTTGAATATCGAGGCGCTCACCGTCTTATCGAGTCTATACGTTCGAGATTATCATGATATCGAAGGGGCACAGCTGTTGAACGTGTCGTCTGTCGGGGGATATCGAATCGTCCCGAACTCGGTCACGTATTGTGCGACGAAGTTCTTCGTGAGTGCATATACGGAAGGACTCGCACAAGAGTTGAAGCAGAGTGGGGCCAAACTTCGGGCGAAAGTACTCGCACCGGCCGCAACGGAGACGAGCTTTGCCGACCGGGCTCGCGATACGGAAGGATTCGACTACAGTGAGAACGTCGCGAAGTATCACACGGCGCGCGAGATGGCAGAATTCCTATGGGAGTTACTTGAAGGCGACGAAGTCGTCGGAATTGTCGATCCGGAGGACTACTCGTTCAGCCTGCGTGGACCGATTAAACCGTATGCCGGATAAACAAAAACATCACGCCCTGTTGGCGTGATGTTTTTTTAGGATGTCGGTACAGAGTAGCCACCCGTGAAGCGGTGTGTCAGGCGACGTGTCAAGTAACGTAACCGAAGGCGCCATACATAAAACTGTGACGTGTTCGGAAGAATGACGTTGTCGACGTATTCGGCGAACATATGGCGGAACATCCGCTCTTCACTGCGGTCATAGGTCGCACTCCACATCCCGTGATTCTCGACTTCAAGGAGCATCCAAATCATCTCATCGGTAAGCGGGTCATCGTCCTTCAACTCGGCCGTCAGTGCAGCGAAACGATGGCTACACATAGACGCGTATAAGGAATGGGCATGCGGATCATGCGGGTTTAATGTTAAGTAACCACTCGCCGTCTTCATCAGTTCATCGACCATATCGAGCGGAATGTCGTCATACACTTGAAAAAATTCGAGCAACATCGGGACGGTGTCCGGACCAAATCCGGCAAGCCGGACATAGTTCATGATATGAAGACCGGCCTCGCCATGGAATTTGCGGTCGAAGTAGTGGACGGCAAGGGCGCGATGCATGATTGGGACATCCGGATAGCGTTCGACGCCACGGAGAAAGTGTTGTTCAGCCTCGAACGTGAACCCGGTGTCTTCACTGACAAATCCTTTTAACATATGAAGAATGTAGTGGTCACCGAGCGAACTCGCTTTCTCGAGCCACGGTTTGGCCGAATCGGTGTCACCTTCTCGAATATATGGATAAGCACGCATCGCCGGGAAGAATGGGTCGTCCGGGAACGCGGTCTCGCCCCGTGTCGCCATGTCATTGATGGCTTCAGCGTTATAAGCTTCCGTTAATTCTGCGAGGAGCATCATCTCAAGGAACGTGCGCTGGAACTCTGGGGTGTGTAAATCGATCGTTTGTGTCATAGGGTGTCCTCCTCACAAGTACTAGTGTCGCTCTATTATACTTGTTCTTGTCACAGTCGAGTAGCATCTTTTGCAAAAACGGGAAATGGAAAGTAAGGACCGGAAAGGAGGGGAACGGCATGGCGACGTTCACTGGATATGTCGCAGAGGTGATGGATGAGAAAATCCGCGTCACGCCGACGCGGGAGGCAGAACCGTTTGATGGTATCGTGTTTCATGTACCGAGACCTCTTTTGGATGAGACACAGCTTCTCATCGGACAACAGGTTCGAGTCGAGCATAATGAACGGTTGACGCGCTCCTTGCCACCGCAAGCGACGGCACGTCGGGTCGATGTGTTATGATGAGGACGAGGTGAATGACATGGGACAACGGAACTTTCTATGGCTTGGAGCTGTCGTCGGCTTCAGTGCCCTCGTCGTCTGGTTATTGCAAGACGCGCTCCCGTTCTGGGCGCTGTCGATTCTACTGCTCGGACTAGGAGCGGTGCTCGGCAATCTCCAACGACGTTTCACACGTGACGAATAACAAGCACTCCATCATTCGGATGGAGTGCTTGTGTCGTTTTCTTCTTCATTTATGTTTTCTTCAGGGTCCGGATCGTCTTCGACGATGGAGTCCTCATCCCCGCCTGGTTCGAGCGTCGTCGGTTCTTCTGGCTCCGCTGGTTCTTCCGGTTCGCTCGGTTCCTCCGGCTCAGTCACCGGAGGATCGTCTTCAATCGGCTCTTCCGTTTCCGGTGGATCCGTCGGTTCCTCCGGTTCACTCGGCGGTTCCGCAGGTTCTTCTGGCGTCACTTCAGGTGTCGTCGGTTCGGGCTCTTCCACAACCTCCTCTTCGACTTCTTCCTCGACCGGTGCCTCCGGTTCAGTGACAGGTGGGATTTCAGGTTGTGCCTCAGGAATAGAAGGCGTTTCCGGAACGACGACCGGTTCTTCTGTCAAATCCGGTTTGATCGGTTCAACCGGTGCGAGTTCGATAGGGGGTGGTGCCGGTGTATCTTTTGCGATGAACGTACGGATGTCTTGTTCAAATAATGCGGTCGGCAAGGCGATCCCACGCAAATGGATGGCGACGACTCGCCCGGATGCTGAAAGAAGTGGACTGCCATACGCATGACGTGGCAATTCAAAGTTTCGGCTATAGCCGTTCTCGGCGAATGTGACCGTACCGTTGATGCGTTCTTGCATCGTCAATGTGGTCAACGTCTCGTCCTCTGCGGCGATCGCTTGCGTGAGTGTGTATGGTGTGTTCTCCGTCTCTTCGATTCGAATGACAGCAATGAGCTTCGTCCGACCGACGACGGTGCCGGAGACGGCCTCACCGTCATGGTACATGATGATATTCGTCAACCCGGCCACATTCGAGGCGGCGGTGACGACATCGCGTGAGCTCACCAAAAATCCCGTTCCGTAACTGACGGTGAAGAGGCTGTCCTGTAAGGCGGCGAAGTCGACCGGTGTCGCTTCGTCAGCGGAGACCGTATCTTCCCTAATCGGCAAGTTGACCTGATCGGCGAGCGAGTCGGTCGAACGTAGCATGTCCTTGAAATAGGCGTTTCCAATGAAGGTGACAAAGGTAATGAGTGCGATAGCGAATGGAGTGGCAAATAACCAAATCGTGCGACGTGAGCGGCGGCCACACGTCGGGCAGACCGTTTTCGATCGTGTCTTCTTTCCGCAGTGGGGACAAGTCACGGGGGCACCTTCTTTCTAAAAAGTTCGATGCTATGCTTATTCCTTCATTTGGAAAGAGGTAAACAAATATTTTGGAGGGGTCACACATTTTAAGTCACATGATAAAATCTTCAAAAGATATAGGGGGAAATCCAATGAAATTCATCATCTTATTTGGTCCACAAGCCGTCGGCAAGATGACGGTCGGACAGGCGCTCGCTGACAAAACCGGACTGAAATTATTCCATAACCATATGACGATCGACCTCGTCGGACCGTTCTTCAATTACGGGACGCCGGAAGGGAAGCGACTCGTCCAACACTTTCGTCAAGAACTGTTCGAGGCGGTCGCCAAGAGTGATTTACCCGGCATGATTTTCACGTTCGTCTGGGCGTTTGACATGCAGGAGGACTGGGATTACGTGAAGAAGGTGACGGGCTTGTTCGAGTCACACGGGGCGGACATCTACTATGTCGAGCTCGAGGCCGAGATAGAGGAACGCCTTGCGCGCAATACGACGGAGAACCGCCTCACCCATAAACCGTCGAAACGTGACATCGCTTGGTCCGAAGCGGAACTGAAGCAGACGGCGACGATGTACCGATTGAACTCACGTCCGGGGGAATTAGACGTCGAGCATTATCTTCGGATCGATAACACGAACTTAAGTCCGGAAGAGACAGCGGCACAGATTCAACAAGCATTTGACCTATGAAAAAGCGAGTCCCCACATGGGAACTCGCTTTTCTCATGCCCACCATTCGGGGCGTTCATAGTCGACCAACACCTGTTTTTCGAGGAGGCGTGGTACAAGGTATGAGGTGACGTTCGGAAGACGATCATCGATGTCGGCCGGATGGACCATCACTTCGATGGATCGTCCTGGTTCGATGGCGTCGAGCGTCGCATGGGAGACACCGTCCGCATAGAACTGATCACTGAACCGTTCGGTCACCCACAAGTCTCGGCGTGACCCGAGCGTCGTTAAGGCCCGAAACGTCGTGTCATATTCTTCAGCGAGACGAATGATGACGTCATGCAGAACCGACCAACCGTGAATGTGATGGTGGCTGTCGAGATGGTCGAGTGGAAGTCCTGTCGCAAGGAATGCCTCGATTTGGGCTTTCCACTCCAGATAGACGAGTTCCGGGTCAGGCGAGTCTTCAGTCATGAAGCGGCTCGTGTAGCGGAACGTGCCATCTTCTTTCGTGAGGGGAGAACTCGTGTCGGCGAGCGGTTTGCCCCAAGACAAGACGAGATGGACCCCGACACGGAGCGACGGATGTTGTTTCGCGAGTCGGACCGCTTCCTCGACGGCATACCCGTTCATGATCATCGTCGCCGAATTGACGATTCCATTCACGTGACTGTCGAGTGTGCCGGCGTTCACACCCGTCGTCAAGCCGAAGTCATCGGCGTTGACGAGGACGAACGTTTTAAGCATTGACGAGACCGAGTGCCTGGTCGAGGACCAGATCGCCTTTCATCATCCCATACGCCATGTTATCGATGACCGCGACCGGGACGTCGACGGACGACTTGATTTTGCCTTCGAGGTAGCGGACTTGTGGTCCGATCAAGATGACGTCGACGTTCGACTGTTCTTTCAAGCGCGACTCCGGAATCGCGTCAATGGATGCGTCGAGTCCGCGTGCGGCAGCTTCCTTCCGCATTTTTTCCACTAAGATTGATGTCGACATTCCTGCCGAGCAGACGAGTAAGATGTTCATGTCGTTTCCTCCAATCGATTCAAACGGGTGATCATGTCAATCATTTCGACGGCGAGTTCTTTCACGGTCATCGCCGTCATAAGATGGTCTTGTGCGTGGACGAGGAGGACGCTCATGTCGCTCGTCGTCCCCCGTGCCTCTTCTTGTAACAGCTCCGTTTGTAGCTTGTGTGCGTCCAAGAAGGCCGCGTCGGCTTCTTTCAACTTTGCCGCCGCTTCGTCCGCTTCACCGCGTTTCGCGGCAGCGATAGCCTCGAATGCAGAGGAGCGTGCATTTCCGGCATGTAAGATAATCATAAACGAGAGTTCTTGGATGGTTTCGGTTTTCACGAAATCTTTTCTCCTTCCTCAGTAGCAGCTTTGTTTTTATTGATTTCGGCTGTCATCGCCTTCGCTCCTGCAATGACGAATGGAATATACATCGCTGTCGCAATCGACAAGTTGACGATTTGGAGCAAGACGCCGCGAACGCTACCGCCCGTTACCAAATAGCCACTGATGATTGGTGGTGTTGTCCATGGGACGATGGCGACTGTCTTCGGAACCATGCCTGTCGAGAGCGCGATATAAGAGACGATGGTGAGCGTGACCGGCACTAAGATGAACGGTACGAGCATGATCGGGTTCAATACGATTGGAAGACCGAAGATGACCGGTTCGTTGATGTTAAAGAGACTGGCTGGTGTCGACAGTTTTGCCACTTGGTGATACGGGTGATTCCGTTGTTTGCGGACGACGATGAAGATCGCGAGTAAGAGCGCGAACGTCGTACCCGATCCACCCATGAAGACGAACGCATCCAAGAACGGTTTTGTGACCGTGTACGGTACATCAAACGCTGACGTTCCAGCTTGGAAGGCAGCCAAGTTTTGCTCGATGAGCGGGAGATAGACCGGTTCGATGACCGAGCCGATGATGTTCGTCCCGTGAAGCCCGAAGAACCAAAGGATGTGGTTCAAGAAGGCGATGAGCAAGGCAGCCGGGAGTGAGTCGCCGAATCCTTGGAGCGGTTGTTGGATCGCTTTAAAGATGACTTCAAATACACTGAGTTCGACGACGAGCGTCATGAAGAGCTGGAATCCTGCGACAACCGTCAAGATGATCATTGATGGGATGAGCGCTTGGAATGAACGTGTGACCCCGCCTGGTACACCTTCTGGCATCTTGATCGTCAGTTTCGTATTGATGAGGTAGCGGAACATTTCTGTAACGACAATCGATACGATGATGGCGACGAAGAGACCTTGTGCGCCGAGCCATGCGAAGTTGAGACCCCAGTCAGCAGTGACAGGTACGAGCATGATATACGAGGCGAGCGACAAGATCCCCGCCGCGAGCCCGTCAATCCCGTATGAACGGGCCAAGTTATACCCGATCGAGAAGGCGATCAGGAGCCCGAGTATCGCGAAGGACGCATTCCAAATGCTACCGCCAAGCCCTTGCCAATTACCTTCGCCGAACATACTGTTCATCGATCCGACGAAGTCGAGTGAGAGACCACCGATGTTGATGGCTGGGAAGTTGTTGATGAGGACCGCGAGCGACCCGACGATGATGAGTGGCATGACGGAAACGAATCCGTCACGGATGGCGACTAAGTGCCTTTGGGACCCGATACGTCCCGCGATTTCAATAAACTTGTTCATGAGTAAACCTCCTTCTTAAATTGGGGTAGGTACGCCTCGTGCGCTGTGAACAGCTCTTTAAGAAGCGGGTCGATCCGTTTCTCGTCCTGGATGAGCGGGTTCATGAGGCAGGCAAGGTAGGCGTCCTCGTACGTGCCGGATACAGCCGCTTGGATGGCGAGCTGTTCAAACGTTTTTAAGTTCGTGATGAGCCCACGGATTGGTAGCGGTAACGCGCCGATAGAGATTGGGCGAGGTCCCGACTTCGTGATGACGGCGTTCACTTCGATGACCGCGTCGTCTGGTAAATCTCGAATCGTGCCGTTATTGAGCGTGTTGACCGTCTGGATGTCACCGCGGTCGTTGTGAATCGAGTCCATCAAGTTGCAGGCGGCGTCTGAATAGTAGGCGCCTCCACGTTTTTCAAGCTCTTCCGGTTTGACGGCGAGATCGACGTCTTTGTATTTCTCGAACAACTGTGCCTCGACTTGTTGCACGACTTCGGCACGGGTGCCATTTTGTGCGTACGCCTCAAGATCTTTCTTCAACACATCTTTCGTCTGGAAGTAATACTGGTGATACGGGTTCGGTAACATGCCGAGTGACGATAGGAACGATTCGCTCCAACCGAGACCGACGATGTTCGCCGGCGAGTAATCGTTGCCTGAGTTGAGCGAGGCGAGGACGTCACTCGTCCGGTCCACGCCGTCGACCCATACGTGACGACCGAAGACGAAGTGGTTCAATCCGATAAATTCAATCGCGACTCGTTCGACAGGTGTCTCGAGGATCTCAGCGACCGAGTTTCGCATGTTGAACGGGATGTTGCATACACCGATGACCTTCTTATGAGATGAGTGCTTGAGTACGGCCTCGGTGACGATGCCCGCCGGATTGGTGAAGTTGACGAGCCAGGCATCCGGACAAATCTCGGCGACTTCATTTGCCAAGTCGATCAAGACCGGGATGGTACGGAATGCTTTGAATAATCCGCCTGCGCCGTTCGTCTCTTGCCCGATGAAGCCGTGCTTGAGCGGGATGCGTTCATCGAGCGCGCGTGCCTTGAGTCCACCGACCCGAATCTGTGTGGATACAAAATCTGCGCCGACGAGTGCGGCTCTTCGATCGAGCGTCCAACTGAGTGTGATCTCGGCGTTTGCTTTTTCAATCATCCGCTGAGCGAGACGACCGACAATCTCTAGTTTCTCCCTCCCTTCTTCGATATCGACGAGCACAATCTCCCGAACGGGGAACGTTGCTTGTCGATCAATCAATCCTTCGATGATTTCCGGGGTGTAACTGGACCCACCGCCGATGATGACGACCTTGACTGCCATGGTGCCAACTCCTCCTTTTGAAAGCGATTTCTTTTTGTCGTAACAAATATAACAAATGATACAACTTTCGGCAATATAAAAAATACAAATAATACAAATAAGTTTTTGTATTTGCATTTGTATGCTTGCTGTATCACAATAAAGGAACCAACCCAACGTAAAGGAGATGGAGACATGTCGCAATCGACGCTCCAAACCGCAATCAAGGATGAATTGTTGTCCCGCATCAAGAGTGGGCACTATAAAGAAGGGGAAAAATTTCCGACCGAATACGCGCTTTGCGAGGAGTTCGATGTGAGCCGGACGACGGTGCGTGGCGCCCTCAACCAGTTGACGACGGAAGGCTATCTGGTCCGTCAACAAGGTCGCGGGACGTTCGTCGCCGGGAAGAAAGTACAACAGACGTTGTCGTACACGCCGAACAACTATGCGGCCCAGCTTGCCGTTCAAGGGAAACGTGGGCAAGTCGCCTTGATCGACATCTCGGTCATCTCGGCTTCCGGTCAAATCGCATCGGTGTTTGAAGCGGAAGACAACGCCCCGATTCAAAAGATTGAGCGAATCCGTCATGCGGACGGGGAACCGACGCAGTATGAGGTCTCGTTCATCCCGTGGCAGATCGCACCGGGGATCACGAAAGAACAGGCGGAGCATTCACTCTTCCGGACACTAGCGGAGGTCCATGACGTTCATGTCGCGAAGACGACGGAGGCATTGGAGATTGCCTTAGCTGATGAGAAGGTGAGTGCGCTCCTCGACTGTCCACTCGGATCACCGTGCTTCCATATCGAGACGGTGACAGAGGATGAGTCGGGACGGGCGATTGAATACTCACGCTCCTACTTCCGCGGGGACAAGACGAGCTTCGTCATTGAACGGGATTATAACTAATAAAAGCGCCCGACTGTTTCGTATGGAAACGGTCGGGCGCTTTGTTCGTTTAACCTGTAACAAAAAGAAACATGGTCATTTTGAGTGTGAATGACTATGTTCAACAAAACTGAGTACGAATCTCTTATATTCGCAACAGCCGATTCCAGACTGCATTCTGGACCACCTCATCCACTCTTTTTTGTACACTATACATAGGAGGCGAGAGAAGCATGTCAATCATTGAATTCAAAGATGTGAGTCATCAAGACATCCTGCACCATGTGTCCGGGACGTTCCGGGAAGGACGAATCACGACGTTCGTCGGACCGAGCGGTGCCGGCAAGACGACGTGTCTGAAGCATATCAACGGATTGCTGTCACCAGACACGGGCACGATTCTTTTCAAGGGGGAAGACATCGCGGAGATGGACATCCTCGAACTACGAAAGAAAATCGGGATGGCGTTTCAAAGTGCGCCGATGATTCAAGGGACGGTGTACGACAACTTGAATCTCCCGAAAGCCATCTTCGACGAGACACTTGACCGCGACCGGGCTGCCGAATTGCTCCATCGCGTCGACTTAAATGAGGCGCTCCTCGACCAACCCGTCAAATCACTATCGGGTGGGGAACGGAGTCGGGTCGCCATCGCCCGGACGCTCGTCAATAAACCGGACGTGCTCTTACTCGATGAGATCACGGCGAGCCTTGATTACCGGACGGTGAAAGAGATCGAGCGACTCATTCGAAAACTGCAACAATCATATGGTGTGACCGTCATTTGGATCACCCATGACCTCGACCAGGCACGGCGGGTGAGTGACGACATGTGGTTCTTGAAGGACGGGGAACTACTTGCTTACGGGGACGCATCGTTCATCGATGAGTCGGACAATCCCGTCATCCAACGATTCGTCAGGGGGGAAGATTGATGTCATATATTGAACTCGCGACGGCGCTCATCTTCGTCGTCATCCCGCTCGCCTTGACACTCGTCCTACGACTTGGACTCGAGCGTGATATTATCATTGCGACCGTCCGCTCCATCATTCAACTGCTGATCATCGGCTATATCCTGACGTTCGTCTTTGAGAGCGACAGTCCGATTTTCATGCTGTTGATGATCCTACTCATGATTGTCGCCGCGACACAAAACATCCGACGGAAAGGGGACGGCATTCCGGGTATCATGTGGATCATCGTCTTGACGCTCGTGACGATCGAAGCGCTGACGATGGGACTCATGCTCGGGCTTGGTATCATCCCATTTGAGCCGGAAAAAGTCATTCCGATCAGCGGGATGGTCATTGGGAACAGCATGGTGTTGTCACTCCTGTTCTTGAATAAGTTCAAAGATGAGGTCGAGCGGAGTGACGATGTCATCGAACTCATTCTCTCGCTTGGCGGAACGCCGAAAGTGGCCATCGACCGCAGCTTGAAGAATGCGATTCGGACGAGTATGATCCCGACCGTCGAGGCCCAAAAGACGATGGGACTCGTCCAGCTACCGGGAATGATGAGCGGACTCATCATCGGAGGAGCCGACCCGATGGAAGCGGTCTTGTATCAACTCTTGATCCTGTTCTTGATTTTGACGACTGCCTCGATCTCGGCGACGCTCGTCGGCTATCTGGCGTACCCACGTTTGTTCAACGAGAAGATGCAGTATATCGGACTGACCTATCGGAAGGGGAAATGAGGCATGATCACAGGGATTCATCACGTCCAGATCACGATTCCAACTGGAGCGGAGCAAGAGGCGAAGGCATTTTACTGCGATTTTCTCGGTCTACGTGAAATCGAGAAGCCGGATTCATTGAAGGGACGAGGTGGATTTTGGCTTCAGGTCGGCGACCGTTCCGTTCATGTCGGGGCAGAGGACGATGTGGAACGACAGAAGACGAAAGCGCATATCGCGTACGCTGTGACGGATTTAGCTCATTGGAAGGAAGCGCTTCAAGAGAATGAGATTTCTTACTCCGAAGGCATCCCGATTCCAGGATTCGAGCGGTTCGAGTTCAGAGACCCGTTCGGCAATCGGGTCGAGATGATTCAAGAGCTCTGACGAAAGGGAGCATCCAAAGCGGATGCTCCCTTTGTCGTTCTTCAAGAAATACCAAAAAGGCGAGTCACTTGCTCCCATTCGGACGGGTAGGCGTTACTGCCATGATGCTCGTGAATGAGTGTCCCGTTCGTGTATACGCTGAGGCTCCACTGCGTACCATCTAGCGTGCGAACACCTTCCAGTTCTTCGAAGACGGTTGGCCACCAATTCGTTCCAAGCAGATGAAACGCGACACGCATCTGTTTCGCTTCCTCGCCCTCATAGTATTCGAATTCAAAGGGCTCGGTGATGGATCGGTCGGACCGCTCGATGTGACGAAGGACGGTGCCCCTCTCAAAAAAGGTGATCGTACTCACATCATACGTGCCGAACCCACCGACGCGGAAGATGACCTCGACCATCGATTCCTGAGGACGACCAATCGCCTGAAGGACGCGCTTTTGGAGTGGGTGTTCGACGAAAGAAGGAGGGATATGATAAAGGGCGCGAAACGTTTTGTCTTTCATGAAACTTCAACCTTTCTCGGGCATAAGATGCCCCGAGTATAGCGGAATCTTCCGGACGAGGGAGACAAAATAAAGTGCAAGGTACGAAAAAAGCACCTCTTGAAGAGATGCTTCGAGGTTAATACACTTCGTACGTCTGTCCAGTCTGCGCGCCTTCGACGCTCTTCACATAAGCGAGGGCAACCCGTTCACCCGGTACCGCCGCGTAACCACGGAAATAAGGACCATACGCATCGAGTGCTTCGACGAGGACGTTCGGACTGACGTTGTTGATGCGGATGCCCCGTGGCATCTCAATCGCCGCACCGGTCACAAATCCTTTGATGGCCCCGTTCGCTAGTGCCGCCGATGCGCCTTCTTTGATGGGGTCGTCCATCAAGATTCCACTCGTCAGTGTGAAGCTACCAACATCGTTCACATAATCGAGTCCGAGAAGGACGAGGTTGACTTGTCCTTTAATCTTGCTGTCGATACTCTTCTGATTATCTGCCGGCGTCATCTCGGAAAGCGGACCGAAATGCGTGCTACCCGCCGTACTGATGACCGCGTCGACCCGACCGACCGTTTCATACATGTGGCGAATGCTGTCTTCGGAAGTGAGGTCGACTTGCACGTCCGCCCCGTTACGTCCAGCCCGGATGATCGTATGTGTTTTCTCCAACTCTTTTGCGACGGCCTGACCGACCGTACCGCTTGCCCCAACGAGTAAAATTTTCATAAAGAAACTGCCCCTTTCGTCACGCTTGGATTCCACTTCAGAGTAGCGGATGGCGAGGACGTTCGGCAATCAAGTTGCCTCTGGCGGAACGACCGTGCCTTGATGGAATCGCATCTTCCAACGTCCGTCCACGAATACCCAAATCGAGCTACGGCGTGTTTCGCGATTCAATACCGGTTGAACGAGACGGTACGTCACCAAAACGTGACCTTCCGTCAACGGATGTAGCGTGAATTCGGATAACACAGCCTCAATCGGGTCAAGCTGGAGTGTCGTCTGATCCCAATCTTGATACAGCAACCGTCCCGAGCTACCGATTTCAAAGAAGTCGTCGGTCAACAGTTCACGCAATCGCTCCGTCGACTGCCTGACCTCCGTCGTCAATAACGCTTCTTCTAGTGTTTGAAGGTGATTTGCCAACTCGTTCATGTCACGACTTCCTCTCTTCGTTGATTCATCACGATGACGCCGAGGACGATCAACAAGAGACCGATTCCGTTCAACGCCGAAAGAACTTCCCCGTAAACAAACACCCCGATGAGTCCTGTCGCCACGGTCCCGAGTCCGGCCCAGATGCTATAGGCGATACTGAGCGGAATCGTCTTCAACACGATGCCCATGAGGGTGAACGACGCAGCGAAACTAACCAACAGAATGGCGCTCGGAACGAGATTTGTGAATCCATCCGACAGTTTCAACATCGATGTCCCGAGTACCTCAAATCCGATAGAAAAGAAGAGTAAAAGATAGGCTTGCATTCCGATTCACCTCACACTTTCATCAAGACGAGCCCGATGATGACGAGCCCAATCCCTGCAATTTTTTGACGACTGATTTGTTCCCGAAAGACGACGAACCCGATCACTGCCGTGAGTGCCGTCCCGACCCCGCTCCAAAACGCATACGCGAAGCTGAGCGGGATGGTGAAGAGGGCAAGTGATAAGAGATAAAACGCCGTCCCATAACCGAAGGCGACCCCGAGAATTGGGAGACGGCTCGTCGAGGTGGCGTTCACTTTCAACATGCTCGACCCGAACAGTTCCGAGGCGATGGCCCCGATCAAATAGATGAATCCCATATTACAACCCTCCTTGAAGCAACTCGTCACATGCTTCCCGAATGAGTGTCGCCGCACGGTCCTTGAACGATTCGCTATACCCATACAAGACAGCGAACCAAAAGCCGTCACAGAGAAGGCGAAGTTTTAAAATCGCATCCTGGTCCGGCCCGTCGACAGCGAAACGCTCGTCCCAACCGGTCGACACGTCACTCCAAATCGACTCGCTCGTCGCATCTTCTTGCGAGGAGATAAAGACGGCGACGAGGTCCATATCTCCGTGATCGACATCATCCAATGTCGCCAGTGCATAGGCACGGGTAAACGAATATGTACCGTCCGATAGATGGGCGGTGATTCGTTTCTCGAACGTCTCGATGGCGAATTCGTTCATCTGTCGCAATAAGTTGGCCTTATTGTCGAAATGATAGAGGACCCCGGCTTTCGTGATTCCTGCTTTCGTCGCCAATCGTTCGAGCGACAACTGACTGATCCCGTCTTCTCGAATCATCTGGGCGGCAGTCTGTAGCAACAATTGTTTTTTACTCATCCCATCACACCTCTCTTTACTTTACTGACCGTTCAGTAAAGTTAGTCTATCAAAATTTGCGAGGGGTTGTCGAGATAGAACGTTGATGGAATAATCAGGGAAAAGGGGGGCGTGACATGGGTTCACATTTGATGCATCTCGTCATCGCGAATGAGATGTTACCAGCGTTGTCGGAGGTGGATGAGGTCGCATTTTTGCTTGGAAGTCTCGCACCGGATGCAACGACAGAAAAAGAGGCATCCCATTACTACGCAGGACGCCATGATGATTTATCTCGTCGCTTGGATTTGTCCCAATATTGGATTGACAGCAAGGAGGAAGACTTCTCGTATCGACTCGGCTATTACGCGCATCTCGTCGCGGATGAGATCTGGTTGCAGGGATTCTATAAAGGTTGGTTGAAAGAGCTCATCACCCAGGACCCGTCAAAACAGGCGGCCTATTATGCGGACTTTGATGCGTACAATGCTCGGCTGTCGGAACGCCTCGGGACGTTCGATTTTGAACGCTTGAAAGGAAATCCAGAGCTCGTTGAACTGGTCGAGAAAGTCGAGCGGGACGCGGCGATGACGGAGGAGGGGACATACACGATGTTCCTCCCTAATCAATTGGATGGCTATGTCGATACGTGTGTCCGCCGTTGCCTCGAGATGGTCAAACGGAAGCGGGCGATGCTCGTATGAAGAGGCGATACGCATCACTCTACGCCACGCTCGGTCTCTTCCTATTGACGGTGATCACCTTCTTCACCTTGAACGGTCGGGTATTCCCGAATCTCGAATTGATGACGGTCATTTGGGTTTATCTCGCGATTGACATCGCCTTGTTCGCCACGTTGATTTGGGGACTGTTCATGAAGGATCGAATCATAAAAATGTACACACTTCTTGCGACAATCGGATTGATGATCCCGTTGTCGATTTGGATTTTCTTATTGCTGTTGGCGAACGGGATCTCGGAGGCATGAGTTGAATGACTGAGAACGAGAAAAAATTACCTTTTGTGGCGCAGACAGTCCCATTTTTGATTGGTTGTCTGATTTTCGGACCAATCGGATTGATTATCTTATTGTTTATTTGGAGACGCTTGGAACGCGATGAACGAATCATCTATTTGATCGTCTCTATCTTTTTCACGTTACTTGAGGCTCTCGATTATTTTACGGATGGCATAATCTATTACTTCGTTTGAGAAAGTGGATTTCCCACTTTCTTTTTTTGTGCGTGCATCTATAGAAAGAAAAATTTTCCTATCCGAATCTTGTCAAATTGACATTGCGTATCCACATTTTGTTTGTTATGCTACTTGATGAAAACGACAATGATAATCATTATCAATAATAACGAGAACACGAGAATAGACATACATAACCAACGTGGCTCGTTTTTTGGTGCGAGGATCATTGAAACTTACATACAGAGGAGATGGATGAAGTGGGGAAATTCAAGATTTCACTCATGTTGACGTTGCTCGTCTTCGTACTCGCCGCATGTGGCGGAACGAGTGAGACGAAGAAAGAAGAAAACGTCGACGGCGCAACAAAGACAGAGACGGTCGAAATTACAGACGCACATGGCGCAATCGAGGTACCGGTCAACCCGGAGAAGGTCGTCGCCCTTGATAACCGGACGTTTGAAACATTGGCAGCATGGGACATCGACTTGGTGGCGGCACCAATCGGACTCCTTCCAGCAGAGTCGCCATATGCATCAGACAAAGACATCGTGGACGTCGGCATGCACTTCGAGCCGAACTTAGAGGCGATTGCAGGAGTTGACCCGGACGTCGTCATCGTCGGTCAACGTTTCGCAGATTACTACGAGGACATTAAAAAGTTGGTTCCAGAAGCAGCGGTCATCGATTTGAACATCGAGATCCCAGAAGACTCAGGTACACCGGGTGAGATTTTAGTCAAAGGATTGACAGACACGACGCTCACACTCGGAAAAATCTTTGACAAAAACACAGAAGCTGAAGCCATCGTCGCTGACCTCGACAAGTCGATCGAAGACGCGAAAGCGGCATACAACGGAAAAGATACAATCATGTCGGTCATCGTATCGGGTGGAGACATCGGGTTCTCAGCACCGGTAACGGGACGCGTGTTCGGACCGATGTACGACATCTTCGGATGGGTCCCGGCCCTTGAAGTCGAGAAGAAGACAGGTGACCACGAAGGTGACGAAGTATCCGTCGAAGCCATCGCAGAAAGCAACCCAGACTGGTTGTTCGTTCTCGACCGTGACGCACCACTCGGTGACGCAGAAGGCGCAGTACCAGCAGAAGACGTAATCGACAACGCACCGGCGCTTCAAAAGACGACGGCTGTGTCGAAAGAGCAAATCGTCTATGCACCGAAAGACACGTACTTGAACGAATCGATTCAAACGTACGCGGAATTCTTCAACAGTGTCACGGAAGCGCTCGCGAAGTAAGGTTCCGTCATGCAAAAACCATTGACAGCCAGGGTTGAGACGATGTCTCAGCCCTCCTTTTCTAGATTGTGGACGAAGTCGTTCGTGTTCACCGTGATCATCGTCCTCGGTTTGGCGGTGCTGTCGCTCTTTACCGGGGTGTACGATCTGTCACGGACAGACGGCTTCGATATGTTTTGGATCACCCGAGTCCCACGGACGGTCGCCCTCATGCTGACGGGTGCGGCGATGGCGATGGCGGGGCTCGTCATGCAGCTCATCACGCAAAACCGACTCGTCGAACCGACGACGACGGGGACGCTCGAATGGGCGGGACTCGGACTGCTCACCGTTTACTTACTTGTACCGGCACCGAGCCTCATGATGCGGATGACCGGGGCGATCGTCTTCTCGTTTATCGGGACGATGGTCTTCTTCTGGTTCTTACGTTCGGTCAAACTTCGTTCATCGCTCATCGTGCCAATCATCGGGCTCATGTTAGGGGCGGTCATCTCCGCCATCTCGACGTTCCTCGGTCTATTCTTCCGAGCAAGCCAGGCGATCGAGGGCTGGTTCGTCGGTTCGTTCGCCTCGGTGCAAATCGGGCGCTACGAGTATCTATGGGTCATCATCGTCGTGACGGTACTCATCTTCTTACTGGCGAATCGCTTGACGCTCGCGGGGTTAGGTGAAGACATCGCGACGAGTCTCGGCGTGAACTATAACCAGCTCATGATGATGGCGACGGGGCTCATCGCCTTATCGGTCGGTGTCGTGGCGACGGTCATCGGGAATTTACCGTTCCTTGGACTCATCGTCCCGAACCTCGTCTCGATGTTCCGCGGGGATGATTTGCGCAGCAACCTTCCATGGGTCTGTCTTGTCGGGATGGGTGCGATTCTCGTCAGTGACTTGATTTCACGGACAATCATCATGCCGTTCGAACTCCCGGTCTCACTGATTCTCGGGACGGTCGGGGCAATCGTCTTCATCATGATCTTGATGCGACAACGGAAGAAGGGAGGGGTTCGATGAGTACGGTCATGGAACGAGACGGTGTCGAAGTATCAATCGGGGAATTGAGAGAAGAACGTCATGCTTCAGCGTTTCAATCGAAACGGGCGAGCAGACGCTATTGGCTCTTCTTAAGTGCCTTCATTCTCGGCGGACTGTTGTGTGCGCTCGGGCTTCTCCTTTATAACAATCCGGTCCCGATGGACTCTCCGTCATTCGTGCCGGTCGTGGAACGGCGAATCGTCGCCATCGTCACGATGTTGATTGCGGCACTCTGTCAAAGTCTTGCGACGGTCGCATTCCACTCCGTGACGAACAACCGCATCATCACGCCATCGCTGCTTGGATTTGACGCGCTCTATTCGACGATTCAGACGAGCATGGTGTTCTTCTTCGGGGCCGGGGCGTTGATCGGCTTCTCGGGGACAAGCGCCTTTTTGACACAGGTCGGCCTCATGGTGACGATGAGTCTCCTCCTTTACGGATGGCTCTTGTCAGGGAAATACGCCAACCTGCAGCTCATGCTGCTCATCGGGATCATCATCGGGACGGGTCTGAACTCGGTGTCATCGTTCATGCGCCGTATGCTCGCCCCGTCCGAGTTCGATATCCTGCAGGCACGACTGTTCGGTTCGGTGACGAATGCCGACGTGGCGTACTTTCCCATCGTCATCCCGATCGTCGTCATCGCCGGGACACTCTTGTTCCTGTTCTCGAATCGATTGAATATCGTCGCACTCGGTAAGGACGTCGCGACGACGTTCGGGGTGAACCATCGGAGGAGCGTCATTTACACGCTCGTCCTGATCTCACTCCTCATGTCCGTCTCGACTGCGCTCATCGGACCGCTCACGTTCTTCGGATTCTTAGTCGCGACGCTCAGCTATCAGGTCGCCTCGACGTATGACCATAAGTACGTCTTTCCGATGGCGTTCGCCCTAGGGTTCTTCGTCCTGACGAGTGCATATTTCTTTATGTATCACATATTCCAGACGCCAAGTGTCGTCTCCGTCATCATCGAACTGTTCGGCGGACTCATCTTCTTGGCCGTCATTCTAAGGAAGAGGTCGCTATGATTCAAATCGAACAAGTCAAAAAATCGTATACAGACGATGTCCACATTGGACCGCTCACGCTCGATATCCCGAAAGCCGGATTCACTTCATTGATTGGACCCAACGGAGCGGGCAAATCGACGACGCTCATGATGATTGGACGATTGCTCAACTTAGACGAGGGACAGATCCAAGTCGCCGGCATGGACGTGTCGAGCACGAAGTCGAAAGACTTGGCGAAAATCATCACCATCCTGCGCCAAGAGAACCACTTCGTGACAAGGCTCACGGTCCGACAACTCGCCGGATTCGGGCGTTTCCCTTACTCGAAAGGGCGCCTCACGAAAGAGGACGAGGCCATCATCTCGAAATATATCGACTTCCTCGACTTGACCGCGCTTGAGAACCGCTATCTCGACGAGCTCTCAGGAGGACAAAGGCAGCGTGCCTATGTGGCCATGGTGCTCTGTCAGGAGACGGAATACGTCCTCCTCGATGAACCGCTCAACAACTTGGACATCGCTCGTTCGGTACAGATGATGGAGTATTTACGCCACGTCGCCGACGAGTTCGGACGGACAATCGTCACAGTGCTCCACGACATCAATTTCGCGGCGAAATACTCGGATCGCATCTGTGCGATGAAAGACGGACAGATCGCTGCGTTTGGAACGGTCGATGAGATCATGGACGCGAAGATTTTATCCGAAATTTTTGAGACGAAACTGGAAATCATCGAAGGGCCGTATGGGCCGATTGCGGTGTATTAACGAAAAGGAGAATTCACATGAAAATTGACTGGACACCAATCACCAAAGTCGTGGCCGAGGCACCGGATACATACACGTTCCATCTCGCCTTGCCACCTGAGTTCACGTGGCAGGAAGGGGCGCATACGCATCTCGCGCTCGAAGGGTTCAACGCTGGGGACAAGCCGGACCGAAGTCTCGTCCGCCATATGTCGATCTCGACATTGCCGCACGAAGGAGCGATCGGGATCACGACCCGAATCAAGACCGAATGCTCGACGTTCAAATCGATCCTTCGTGACATGGTACCGGGGGATAAGGTCGCCTTGTTCAAGACACATTCGAACGTCCCACTCGAACGGAGTGGGAAGAACGTCTACCTCTTATCGGCGGGTGTCGGACTCGCGACATTCCGTCCGGTCGTCCTCGAGTACTTGGCGAACGGGGAAGGTGTTCCGCATCTCCATTCGTTGAACGTCGATTCGTCGAAGGCGTATCTGTTCGGTGACGTCTTCGAATCGAACGAGCACTTCACGTCAGAATTCGTCCCGAGTCGGAAAGACTACTACGAACGCGTGGAGATGATGGCATCCGACAAGGACGCCTTGTTCTATATCGTTGGTAGTGATGAGCTGTTGCGTGAAACGATTCAGGTGCTCCGGTCGAACGGGGTGGCATGTGACAACATCAAGATCGACAAGCATGATTTTCAACGAGAAGACTTTTTAGGTTGATACTCAAACCGGGGACACGTGCCCCGGTTTTTTCGTGCACAACTTGACGAATCGTTCGAAGATCCCACGTCCATCCGGGGTCCCGATCGACTCGGGATGGAACTGGACACCGTACGTCGGATGGGTCGGGTGTTCGAGTGCCATGATGACACCGTCTGTCGTCTCGGCCGTGACGGTCAGTTCGGTCTCTTGTACGACGAGCGAGTGATAGCGCATGACGTCCATCGACAATCCTTCGAAAAGGACGCCTGGCACCGTATTGATCCGTGAGACTTTCCCATGCATCACCTCGTTCGCCCGACCGACGATCCCGCCGAACGCCTCGGCGATGACCTGATGACCGAGACAGACCCCGAGAATCGGGATGTAACCGGACAATTGTCGCACGACCGCGAGCGAGACACCCGCGTCTTGTGGACCACCGGGACCAGGGGAAAGGATGATGCCACTCGGGTTCATGCGACGGATTTCTTCTATACCATGTTCATCGTTCCGGATGACGCAGACGTCACTGAAGCGAGCGACGTCTTGATAGACGTTATACGTGAACGAATCGTAGTTGTCGATGAGGAGAATCATGCGAACACCTCCAAAAGGGATTTGGCTTTATGCAGCGTTTCTTCATATTCCGATACCGGGTCTGAGTCATAGACGATGCCGGCGCCGGCTTGGACGTGGGCCGTGTCACCTTGGACGACCATCGTCCGGATGGCAAGGGCGAAGTCGAATCCGCCCCGGACGTCGAGATACCCGACCGCCCCGGCGTAGACTTCTCGTTTCACCGTCTCGAGCTCGTCAATCAACTGCATCGCCCGAATCTTTGGAGCTCCGGAGACGGTCCCGGCTGGAAGACAGGCTCGGAGCGCATCGATCGGGGTCACATCGTCACGTAAATCCCCTTCGACTTCGGAGACGAGATGCATCACGTTCTTGAATCGTTCGAGCTCGATGTGTTTCGGGATGGTGACCGTGC
Organism: Exiguobacterium sp. s121; assembly: GCF_018617245.1. Lineage (GTDB taxonomy): Bacteria > Bacillota > Bacilli > Exiguobacteriales > Exiguobacteriaceae > Exiguobacterium > Exiguobacterium profundum. The sequence goes on from NZ_JACSJV010000001.1 coordinate 436,006, forward strand.
CGACTTTGGCGACCCGTCCGATATCGTTCCGTCCGAGGTCGAGGAGCATCCGATGCTCGGCGAGTTCTTTCTCGTCTTGAAGGAGTGACTCCGCGTGACGCATGTCTTCCTCGACGGTCTTCCCACGAGGGCGTGTCCCGGCGATCGGGTTCGTCGTCACTTTGCCGTTCTCGACCCGGACGAGACTTTCAGGAGAAGCACCGAGGACGATCGCTTCCCCGAGGTCGATGTAGAACAAGTACGGACTCGGATTTTGTTTCCGCAGCGTCCGGTAAAAGTGGAACGGGTCCCCGGTGAACGTCGCGTCGATTCGTTGCGACAAGACGAGTTGGAACACCTCGCCCGCAAGGATTGCCTCTTTCGCCTGGAGCACACGGTCGATGAATTCGTCCTTCGGCGTCAAGATGCGCTCGCTCGTCCGGACGACCGGTTCGAGGGCGTGCGTCTCCGGAGTCTCGAGCTGTTCCTGGATGGACTCGAGTCGCATCGTCGCATCCGTCTCGCTCGTATCGATCAAGATGACCTGTTCCTCGAGGTGGTCGTATAAGACGACCGTCTCATAGCGTTGGAAGAGGGCGTCCGGCAAATCACGCGTCACGGTCGGCGTGTTCGGGATCGGTTCATACACCCGAAGCAAATCATAGCCGATATAGCCGACGGCACCGCCTATGAACGGGTATGGGGCAGTGAAGTCGTCACGTATGATGCGTTCGGATAAGGCATGGAGCGGGTCGTCTGCATAGATTGTCCCCGTTGCATCTGTCACGTCGTTCCCATCGACTCGGATCGTCTCGACCGGGTTCGCCGCGATGATGGAGTAGCGACCGTGCTTGCCTTCCGCGCGACTTTCGAGTAATACCTTTCGTTCACCTTGTAGTCGGTGGAAGATTGCCACCGGTGTGAGTTCGTCACCATTGATGATCCGTTGTTGCATTGAAAGAACCTCCTTATAATGGGTAATAGAAAGGGGATATGCCGATGTCAGTCTTACGACCTGACCAATTTTCAGGTGAAGCGTTGACCGAGCACATCGAACTCGAGGACACGCTGTCACCTTACGTTGATATCAAATCCTATGAACTGAATCTTGAATATTTTGAGGCAGTCGTTCGTCATGCCCAGCAATTGTTTGATGCGTTGTTCGAAGAGGGCGACCCCATCCGGATCGTTTGGCATGTATATGGACAGCCCGTCAAACCGACCCTCTTGTTCCGTTATATCCGAGACAAATCGGTGCGCTTCAAGACGGCCGCCACATCGTGCACATTCGAGGACGAACCGTTATGGATGTTCACCGTGCCGGTAGCAGACAAGTCCGAAATCCGTGTGCGACCACTCCTCGAGGCGATTTGTTATCAAGATTTTTATACAAAATCAAAGCCTCGTTTGAACGGAGAGTTCACAACGTATCCGTTCGTTCAGTTCATCCACGAACGAGAGGGTCACGTCTTGTTCGTATACGATGACCGCGGTGCATATATCCGTGGTACGTCACCAGCCCACCTCCAATCGCTCAAACAAAAAATCTCCTCGTCCCGCATGCCCAATTGGACATGAAGGACGAGGAGATTCCCCGTGTTGCCACCTTCGTTGAAAGACGCCTTGTCTTCCCACTCATCGCGAACCATCATTCGCTGTCCCCGATAACGGGAGGACCCGTCAGAGCCTACATGTCGGTCTGAACGCTCAAAAGCCCATTCACGCAAGGCACGACACCGGTTCGCATCGACCACCGGCTTTCTGAAGACGTCCCTTCGCGCTACTCTTCTTTCTCATCGCGAGTTCGTATGAATGTTATCGTTACTTTAACGGGATAAAGATGCATTGTCAAGCATCATTTGACCGAAGCGTGCCCCACCTGACGTTTCCCGATGAACGTGAACGTGATCCCCAATGCCAAAAGGGGAAGGAGCCACCACTTCGTAAAGAAGAAGAGGATGCCCCGATACATAAACCACTCCATGCCCAAGTAGGCGAAGAGCGTGATCAAGGGAGCGATAGACAAGCGCTTCAAGTGCAATGCGATGGCGACCCCTAGTCCGATCGTAAACGTTGGAACGATCACGAGTTGCCATAGGAACGGATCGATATAGTGAAACATGGAGAGTCCTCCTTATAACGAGTAATCACGACACATCAGGCAGATTTTTTTGTTTTCAACAATCCGACGAAGATGAACGAGAACAAGAGCGAAATCAGCGGGAAGATGACATTCCACGAACTGAGATGGCTGACATCGAACGGACTGTGGTCATAATAGACGGCAAAGTACGTCAATTCGATGATGGCGTTCAACAAGAACGTCACCACAGGGCCGACCCAAACCCGTTTCATGATCATGGCGACCACGACACCACCACCGATGGTGAGAAACGGGACGATCACGAGTTGCCATAAGAACGGGTCGATATATTGAAACATGGAGCATCCTCCTTATAACGATTTGTACCCTAGGAAGTACGGGCGCCACATCGGGTCATGGATCGAGTTGATTTGAAGCATCTCGCCCCCGGCATGGATGAAGAACTCATCATCGAGCATGATGCCGATGTGCGATGGACCGGATTTATACGTGCCGGCGAAGAAGACGATGTCCCCGCGACGGCCACTCGTGATACCCGTCCGTTTGTTCTTGAAATGGCCGCTATGCCAGTAACCTGACACGTTGGTGCGACCGCCGATTTTACCGGCTTGATTCGTCGCGTAGTGGATGAGACCGGAACAGTCAAAACCGCCGTTCAGCGGAGACTGTGAGCCCCACGTGTACGGTGTCCCGAGATGTTTCACCGCGACGGCAATCATGCGTTCTTTTTGTGAGTTGTCCCGTTTCTTCAACAAGGCATCTCGTTTGATGCGGATGTCTTTCGTCTTGACGTAGACGGGACGCCAGTCGTATTGGATGAGGTACGAGTCGCCACTCTTTCCACGCGGGTAGATGCGACGTCCGGCATCGAGATACCCAATCGGACGGGTGTCGTTCGGGTTGGCGTAGAACGGCGTCTTCTTCGTCGTCCCATAGTGGGCGGCCGTATAGACGCTCGCCCGTTGAATCGCCTTCGGTTTCGTCTCGGCGATATAGGGGTTCAACACGTACACGCGTTTCCCGGACGGAAGACGGACGTGCCAGAAGTCGGCATCAATCGAGCGGAGCCCGACGAGTTTTGTCCCACGGGGCAGAGTGCCGGCCGGACGACCGTACGCGACGTCAGCCGAGAAGTAAGGTGTCCCGTTGAACTGTGTATAGAAGACCGTTCCTACCTTCGGCTTCGCGGTCGGTTTCGAGACAGCGAGGTAGCCAGTCGCGACATAGCGATAGGCTCCGTTTAATCGGATGCGCGTGTAGTAACCGCTCGTCCCATATGTCTCGATGAGCTGACCTCGTTTCAATGAACCGACTTGTTTCGCGATTGAGGTCGAGGCGTATACTTCGACCTCGTTATAACGGCTGTATCGTTTCCCTGTCGCTTCGAAGCGAGGTGGTTTTTTCGTACTCGTCACGCTCGTCGGGACGAAGTAATAGTTCCCTTTCGTGAAGATGCGGGTATAGCTTCCACGGGTGCCATAGATGTAGACGAGCTGACCCCGCTTCAGGGACAAGGTCGTCTTGGATGATTTCATCGTCCGAGCATAGACCGGTGTGTTCTTCGTGATGTACCGTTGTCCGGTTTTAAGATAAGGTGGCTCCGTCATCCCAAGCGATGCGGATTCGACGAAGACATATTGTCCGTTGTAATAGACACGGGTGAAGAGACCGTCTGTCCCATAGATGCTGACGAGTTGACTCCGTTTGAGTGAACCGACGACTTGCTTCTTGTCTGTGTCTAAATAAATCGATGTCTCTTTTTGAGCATAACGGCTCCCCGTTTTAGCGTAGCGGGGCATCTTGGCAGCGAGTGCGTCTCGCTTCATATACACGTACATGCCATTTTGATAAAGGCGGGCCATCGAGCCATTTGTGCCATATACACTTACTCGTTTGCCCCGGACAATCGTCCCGACGATCTCTCCGTCCTCATTCATATAAGAGGATGTCGTCAAGACGAATTGCGAGTCCGTCTTGAACGGGATTCGATTTGTCATCGAGAGCGGGATGTATCCGACAGTTCCATTTAGATCGACACGCATCTGTCCGTCGATGAGGAAGCCGTTCAAGGTTTGACCGGCTTCAAGCGGAGTCATGGTTCCACCATCTGGTGAAGACGAGAGAGTCGCTCCCTCTTTTGCGTAGCGGGTCACTGCCGCCGGGACCGTCTCTCCGAGAGCGTCACGGGAGACATATGTCCCATCCGTCGTGAGGAGAAGGTCGCCTTCGATGTCGAAGACGTCGACCGCTGTCCCGATGGCGAGTGTTGCGACTACATTTCCGGCAGCGTCGCGTGCATCCGTCTCCGTATGGACGTAACGGGTGACAGCGTATGATAAGGCGTCGTTTCGGACGAATCCTTTTTGTGAAGCGACGGTGACGGACGTATGGGTCTCGGTCACCTCATGGACATCCACACGCTCCGCTTGGTCTGTGACCAGGAGGACGACCGTTTCTTCTGGATCGGCATAGAGGGTCGTGCCGGCACGAAGCATGGCCTCAGACCCGACCGCTTGAGCGGTGAGTGTCCAATAGAAGGTAAAGAGAAAGAGCAAAATGAAGATTCGTTTCAACATTTCCACCTCGATTCATTAAATTTACAGTTTTTAGTATATACATAGTGGAGATGAAAAAGGTTGCTTATTTCGATAAAAGGGAAATGATTGAAGGAATCCGTGCTCAGCATTCCACTCGTTCGTTTGCGACCATCTGTGCTATGATGGACGGGGAAAGGAAGGGACAACTATGGAGACACTCAACATGAAACAACTTTCTGACGACCGATCGGCCCATCAAGTGGCCGGCGATCTCGACGCGATGCGGGCGCTCATGCACGACTCGTTCCGATATGTCGATTCGAGCGGGCGTCAGTTCGATAAAGAGACGTTCTTAGACCAGTTCGTCGACCCGACAGCGATTCAATGGATCGCACAGGACACGGTCACGTTCGATGAGACGGTACGCGGTGACCTCGCCGTCGTCCAACTCTTGCTCGAGGAGAAATTTATTCTCGGCACGAACGCGTACGAAGGTCGCTTCTGGATGCTTCATCTTTATATGAAAGAAGATGGCGTCTGGTTATGGCAAGGCGGACAAGCGACGATGATAAACGAAGGATGATAAGCGTTCAGACACTCCGAATCGATGGAGTGTCTTTTTTATAAAATGAAGGAAATGTGAATTTGAAAAATATATGCCTATTTTAGAAAAATTATGTACCCTTTTGAAAAAGGACAGATTATAATAATTTTGTAAACGATTGTCATTATTCTTGAGGGGGACCCTACTTATTATGAAACAACCGAAATATGCAGCACTTTTCCTAGCTACCACACTCGCATTCGGAGGTATCGCGCCTTCGACAATCGTCAACGCAGAGACGACGGAAGACGTGACTGCTCCTGACGCACCGGTATTATCGGCACCACTCCACACGTCGACAACACTCACGATTACTGGTGAAGTGGCTGCGAAAGCGGAGATCTTGATCAACGGCAAGACATACGTCCGTACAATCCTCGAAGGTGGCGAGACCGTCTTCAAGATGTCACCACAGTCGGTCGGCAAGGTCATCGACGTCCGTCTCGTCGACGCGAGCGGCAACGTGAGTGACACGACGCGTGCCATCGTCGCCGAAGACCCGAACGCACGTCCAGACGCACCAGTCATCAAACCGTTGACGGAGACGTCACGTGAAGTACGCGTCGTCGGGGAGCCGGGACAATATGTCGAGCTCTCGATCGGCAGCAGCACGTATAAAGGGAAGTTCGATGCGAACGGGCTCTACCGTCGTGGCATCGCACCGCAACCGGCCTACTCATGGCTCTCGGCGAAGACGATTTCGACGAAAGGCGCGACGAGCGACGTCTCGAAACGTAGCGTCTACACAGACCGCGTCGCACCGAGAACGGCGACATTGACACAGTCCGTGACGGCAGCATCATACGGTGTCTTCGGAAAAGCCGAACCGTATGCGACGGCCGTCGTCAAGATTGGCACGAAGTCATACACGGCACCGGTCATGTCGACTGGGAAGTTCATCGTGAAGATCCCGCGTCAAGCGATGGGGCAGAAGATGTCACTCGTCATCCGTGACGGCGCAGGCAACGTCAGCCAATCGAAGACAATCACAGTACAGCACGCGCTCTACAACAACTTCCATCGTGTCTACATGGATGGTATGAAGTTGACGGTTCATAAAGAAGTCTTCTATGCAGATGCGACGACGAAGTACGCGGACACGTTCGTTCCACTCTTCTTCGGACATCCATCGAAGTCGGGCCTCGGGTTCCTTCTCAGCAGTTACACGGAGGATGGCTCGGTCGCTGGATTTGAGAAGTTGACGCTCCGTGTCGGTCGTGCGACCTATTCGCAAAACATCGACGAATATGATGTTTATTATGACGAGTTCGACGACGGCTCGGTCGAAGAGTCATACTTGTTCGAACCAGATGCGAAACTCATCAGCTTCGTCGACAAGTATGTCCGTCCAGAAAACCGGATCACGGTCATCGTCCAAGGAACGGACTACGACCTTGAGTTCAACCTATCGGGTGCGGAGAAACGCGCATTCATCCAATCCCTCCAATACGCAGGATACTAATTCTTTAGGACCGGTGGAGACACCGGTCTTTTGTATGCACGGATTCGATTCTCTTCTATATAAATGAAGTGGCGGCTGCCATCTGCCACCCAGGAAGAAATAATTCCGAAATCTTTTTGTTACATTTTTGAAACATAAACCGATAAATAACGTAGAACAACGTGGAGCCAAGTGCTTCACTATTTAAGAAAAGAGGGAAAAGGTATGAAACAAGCTTTGCAACGCCTCGTTGCATTTGTATCGGTCCTTGCGCTCGTCGTGTCGCTCGTCCCAATGCGGACGATGGCAGCTGGCGCGGCCGATGTGAGCGGGGCCACATTACTTACACCAGGACAGACTGTCGACTTCACGACAGGGACAGATCCGGTGAACACGTATTGGTTCAAGATGGAGCGAGAAGCTTCAGCTATGACACATATGGAGATTGCGATGGAAGCGTCTGCCGTGACGAACATCTCGGTCTATCCGAGCGCTGAGACGGCAGCGGCCGATGAGACGTTCGATCGCTACCGGGCGAGCGCTTCTCCGGACGCAGAGACGTCAGTCGCAAAAATCCAATTCCCATACGCATGGGAAGGTCCATATTACATCAAAGTGGAATACATGCCACTCGAGACAATCGATGAAGAGGGCGCGGTGATTCCACCGACAGCAGCAGATGTCTCACTTGGTTATAAATCAGTGAAACTCCCAGTGAAGTATGAAGAAGGAAACGGAACGATGTGTCCGGTCGAATCGTTGCTCCCGATGCCAGAAGACGGTGGGTTGCTTGATATGATTCGTCGCCTGCAAGAAGAGATCCTTGGTGGATCGAAAGAAGGGCGTCAATTGGAGGCACTTTACTACAAGTCGTCCCCGTACATCGTCCGCAAGTTGGCGTTCGACAAACAGAAACGCGAAGAGGCGTTGACGGACCTTCAGACGTTACGTCCGCTCATCGCGTCACTCGTCAACAAAGAAAGTCACACTATCACGAAAAATGAAGCGGCTGCAATCAACCGCATGCACGCCTTGGTCAAATCAAGCGTACCGAGCGGAATCAAGTCGGATGTCAATGACTTGGCTTCATCGGTCGATATGACACGCCTCGCTGGCTCGACGGTGGAAGACGTGTTCGCACAGATTGGAATGGAGCTTCAAACGGTGGATACACCGCGTTATATCGTCAAATACAAATCACAACCATCGACATCGATCGGCAAGATGAACGCGATGACGGATGTATCGGCAGAGCGTATCTCGATCGGTCGTCCGGGAGACTATTTCGCGCTCGTTGACGTCGAGTCGGCAAGCACGAAGATGCAAGCAAAAGCGAAAGCGACGTTGAACGCCGATTCGAACGTCGAGTTCATCGAGCCAGTCCAGACGTACAAAGCGTTTGCGACAGATTCGAGTTATGAGTATCAATGGGCAATCAATGAAAAATCAGTCCTTCAACCGATGAAGTATGCGGGTGTCGGATTAGAAGGCTATGAGGCACTCCGCCTTCCAGGTCGTTCAATCAAAGTAGCCGTACTCGATACAGGTGTAGATGATCGTCTGCTCGACTTTAAAGGAAAAGTCGATGTCGCGAACGGAAAAGACTTCACGGACCCGAACGGGGATGGAAGCTCTCGAGATGAGAACGGTCACGGGACGCACGTGGCAGGTGTCATCGGGGCAGTACGAGACAACGGTGTCTCGATGCGCGGGATGGTGCCGAACGTATCGATCCTCCCGGTTAAAGTGCTCGGAGCAGACGGGACGGGTGACACGGATCAAATCGCACTTGGAATCAAATATGCGGTCGACGCTGGAGCAAAAGTCATCAACATGAGTCTCGGTGGCGGCGAAAGTCGTACGATCGGTTACATGTTGAAGTATGCCTATGACCGCGGTGTCGTCGTCGTTGCAGCGACGGGGAACGAAAGTGAACCGGAAGTATCTTATCCGGCCTCTTCGAAGTATACAATCTCGGTCGGAGCGACGAACTCCCTCGGAATCGTCGCAGATTACTCGAACTTCGGATACGGCGTCGATGTCGTGGCACCAGGTTCGAAAATCGCAAGCCTTGTCCCAGATGGGAATGTCGTTTATTTGGACGGCACGAGCATGGCGACTCCACACGTCGCTGGCGTCGTGGCCCTCTTAAAATCACAACACCCGACCCTCTCGGTCGAGTCGATCCGTACGCTCTTGCAACGGACGGCTGACCCGGTCGCCTTCTCAGGCGGAGATGTGCCGGAAGTACCGGTGGATGAGGAAGACGAATGGGCATTTGAAGACATGAGTGTCGAGTTCTCGTTACCAGTGGCGTATTACGACGTGTTAGGCGGTTACGGGAAGGTGAACCTTCACCGCGCCGAGTCGATGCTCCGTTTGAACGCGAACCGTGCGGTCGTGGCGGAAAATGCAGCAAACTTCAAAGTGAACGTGAAGTCTGGCACGGTTGTCTCTGTATATAACGGCGATCAAGTCGTCGGACGCGGGACAGCGAAGCAAGCGGTCGCATCGTTCAAGATGAAACCACAACCTGCAGGGACAGTCTTGCGCGTCGTTTACACGAACGGCAAGTATCAGTCGACGGAACGGTTGATCGTGGCGGCGGGCAAACGTCCGGCTAGCCCAGCGGTCACAACGCTCCGTGCTGGCGCGAGAGCGGTGTCTGGTAAAGCGACACCGGGTATGACGGTTGTCGTTCGCAATGCGCAGCGTCAATTGTTCGGGACGGCGATGATCCGTCCGGACGGCACGTACAGCGTCAAGACGCGGGCTCTCCGTAAAGGAGAATCGATCTACGTCCACGTGGAAGATTTGAACGGCCGTGCCGGACAAATGACACGTGCGATCGTCAAATAAGCTAGTTACAACGGGAGACGGGTATGCCGATGGGCATATCCGTCTTTTTGTATGGAGTGAATGCAACGGACGAGGTGACCTGACAAGGTTCGAATGATGGAAAAGTGGTTCTCGCAGAGAAAAGGCCGTCATGAGGATACGATTCGTCTGTAATCGGATGGGTCGAAAGTCCTCACGGCACGAGAGAAGGTTGAAACGAGAGGCGCAGATGCCTAAAATGGAACATACCCGTTACTTTTGGATAACTTTGGTTTTGTTAAACAGGTCAATGATTTTATGATTTGGAAATAACTAAGGTAAACATTGGACTTTGAGAATCGCCATTGTAAATTAAATACTAAAGGTAATTAATGGTATAAAAATGGTTTTCAACTATTATTTCCGCTAAAAACGCATGAAATCAACAAAAATCGACGTGTTTCGACATTTCCAAAAAAGGTAAATCCAAAAATGAATTAAACTAAAATCTCCAAAATTCAAAAACGTTACCATTTTTGCGAAAAAAAACGCTTGTGTCGCTTGGAAGTGTTATGTATATTATGGATGTAAGGTTTTCCAAGAACAGTCTTGGTAAATTGTTCAAGATGATTCTTGCAAAGACTTCTACCGGGGGAGAACGCCCGGTCTAAAGAAGAGTCGGTTACATAATCATTAGTACTTTATTCATTGTTATGGATACATGACTCCGAACGAGATCGGTTGGGCGAGGACGGTAGAAAAACCTATCTACCTAAGGGAGGATTTACATCAGATGGCTAAGAAGAAACAATTCGTTACTGCAGCGGCAGCGTTCGCAGTAGCAGCATCAGCAGTAGCGCCTGCAATCACAGCAGACGCAGCATCAACAACAGTCCAACTTTCATCGGACTACGTACGCGGCGGGGACCTCGACGCGGCACTTGACAAAGAGTACAAAGGTAGCGAGATCTACTGGTACAAATCGTCAGTCGACATGAACAAACTTGGCGTGTTCCAAACTGCTAAAGGTTTTGTAAAAGGCCAAGGCATTCGCGTTGAGAAAAAACTTCGCGTCTTGAACCACGCACAAGATATCCAACCTGAAGAAATCGTCCTCGAAGAAGGCGTTCCTGCATCAGGTCTTCGTATTCAGCCAGTTCTCTTCGCAGACGGCGTGAAATACAACAAAGTTGTCACATACGCTGGTTTCTCAACTGAGAAAGCTGGAGAGTTCGAAGGAACATTCACTTACTCTAACAAAGCATTCGGCGTTGTAACTAAAACAGTTAAATACAAAGTTGTGAAATCAGAAGTTGAAATCTCAAACGTTTCTTCTTCAGTAGATCAAGCAGCTGAAGTTCTCTCAGTCACAGCTGACGTGAAGAACCTCAAAGACGGTGAAAAAGTTGAACTCGTTGTTTACCCAGGTAAAGACATGTCAGCTACACCAATCAAAACAGACGCAACTGTCAAAGATGGCAAGTTGACTGTTTCTCAGAAACTTCCTGCTGGAACTCACTCATTCCAACTCGTTTCTGGTGAAGTGAAATCTGCAGTTGTAGACTTCACAATCGAAGCTCCTATGGTTAAGGAAGTTAAGGCGATTAACCTTGAAGGATTCGTGGTTAACTTTAACAAACAAGTTGACAAAAACTCATTCAGCGCTGGAGATATTAAGATTGATAACGTAAACGTTGATTCTACTGACCTTGTTTGGGCAGCTGATGGCAAGTCTGTTACAATCAAAAAAGCACTTGCGCATGGAACTGTTTACCGTGTAACGCTTGATGGTCTTAAAACTGCGACTAATGCAGACGTTGCTAAGTTCGAAAGCCTCGTAGATGTAAAAGATGAAGTTGCACCAACAGTTGCAAAAACTTCATACTCTTACGCTTCTAAAACTGCAACAATTGAGTTCAGTGAAGCATTAGCAAACAACTTTGAGTCAGGTATCCGCGTGTTTAACAAAAATGGAGTAGACGTTACTACTTCTGCAACAATCACTGCAGCAACTGACGAGAAGTCTGTTACTGTTAACGTTGCAGCACTTTCACCTGCTGATGGTGATTCATTCAAAGTTGTAATGGTCGGTGCAACTGATGTGAAAGGAAACTACTTCGCAAATAACCGTGTTGAAACAAGCTTCATCAACAACAAAGTTGACACTGTTAAGCCTGTGGTAACTTCACTTGTTGGTAAAGATCAGAAGACGGTTCGTGTTTCATACACTGAAGCTGTTGATCTTTCAGCGGCTAAAATCATTGTTGATGGTGTAGAGACTACAATTGATCCGACACCAGCCGCTCCTTCGGCACTTGTGCTAGGAGATGCAGTTAAGGTTGATGACGCTGGAATGGTTTGGGATGTTACAGTTTCATCTACAAACTTAACTACAACAAACAACATTGGTATCAAAGGTGCTACAGACACTGAAGGAAACATTCAAGATGGAACTTTCAATCAGTTTATTAAATTTGTAGCTGATACAACTGCTCCTACTTTAGTATCTTCTTCTACTTCGGGAACGAAATTAATCCTTACTTTCGATGAAGAAGTTGACGTTAACGCAGGTGCAATCACTTTGGTTAAACCTGGAAACGTACGAGTTACAACATCTGCTATTACACCAACAGTTGATAAGAAGGTTGTTACAATCGATCTTGGTTCTAACATTTCTGAAGCCGGAACATACTCAGTTGAATTAGCTCTTAACATGGTTGAGGATGCTGCTAACAACTCTAAAGCATATGCAGTTAATGCGTCATTCGCTACAAATGATACTGGCAAACCTACATTGCTTGACCTTAACAACGATAAAGTAGCTGATGCTAATGCAGTTGTCCAAAGTACAACAAACCCTGGTGTGTTCACAATTAAGTTCAGCGAAGAAGTTGGAAACTCTGCACTTAGCCTCTCTAATTACCTTGTAAACAACCAAGCAATCTTTGAGAAAGCAATCTTTGTTGGGGATAAGCAAACAGTTGAATTGGTTGCTAAACCTAACACGATTGACATCGACAACGCTTCTTACCTCTTTACAGTATCGAACGTTGCAGATCTCTCAGGTAACCTTATGGTTTCAGAAACATTAACTCGTGTATTGAAAGAGAACGTCTTGCCTGTAGTGAAGTCTGCTAAATTGACTACAACTACAACTATCGCATTAGAGTACTCAGAGACAGTTTCTGGAGATGCAGCTGCTGACTTTGAAGTATATGTTGATGGCACGAAAGTAACAGTAGATAGCTATGCTGCTGGAGTAATTACATTGGCAGGACCAGTAGACCCTACTAAAGCAATTACTGTTAAAGTTGTAGGAAGCATTCTTGATGCAAACGGAAATGCGGTTGCTTCTGGAGCTACAATCAACGTAACAAAATAATTTTTGAACTGACGTCTCATCATTTGATGGGGCGTTGTTTTTATTTTCAAATATATATTATTCTTCTGATACACTCTGACCGTCGCGGCTCAGGGTGTTTTTTCATATTCAAAGAAAGAGAAACGATGAACCTGAATCAATCTGAAAAGCGTGGCGGGATTGTCAGCGTCACGCCCATCAATGAAGAGAGTATTTGCTATAAAGGTCAAACTATTGATTGGTCGAATGACGGCTAAACACTCGTGAAAGAAATTTTGGATGGACTCGATCGGAAAGGATTTCCTCGTCGCCAGCCTGGGACGAGGAATAATTTCAATTCAATATGCTGTAGATCGAAATCACTTTCCGTTCAGGATACGCAATATTGGAAACGTGACGAATCTTGTCGAACGATAATAAAACAAATTTAAAAAACGGTTTTCCATATCGTTTAAAACGATGCGCACTGAGATATGAGGACTGGCTACAATAAGGCGTAGTCAATTTTAGAATGGGATGGATGGACTCATGACATCTATGATATTCAAAGGAGAAAAAGAAATGATCTCATATTTGAAACGCTGGTTGACGATTGTGGCAGGGGTTTTCTTACTAGTGGCATTAGGACCTCAGATGGTTACGGCAGAAGAACGTACTTTACCGTTAAATGGTGCGGTACATGGAGAACTGACAGCCGAACAGAATAGACAAACTTACACGTTGCAGGTAACAGAAACGGGCAACGTGACAATTGATTTTACAACAATGGTAGACGATACAGTGAACATCGTATTCCAAGATGGGATGAACAACCCCATCTATAATACATGGATTAGTGGAAGTGCCTCTTCACCAGGAAGGAAAGTAATGTCTTGGGATCTTGAGGCAGGTGAGTATCAATTTATCGTTTACGATGATTCTTATCGGACAAATCAAGGGAAATTCACCATCAAGACTTCGTTCACATCAGTCAAAACAGATGACATCGAACCGAACAATGGAACCGCTGAAGCACAACCGTTGAAATTCGGACAGACAACGAAAGGATTCCTTTCCGTACAAGACGAGGTGGACGTCTATGAAGTCAAACTGACGAAAGCAGGACGATTACATCTCAATTTATCGACATATGTAGATGACACGTTACGCGTGTCCCTCACGGATGACATGAATCAGCAAGCATTCTACGAATCGATTTCGGGATCGAAGAAAAATCCAGGCAAGTTTGTTCGTTATATTGATTTAGAGGCGGGTACTTATCATATCTCCATTCAAGATGGTGGACCCTACAGTACGGATACAGGGATGTACCAACTCAAATCAGCGTTCGTTCCTGCATTAAATCAAGAGGCCGAACCAAATAACGGATCGGTTGAAGCAAAATTATTCCCGTTTTATCAATCGCGTACCGGATTTTTGTCATGGAACGACTCCGTCGATGTGTATAAAATTGTGATTCCAAAGACCAGCAAAGTCGGAATTGATTTCACATCTTATGTTGATGAAAAAGCGATTCTTACGCTTTACGATGTAGATAATATTAAAGTGATTGAGGACTATGTCTATGGTTCTACAAAGGCACCGGGACGAGCTAAAAAATCCGTGACGCTCACACGTGGTACGTACTATCTCTCTATTAGTGATGGTCCGTGGCAGAGTGAAACGGGGAAGTACTTGCTAAAAGTCACATCAAGTCATCTGCTTCCGGTTGTGACAGTAAACTCTGTAACAGCCCGTTCCACAATAGTAAGTGGCAAAACTGAGAAGGGTGCCACCGTCACGATGACGATTGGTAAGAAGTCCTATAAGCGTACAGCCGATGCGAAAGGGAACTATTCATTCTCCATCAGCAAGCAAAAGGCTGGGACGAGCATCAAGATCTCTAGCAAAAATAAGTATGGGACATCTGTGAAGTCGGTGAAGGTATCGAAATGAGTACATGTGTGTCGAATTACTTGATGCATCAATAGGTAAAGTGAATTGTGAACGAGTGTAGATGAAGAGAGGGTTCGGCATCATGTCGGATCCTCTTTTTTGAAAGAAGAATGATTTGTTCTCAAATTCATGAGCTGGGTAATTGAAAGATGGTAAAAACGTAAACCAAAAGAATGGATGTGGGGAATATGAAACGATGGTTACGCATAACTGGACTGATAGTCTTGTTTAGTCTCTTCTCGTTTTCAACAGCAAAGGCAGCCCTCGTCATCGAACCGGTAAGTTCGATCGACGTGAGTCGCCCAACGAACTATATCGTAGGAAACGAGCAAATGTATATTGGTGGGAAAGAGGGATATCGGGCATATCGTTTGTCGGACGGGACCCTGAATCTTGATGTAAAAGGACAAGCTACTGATGTGTTAGATGTTAGTGATGATGAACAGTGGGTCATTACTAAACAATCATCTGGCCTCGTGACATACGATAGCGAGGGAATTGAACATCATACGTTAGATGAAGCAAAATGGGGACACATGACGATATCCTTTAAAGATGAGACCGTACAAGCCCGCTTTTTGCCGAAATCCTCGGTCGTCGTCATCTTAACGGAGTCATCAGGTCTCGTTTGGTATGATGTTGCTACCGATCAAGTGAAAAAGCAAACCTTTATTGTTCGAGATGGGCGCTCTGCCCCATCGTCTCAGACGCTTCGTGTGTCAAAACAACTCATCGCTGTAGGGGAGAAGAGGATGATGTCGTTATACACTCATGAAGGGAAAATGACCTCCTCGTTCGACATGGAAGAATCGATCGAATCGTTCGATGTGACGGACGACAATATTGTTGTGATGATAAGAGCGGATGGCAGTTTATATGAATATAACCCGAGCACAGAGAGAGGGACTTTACGAGAAATCGGAGTCCATGGAGAAATCATGGTCAGTTCGTCCGGAACGTTTTTCTCGAACGAAACATCTCTCTATGACTTTAAGACGGGCAAGCGAGTCTATTCATCGATTCAACCGGGGCGTGTCGTCTTCACACCAGATTCGACGCGGTTTGTTTCGATTGGGGAACGCATTGAACTCTATGCTACGTCTTCACTCAACCAACGCATTCGTTCCATTGCAGTCAATCCAGAGTTGAAAATAATCGAATCCGACACGAAGGTCCGACCGAGTCTGATTGTAATTCGAGCGGACGGTAAGAAAGAGACGATCACGGAAGGGGTGACGTGGACGACGACTTCGAAGGAACGGTTAGCGATTGAGAACGGTCTTTTTGTCGGGAAACAATCAGGGCCAGTTGTAGTGAACGCAACCTATGAAGATCACACTGCCTCACTTTATATAAAAGTCGTACGGGCCCCTCAACTAACAGATCTTGAATGGTTGAAAGAACAGAAGAAAGCACTCGATCAAAACGGAACGTTTGAAGGCGCGGATTATCGTATCGGAGATTTATATGCAAAAGTAAGAGGAACTGCTGGCAAACTTTTGTTAGACAAAAAGGTAGCGACACGAGGAAAGTTCCAAGGAAGTTGGATATATGCTGCGACGAACCGTTCAAAGCGTGTGAATGAGATTGTCTTCTCATTTTGGAACTACAAGCGCCCAAACATTACTGAACGGGGCGTACAACGTGCTTTCGGGAAACCGATTCAAACATGGACCAAGAAATCTAAGACATTTGAAACAATTAACGGAAGTAAATCGTGGGAGAAACGCTCTGTGGGAAAAATTACGGCATATCGCACGAAACAAAAACATACGGTCTGGATGTATTATGACACGAGTGGAAAGTTACGCATGTTCCGTCTGTTTGAAAAAGTACCGAAATGAGGTTTAAAGGTAACGAAACGTATTTTAAAAAATGGTTCGAATCATCTTTCTTTTTAAGAAGGATGATTTTTTGATGATTTGTCAGTTCATGTCGAACGATTCCTTTTCAATTTTAAATTTCTAATTGACTTGAATAACATATGTTTACTACAACAAAAGAACTAAGTTGATACTATCAAGATGATAGACAAGATTCACATGAAATGACTAAAGATGAAAGTGAGGTCGAGAGATTTGAAACGGTTCGTGACACAGTTTTCTCTTTTTGCCATTCTATTCATGTTATTGGGCACATGCTTACCTACCACAGCAGCCGCGGCAAGTTTAACGGTTTCTCCGAAGAGTGTGGCGTTACAGGTCGGTCAATCGAAAACGGTACAGGCGAAAGCGAGTGGCGTGAAAAAACCGGTGTATGTATGGAAATCTTCGAACGCGAAAGTAGCAACTGTGAAAAATGGGAAAATTACAGCGAAGGCCGTCGGGAAAGTGACAATCACGGTCACTGTCCAAAAGACGAAGTTGAAGTCGACCGTAAGTGTGACGGTGAAACCGAAAAAACTAAACGCACAAGAAGCGTTTAAGTTAGTCAATCCATCGGTTGCGACAATTGAGATGTACGATGCTTCCGATCGACTTACCTCGACAGGGAGTGGATTCGTGACGAAGAAAGGGGAGGTCATCACGAATTTCCACGTCGTCTCAGGTGAAGCGAATCGATACGCTCGCATTCGATTCGCAAACGGCACCGAGGTTGAGACGCTTAAGTTAAAACGCTTTGATGACGCACTAGATTTGGCAGTCTTAGACGTTCCTTCCCTTCAATCTATTCCGATATTGTCGACGGCAAAAGCGGGAAGTACAGGATCAACCGTGTATGCCCTCGGGAGCCCGAAAGGTGTGGACAATACGATCACACAAGGGATTCTCAGTAATCGTGAAGTCTTCTTTGGCGGCCAACCTTATCTTCAATTCAATGCCAGTGTGACTCATGGCAATTCAGGTGGTCCTCTCATTAACGAGTACGGGCAGGTCATCGGAGTCGTCACGTGGGGGCTTCCTGACTCACAAAACATGAACTATGCGGTACCAATTCAAGAGCTAGGCAATTTGAAATATGGACGCGATACGATTGCAAATGTACAACTGCCGACCGAACCAGGATATGAGTTACCCGTCGTATCAGGCAAAGGTGACACACGAGAACAGGAATTGAATGATGCGTTTGCGGATGCAGATGTGATCTCTTATGCCTCGGGTGATTTAATTGGTTCTGTTTATGATTTAGAAGATGTCGATACATTCGTCTTCCGGACCGATAAACGAATGACGCTATCCGTGTTTGGAGGATGGATGAACAATCGGCAAGGTGAATACTGGGCGTTCGGTCTATTTGACGCGAACGGTGATGCGATTCGTTACAGTGAAGAGTTCTCGAATGAAGGACGCTATTATGGAACGTTGGACCTCGTCATTCCTGCCGGCGAGTACTACTTGGCCTCGTTCCCATTGTCCGGTTTGGCAGATTCGGAGTATTACAATCAGTCCTATCGAATAAGTTATGAATTGAAATAACATATCTTTGTAGTGGGATGAGGAGTATCGGGAGTATTTCGAAAAATCAATATAAAATAGTCGCAAGAGCTATGTGTATTTGTTTTGGGACGAATGCACATGGCTTTTTGGTGTTGTCGGGAGTCATAAAAAGTATACAGAAATGGACTAATAAATGGTCACTTATCATTCTGTTTTATTATCTATCAATTAGCATAAAAAAATCATACTTGTAGCCATCTCAGTAAAAGGTAATTAAGAAGTTAGATTTGTCTTGAAACATTTCCATAAAAAAGAAAAAATATCATCTTTGATTGTTAGATTATGTATTAAAATGAAACGAGTAATGAAGGATGAGGAGTGAGAGAATGGCGCGTAAAACAAGAAGTGATTGTACGGTAGGTACTTTTGAGAAGAAGCACGGTCTTCCTCCGGGAACAATTCGGAATCCAGATGGAAGAGACACGCGAAGCGATAAGAAAATCGGAACGATTCGTAAAGAGTCTGAACGAAAATAATTTCTACATCGAGCAAGGAAGCACGTACATGATGAGCGGGTCTCTCAGTGGTTTTGAGGACGCGCTTTTTGAAGTTATACATGGAATTGAATCAGTGTTTGGATAGAGCGACACTATTCGAGATTCAATATAAGGAGACGATGAGATGGACCACCTGATTGATTTTAAACAAGAATTCACGATGCAGACGATGCTGCATGAACTGCACGAGTTGATCGCGAAAGCGAATCGACTAAACCTCGACACGACGACGATTGAAGGCGTGTATAAGGATTTAAACGTCTTAAACCTATTCTCTAACCGTCATATCGTCAGTGTCGCTGGCTTGCAGAGTGCTGGCAAAACGCTCGTTGTGAAGCGGACGCTCGATTTACCGGATGACCTCTTGTTATCAGAAGTCGGAGTCGGAGAAAAACGTCCTGTCCTTCTTTCGTCTGACGCGACTGCGACAACGATTGCTTATCGAGTGACCCGCACTGTCAAGACAGCTTCGGGAAGCTTTGAATTGCAGGATGAACCCATCACGAAAGAAGAACTCAATACCGGTATTCAAAATCCAAGCGGCGATATGCTTTGGTTCGAGATCATTTTACCGAACAATCGTGTGCTCGGTCATTTGACGCTCGCTTTATTACCGGGGTTCGAACGGAGCACTCGCTCGGATTCACAAAAGTTCCTCGATCTTTTCCTCAAATGCTCGACGGGAATGATTCTGGTCTTAAACCATGCTCGACTCGCTCAGATGGATCAAGAGATGCTACTACAGAAAGTCGCTTCGACATATAAAGACAAGGCACCTGGCTTCGTCCTCACGCATGCGAGCGAATTGACAGAAGAGAAAAGAACGATGATTTCACAAACCCTATTCCAAAAGTTCAGTATGGCAGACGAGTCACAAATCATTTTAGCCGATACGGACATCGATAACGTCCCTCAAGAAATGGAACGATTGCTCAAATCGAACAGCCAATTCACTCAAGACTCACTCCAACTCCATCACGAGAAACTCATGATGATTGGTGAGACGTTAACACGTGAACTCATGAAACTTGAGCATGTGCTCATCGCACAATCGGACCGAAAGAATGATCAGCGCGAGTTGCGGACGATGCAACGTTTATTTGATGCGGCTCGTGATAAATATATTCAAGAGTTAGACGAAACGTTAAAAGTACGTTTAGAGGTACATGTAAAACGCTGTATCGATGAAGTGACGGAAACTATTAGACAAGAAAATCATACGTTATGGGACAAAGCACGAGCTTCTTTCAAAAAAGATATGACGTTCAATGAGCGGCACGAGTTGCTTGAATCCATCCAACATGTCTATACGACTGAAAATCCACGTGTATTGGACATTTTGATGATGGAGTCGATTGAGACAATGACAAGGAAACGTCTTAGCCTCCATAAGCCGCATGTGTCTCAGAAGAAGCAAATTGAGCAGGCGGTGCCAAAACCGGCTCTCAGCTTTATGGAGCCGAAACCAAATGAACTCGTGCCGAACCAGCCTGAACTCGAAATCGCAGCCACGGACACGATGCAGGAAGCGTTTAGTGAGACATTGACGGAGGTGGATCGTTATTTAGATCCGACTGTTCTTGATGTCTCACTTGGGGGACAACATACCCAACAACTCCCAGTGATTGCTGGAGCGATTGTACAGCATCTGATCTTGACGAAAGGAAAAGAGGGGGATGCGGACCTTGTTGTTGGTGGGATCGAAGAATATGAGACACTCAAAGCTAAAATCGGAAACATGGAAGGATTTCATCAAGAGTATTCAGGACTCGTGCTTGATGCCAACCGCATGGTGACCGGAACGGCTATCTTTTTCGGTGTCGATGCACTCGATGGGAACTTCAACAGTTTTGGAGCTATTGTAGGGGCTCTTGAGGCGTTAGGTGTGGCAGCCGGAGTGGCAACAGGCGTTGCGGCAGCTGGTGTCAGTGGCGTGGTTGGTCTACTTGCCATTAAGCGAGGTTCGGAAAAGATTGAAAAATTCAAGTTCGAGCGTCATGACTATGCGACACAAGTGCTAAAGGCGACAGCTGATTATCAACGCGAGTCGACGATTGCGCTCGTCAATAACGTTATGGATGAGATGCGTGACAAATTAGTGCATGCCTACTATGCCCGTCGGCAGGACGATGTGAATTCTGGTTTGTATGAAGAAGTTGAAGTACGCGTGAATCGCTTGAAGAATGAGTGTGGCAAACTCCGGGAAGAGGCGTTCCGCAATGCGGGAGCTATTTATTGAATTTGAAAAGAATCGGTATGAGTGGGCATTTGACGCCAAGCATGATTTTATGAGCCGATTTCAACTATATGATGCTGAAGGTGTGACGCCGGACCAAGAGAAAGTCGTCCTATCGGTATATGGACCGACACAGGTCGGTAAAACGACACTCATCTTGAACTTACTTAGGGTGAAAGAAGAGGCGATTGAAGAGATCTCGTCATTTTTACGAGGGAAACGAGAGATTGGTCAATCTGCGACGGTAACTGTGACGAGTTACAGTGTATCTGCCACAGAAGATTACGTTCTTACCTTGCCGAATCAAGAACCCGAAGTGATTCAGTCGACAGACATCTTAGAAGATCGATTATCCACACTTCGAGTCGATGTCGAGGCGGGACGAATTGATTCACTCGCTCCTGTGCGCATCGCCTTGCCGAAGTCTTACTTTGAACAAGCAGACGTTGCCATCGAATTGCTTGACCTGCCTGGGATTGAGTCAGCGGAGGAACGTGAACTTCGTCACGTCGAACGTTGTGTCAATCATTGGATTCCTCGATCGCATATCTGTCTCATCGTTAATGGTGCAGGTGACCTGACGTTCCTTCGGGACATCGGCATGACGCACTTGCAGCATTGGTATGACTATCCGGATAATTTTTATGTCGTCTTGACTCGTGCGTACTCTCCGGAATCGGTCAAACGACGATTGCGGGACAAGTCCATTTCAAACGAGACAGACCTCCGTGCCTACTATCATCGTGAAATTGGCGACATCCTCGGTCGAACGCCCGGGACAGTGTATCCGGTTGAGATTGGGGCGAGCATGCATCGGCTTGAGCCGGACACGCGTGAGATGGCCCAGTCGATTTTGAATGAGTTACGAGAGCGGATTGAACAGACTGATTATCGGCATGTGTCCTTTAGTTTTTTGACAGGTTACTATGCAGAAGTGGTGCGTCAGAGCGATGAAGAGATTCGCCATATCACAGAAGATTTAGACGTGGCAGAACGGGAACTCGTTCGATTGAAGGAACGAATGCAGAAGTTAGAGGAAGAGGGAAAAAAGCGGATTGAGGATTTTGGAAGCCAAGAAATACAGTTGGCTGAAAAGATTGATGTCTTCAAAAAGGCGTTCGAACAAATTCATCATCGTGAAATCCAAGAAGCCATGATTGAAACGGAGTTAATACATGCAAAGTATGCCAAATCAAAAATGGCGTTGAATACTGCGTTCTCTCGAGCAATCACAGTACTAGATCAGTCATTGACTAAAGGCGTACAAACCATGAATCGATTACTAGATACAATTTATTTCGAACTCGATCGAGTTGACTCATCTCGATTGCACGTGTCACATCCGGGGGAGATTCAATTTTTTTCATGGGATAGCTCGAAAGTAGACCGTTATTTGTCCCAAAAGAACTATGAGACGCAGATGAATTCGATGAAAAAACACCTCCTCGAAGAGTCAACGCGACTGAGTGAGTTAGTGTATCACGAAGTGAAACATATCTACGATCAATTGCAGGATATATCCGAAACGTTTTCGAATGATCAAGTGCGCTTGGTTATTCGTTTCACGCATGAGATGGATTTGCTTAAGGCTGAACTAAATGAAGCTGAGCACAGCGTGATCCAACTACATGAACGATTGACGAAGACGAAAGAACGTTGGCAAGAAGACATAAACCACGCACAACAATACCGAAGTTTCTTCATTGAGCACTTCGTGAAACGTCAGCAAGCGTTATTGCGACAAGCAACGTCCGACAATACCGAAGAACGTTACAGCGCTGGACTTTATTTATACACGCTCGGACAAGATGCCGAGGAAATTATACAAGCACTGGGGTGTCCGAATGGAAACGAAACAAGCCACGACAGTGGAAGACGCGCTTTATGAGCAAGCATTGTCGTCCCTGCGACAATTGAATCAAGAGGTATTCTTAAACGATCTCGATACGAAGTTAAAACAAACCATCCTGATGATCCAACAAGAAGTAGATGATTTAAAAGCAAAACTTGAAGAGGATCAACTCTATCTTTCTTCGACTATCCAAAATTTGAAGCAGGTCGTTCATTCAGATAGCACAAATTCGGTTGAACGGGTCGAGCAGCTAGATGAGCAGGTGCGGTCGTATTTTCGTGACTTCTATGGTCATTTCACGACAGAGATCGAGCAGTTGAAAAGTGCGTCGGCATCTTCGGTTTCCTCAACCGAACAGCTAGTTGCAAAGCATATGAGCAATGCTGAGAGTCGGATGCATGATTTACAAGTACAGCAAAAGGCGACAATGGAATATGTCGATGTACGTTTCGAAAAGCTAGGACAAGTATATGATAGCTGGCTTCTCGCACTAAATGAAATGAAAGACGATTTTGCCAAACAGGCGAAGACGTTCCATGCGGCGAACGAGGCGCAACAACTTCATTTTCAAACTGGACAGGAAGAACTATCCCAGCGAGCCAGTGAACTGGACGCAACGATGCATCGATTAGAACAGCGACAGAATGAGTTACGTGAAACGACGAAACAAGAGTTCCTCCAAGCTGTTGCCGATAGTAATGCGTCACGCCTTACTTGGGAGGAAGCAATCGCAGAAGAGATGACCGCACGAGGAGCTAGTGAAGCGGCGATGCGGAAACAGTTGCTCGATGACGTGAACGCAACTGCTGAAGCTGCGATCATCCAGCTGAGAGAAGAGAATGAGGCACTTGCCAAGCAGAATGAAGCCCGATTCAAGCAGAATCGATGGATTTTGATTGGGTTGGGTGTATTGGGTGCAGCTCAAATTGTATTACAGGTGATATAAAAAACTCGATATCGAATTGAATGTGGGACATTTCACAGTACGAGATTGGAGTGTCCTCTTTCAGTGTATCGAAAATTCAGAAAGAGGTAGATTAAGATTAAGTTTTTTAAAAGTGAATTAAATAGATTCATTGCTCTGGCGGTAATCGGGGGTTTCTTATTTTGGATTTCAGCGTTTCCTATAAAACTTGGAATTATCGTTTCTTACAGTATGTTGATTCTAGTAATCTATTTAGTGTTGGAGTTGTTTGTTTTTTATAGAAAATTAAATATCATAACAATTGTTGGAATGATTGTTTTGATTGTGTCATTTGGTACCTTCTTAATGGGGTGGTGGGGTCTACCATCAAACAACGTGAACTCTGACAACGGTGTAATTGATTCTAAAATTATTTTTATTGTCTCCATATTGTCCATCATGATTGTGATTGGAGATTTACTGGCGACCTACTTATCCCATAAAAAATGGATCAGTCG
Source organism: Exiguobacterium sp. s121 (assembly GCF_018617245.1). Taxonomy (GTDB): domain Bacteria; phylum Bacillota; class Bacilli; order Exiguobacteriales; family Exiguobacteriaceae; genus Exiguobacterium; species Exiguobacterium profundum. The sequence continues at coordinate 460,228 of NZ_JACSJV010000001.1, forward strand.
TTTCACCACTATTTTTTGGTCTCTTGTTGGGATACTTTTGTTTATGCTCCTCATCGTGGATTCATCTTTGATAGAAGAACGTTTTAGTCAGGTGAACACTGACTTTCTATCCATTGTTGCGCTTGGCACCTCACTACTTACCATTGGAGTTAAAAGTCAGTTGCTTGAAGAATGATGTGAATGTTTGTCATACAAAATGATGAAGGTGTCTTTACTGTGGAATTACAGGAATCATTTTAAAACATATATGACAAAAGGAGCTCTTTTTGGAGCTCCTTTTGTCATGCGACTTGGTTCTTCTGTTTCTGAGAAAGGCGTTTCTTTATGATTGAACGTCCAAGCTGAATCCCTGGTCGCTCGATAACCTGATACGTGACGGATGCAATCACGCCAGAGACGACGAGCGTCACGAGGAACGTCAACATCCATAACGTCGTCACGCTATATTGCTGGGTCCACGTCTCGTTGAAGAGATGATTGACCCAATCGAGGACGAAAAAGTGGACGAGGTACAGGCTGAAGCTGATATGCCCGATGTACTGCATCACCGGATGATTGAGGATACGTCCCCGAATACCGGATAAGCCGAGAGCCAATAGACAAAAGGCGAGACCGAACAGCGCATGTTTCGGAAACGCGCTATAGACATCATACGGAGTAATTCCGAGTATGATTAGTAACGCAATTGAGCCGAACGTCATCGCATAGTGCGTTCGCACGGACCACGATTGGTCGCGCCACACGAGATACAACGTGACCCCCATCAAGAAGATCGGCAGCTGGTTCGGGAACCAATAAAAGGCGAAACTCTTCACGTCCATGAATGGCGGACTCTGTTCGGTCAGGAGGTGCAGGACGATGCTGAGTACGAGCGTCGATGTTGTCCACACAATCCCTTGACGCGCTGTCTTGATCCATTTGAACAGGAACGGCACACATGCATAAAATAAAAATTCGTTCGAGATTGACCAACCGCCCGGCACGAGACTGAATAACCACTCGGGATGCAGGACGTTCGTGAACGTCAACGTCGAGACCAAGAGGGAAAGTGTCACGTCTGGATAAGCCGTCGAAACCCCGATGAATTGATTGATTAGATCAAAACTCAAGTAGAAGAGCAGTGCGGCGTAGAACATCGGTGCGATCCGGAAGAAGCGCTTCGTGTAGAAGTCCTGAAGCGGAATCTGGCGCGATACCGTATAGCGCTCCAATGAATAGAACAACGTGAAGGCGCTGACGATAAAAAAGAGTTGGACGCCGCGCGACCCTTGTATCCCGATATGGTATAACCAATCGGGCAATTGTTGAAGGGACCGTGTCGAGTGCGTCAACACGACCCCGAGGATGGCATAACCGCGAAGGGCATCTAAAAAACTGAGCTTCTGCAACTGATGTAATCTCCTCTATATATTCCTATTTTTCTTTTCGTCAAACAATCTATCACGCTGTTGACGGTGTGTCTATTTGATTCAGACACTTGTGTTGAAACTGTAAAATATAGTTCTCGTTAAATCGGCACGCGAATTTGTCTCGTCTCTTTATTCGAGAGCGTATAAGTCACGATGTAGCTCGAACCGGACACTTTCACACTGGCCGACCGAATCGTCGTCTTCGACTGGTCGAGTCGTATGAGCGTGAGGTAGCGCACGTCTTTCCCGGTATTATACGAGATGACTTGTGGACGCGGCTTCCATTCGTAATCCTCGACGGCGACGAAACTCGTGCTGTTGCGCATCGATGAATTTTTAAGGTTTAGCTGCATGAGCTGAATCGTTCGCCCGTTCGTATCACCGTAGACGACGTTCTGGGTCGCCATCGAACTCTGAAGGAGATTCAGACCTTCGGCGAGATGGAACCGCTGCACGAACTTCGTGGTTGCGGGTGAACTGATCCGGTCGTAGACGATGAGTGTCTGTTCTCTGTCGTAGACGAGCGTCCGTCGATGCGTCGCTCCGTTCCCGATGAGCTGGCTCTCCCCAATCGTAAGAAGGGTCGAACCGAGATTTTGTACGGTCTTGATGTTGCTCTTCCCACGCATCGTGGAGCGGAGGTCGAGATTCGCCCCGTCACGGTGGACGGTATTGTGGGCATCGACACCGAAGACGCGCTGACGTTCGGGGCGATTCGTATAGCCGTAGCGCCCCGTCTCGATGATGAAGTCGCGGCCGAGGCCGTACAGATCGATGCTCAAGTCATCGGCATGTTTGTGGGCACTGCTATGATAACCTGCTGTCATCATCACCTGGGTCGCCTGATTGAACGCGCGAGGTGGAGATGCCCAGTATTCGCGCATGAAGCTGTATTGGTTGCTGATCCATTTCGCCGTGACCGGTGGACGTGTCCCTTCCTTCCCTTGGGTGAGGGCGAAGACGAGCTCGGGGAAATCCTCGATATGCGGAATGATCGAGGTGTTCCGTCTGACACCGGACGTGTCTCCAAAGGTCGGGAGTGTCCCGTTCGGTTTGATCATATACGTCAGTTGCTTCGGCATCTGTTCGACCCGTGTCATGCTCGAAGGGAGTGAGAAACGGTTCGCTTCTGCCCAGATGAGGAAGCGGTCGAGCACGTGATACATATAGGACTGATAGCCGGGTGAATGCTCGAGGTGGACGGCGTCCGACGTGATGCTGTGCCGGATCTGTTTATCGAGGCGGCTATCTGCGAGCGTCTTCCACGTTCTGCTCCGGTCGAACTGTGGGAACGTCTGCGCGATGGCGGTGAGCGCCATGTCTTGGAAGATCCCATGATTGTGATCATTTTTATAGAAGCTGGACGTCGCGAGTAACGTGCCATGGTCGTGGAGCGTCCGCAACATCAGACCGGTGAACGCCGTATCTTTATAGAGTGAAGAAGATTTATAGGCATCCCAAAAATTCAAGAGATGGAACGTCCGAATCGACGTGCCGTGGTCGTTATATGGCCAACGGTACTGTTTGTAGTTCGCAATCGGATGGGCTTTCGTCCAACTTTTAACGACCCGTACCCCGTACTTCAAATAAGCGGTATTGCCGGTCTCGTTATACGCCTGGGTCAATTGATTGAGCACCGTCAAATAATGAATTTGGAACGGATAGGAATTGCTCGACGAGCTCGGGATGTCCCTGTGCCAGTTAAACGTATCGACGTTCGGGACGGACAATTGATATGGTTTGGACGGGATCGACCAATCCCCACGAATCGCACGGTTGGCGTAGTCGACGGCGCGCGCAGGTGTCAATTTTTCATATTCATATGGCGCGTGAAGTGGCATCTGTTTCATATACTCATGCGCGAGTCGTGCCGTTCCACTCGACTTCAAATTCGAAGGGGTGAGTGGGTCACCGAGTAAGAGCTTGGCCTGACTTTTCTTTATGTAGATCTTTTTCGTATGACTCAGTGCGATGTAGTACCAGCCGGACGTACTGACGGCTGTGTAGCGTTTTGTTGTCGAATACGCTGCCACTTTCGTCAATCGACCGTTCTTCATTTCATAGACGGTCGCATTTGGGATGGAGCGGATATCGAAAGGGTTCGTCGCAGCCTGGACGGAGTCTGTCGGGGTCATGCCCCAAGCCCCTACTAAGACGAGGACGAGTAATATTCGTTTCATGCATACACCTCAATAAATTTGGATTTACTTCTTTTTCAAAGTATACCATGAGGTGCGTTTATTCCCTTAATTTTCTATATCATCTTTATTTTAAATGGAGGTAGGTTCAATTTGATTTTGTCCCGACAATTAATGAAGGATTACGACGGATGCATGTCGAGTCCTCATTTGGAAAAATATGATAAAGTGAGGTGAATCGAATGACTTGTATGTCATACGCCAAAGGGGAAGATGTGAATGAAGCACGTTAGTTTGTTTTTATTACTTTTTTTGTGACGGCACTCGTCATTTACGGGATCTCTCTGACCGCGCCAGGATTATTGGTGCCGATTGTGTATTTGGCTATTGCAGCATTGATCGGAATCATCGTGTACTTACTGAAAGTGTATATCGTAAACAGATAAGAACGATTCCGCGTCGATCGGAGGTGGTCTGGTCCCGTTCAAGCAGAAACCGATTTCCTATACAAAGAAGACCGATCTAATTCACAGGTCGGTCTTCTTCGTATGGTCTTTAATCCAACGTCAACCGTTCCACCGCATCGCGAAGATGATTCTCGCGGACGCGGATGTACCGACGTGTCGTCTTCGGCTCGGAGTGGCCAAGTAATTCAGATAACGTCGTCTCCATGACCCCTTTGTCATAAAGGTGCGTCGTAAACGCATGGCGAAGCGTATGAGACGTGACAGGATAGCCGAGCACTTCTGTGGCAGCCGTCGTCAGGTGACGATTGATGGTCGTCTTACAAATCAAGGCGCCTCGTGCAGATGGGAACACATAGGGCGAGTCGACGGGACGTCTCTCCTCATCGAGATAGGTGGAGAGGACGGAGTGAATCTTGTCATTCAACGGGATTCTCCGGGGCTTTCCGTTCTTTGATTCTCGGACATAGAGTAACCGCTCCTGCAAATCGATCGCATCGAGTTTTAACAGCCGGACCTCGTTGATCCGCATACCCGTATGGAGCTGAACGGTTAAAAACGTACGATACAACGGGACGTCGATAGCATCGATGACAGCGGACAATTGTCTAGGGGAGGGGATCTCCGCTGAATGGCGCTCGGTCACTTTCACCCGTAACTGATGAAAGGGGTTATGGGTGACGAGATGCTCGGCGATGGCCCAATCGTATAAGCCGCGAAGAGCGCTCAAGTAGTTGTTGATGGTCACCGGTTGACAGCCTTCCGAACGGAGCGTGTCGATATACGGCATGACGTCTTGCCTCGTTTTTAATTCGTCGAGCGTTCTGCCTTCTCCCATGATGGCTTCGAATCGGGCAAACTTATAGGTCGCCTGGCTGACCGTGTTGTCCGATTTTCCGGTCATGCGTAAATAGTGGATGTGCTGGGCGACGGCGTCTTTCATGTGTAAGGTCATCTTCCTGTCTCCTCTTACTCGTTGTCCTCACGGAGCATCCGTTGCAGTTCGGCCTTATAGGCGCGTAGTCGACTCGGCGAGTACCCGAGCGATGCCTCGGTCCCGTGAAGCATATGGCAGAGTAAGGTGAAATGGCGATTTGGTAAAGTGGATCGCTTGTCGTCTAGCCAAAGCGAGAGGGGCACTTCGCGCTGGTCGACTTGTTCGGGGAGTCGTTCGCTCGCGACCTCGTGTTGGAGCGTCTTCGCCTGTTTGGCCCGTTCGTTCAGGATGGCCCCGCGGATACGGATGAAACAGTACGTTTTTCCTAACGTCTTGCCGTCTTGAAGGGCACGCCATAGGGCGATTCGTGCCGTTTGGGCGGCATCGTCGACTTCGTTCGGATGGAGATGGAGCTGTCGGATGACGTAAAAGATCATCGGCTCCCACTCTTTGATCTGTTCGTTAGCATCTGGCATGGTGGGCTGCTTTCCCGCGCGCGTCTCAAGTTTCCTAGGTGGATACAGCATAATGGTTGTTATAGAGAATCGATGCTTCCGATGGATAAGGGATACGGGTTGTGCCATACAGCATTTCCGTGCTGTGTCTGATTTGGACTGACGAAACTTCAACGTTCGTGAGGTGCGAAATCTGCATAACAACCATTATAGGAGGATGTCAGGTGATGATTTGATCAAGAGGTAAATGATATCCAAGTTTTAGTTGTTTAGCATTCGTTTAATGGATATAATTTACAGAGTGAAATCAAACCGGAAATGTGAGGAAAATCATGAAACCTTTGTATAGACGATTATCCATCGGGATGTTGAGCGGGATGCTCCTGTTCGCACCGATGACGACGGCTTCGGCCAACTCGGACTTCAACGTGCGCGTCGCTCCCTCGACCACGCTGCACCAAATGAAGGGGAAGAAACTGGTCCCACTACAGAAGACGAACACGACGAAAGAATACCGCATCGTGCGCCCGTCCGGTTGGTATTACCTTGCCATGTCCGGCGGCAAACGGATCTATATCAAGAAAAGCCAGGCGGAGGTCGTTCCGGCCCGTTCGTTGACGAAAGCACGCATCCAATCGAAAACGAACCGTCCGCTCGTCCATACATACATGGGGCAGACCGAGTCCCATATCCCGTATGAGTATGACCGACTGTCGACAGAACAGGCGAAACAGTTCGCCGATCGGGCGCTCGCCGGCAACTGGTATATCCCGACGAAACCGAACAATCTGTCGGTCCCAAACATCGACACGTTCAACTGGCATAAGGACGTCCCGGCCGTGGACAGCAACTCGTTCCCGTTCCAGCTCCACTACTTGACGGTCCTCAATCAGTTGACGCAAGCGTACAATGACACGGGTGACCTCGCCTATCTGAAATATGGCGAACGACTAATCAAAAGTTGGACGAAGGCACACCCGGCCTATAACTACAAACGACTCAAGTGGGGATACAATGACCAAGGAACGGCGATTCGTGTGTTCCATCTGTTGAATTTCTGGGATGTATATAAAGAGACGTCACTCTATCGGGACCCTGCCTTCACCGAGCTCATGTTGAAAACATTGTATGAGCATGGGGAGATCTTGGCCTCGTCCGACTTCTACAAACCGAAACATAACCACGGTATCTTCCAAGACATGGCGCTCACCGCCATCGCCCAGACGTTCCCTGAGTTTGACCGGAGTAAGGTTTGGCAATCGACCGCCAGCACGCGGCTCCAGGCGCAGATTGCCCATAGCATCTCGCCGGAAGGGGTTCACCTTGAACACTCACCTCGATATCACGTGTATGTGTATCATACGTTGTCGCGCTTTATCGAATGGGCCGAGGCTAACCAGTTCGTTCTGCCTTCACGCTCGGGCTATATCGAGAAGATGCCGGATCAGCTCACCTACATGTTGAAGCCGAATCGGACGCTTCCGATTTTCGGTGACACGACGGGGCACCTTCAAGGGATGAACATCATTCCAAAGACGAACGAATATCCGGAGCTCAGTTTCGCAGTGAGCGGAGGGGCAGAGGGCGTGGCACCGACCCTGTTGACGAAGCAAATCGGGGATCAATACAGCTTCATGCGCGAATATTGGTCGCGTCCACCTGAGGCTTTCTCGGGTGCGACACAAGTGATGATGACAGCCGGGTATCATAGTAGTGCCCACAAGCATGCCGATGACTTGAGCATCGACTTCTATGGACTGGCGCGTGACTTCATCATCGAGACGGGTCGCTTTGGTTATTCGGCACGACCGGAACGGAAGGAAGTCTTTAAAGGCGAGGCCCATAACACCGTCCACCGATACGGGGAAAACTTGGATTTAAGCAAAGGTATGATTGGTCGGAGCCGTATCGTGAAGACCGAAGACCGTGGAGAGACAAGCCTCGCCATCGGAGAGAGCGCGTTGATCGGGAAAGGGGCTACGCATCGTCGCACCCTCGTCTATGACAAGGCGAAAACGCTCGTCGTCTACGACCGCATCACCTCACCGAAGCCGGACATGTTCGTCCAGCGCTTCCACCTCGGAGAGGGTCTGAAGCTATATAAAGGGACGACCGAGGCACAGAACGTGACGTTCCGAGACAGCCGGCGTCGATCGATTCAACTGATGCAGCTCGAGACGGACGAAGAGTCATATATGTCCGTTCAACCAAGTCATCTCTCGGTCCGTGATGCGGAGTGGACGCTTCGCGACCAAGTCGTCTCCATTGAATACGGTACGGACGTGCGTTACATCACACTCATGCGGATCGACCGGACGAACACCTCGATTGTCGACACGGCGGTCAAGGAACAAGCTAATCAGTATGAACTCACCTATACACTTTCCAACGGCGAGACCCATACTCTCGACGTTCCAAAATGATTGAAGCCTGGCGACTGCCAGGCTTTTTTACGTGGACGATGAGAGTAGTTGTTGAATCCCACCATTTGCTAAGGTAGAATTTTCAAGTAGAACAACTGACAAGTGAGGGAACGAATGGAACATTCACATGCAAAACAGATCGTGGCTCAACTTCGGGGTTCGCTCTCGGGGAAAGCGAGCGATGGTTGGGACGTCGTCATCTCGGCAGGGACGATGTGCTATCAATGGAAGGGAAGACGAATGGTGCCAGACAGTCGGCTCGAGACGACCGAGACGGTACGGCTCATCCGTCCATACGGTCGATATTATATTGTCCATAGAGAAGGAAGGGAAGCACTCGTCCGCGCGACGGATGTGATGCTCCTCATGACCGAACCCCTCTCGAAAATCAAATTGACGGACAAGATGGAGCGACTGCTCGTCCGTGACTATATGAAACAAAAGCGCACATTCGCTTCGTACCATTATGAACAAATCCGTGATGAACAGGCGGTTCATTTTGCGGAAGAGACGTTGAACGGAAGATGGTATATCCCATCGCTTCCGCATACATTGGCCGTCCGTGATGTTCGGACGTTCGATTGGAACAAAATGTTACCACCTGTGAACAACAACTCGTTCCTTTTCCAACTCCACTATTTGACGACGGTCAATCAACTGACCCATGCCTATGAGGTGACGCAAGACGAAAGATACTTGCACTATGCACACCAAATCATCGATAGCTGGCAGAGCCATCATCCGCTGCATGGCGGTCCGCGGGGGCGTGTAGCATACCATGCGCACGGGACGGCGATTCGAGTATTCCATATGCTCCGTTTCTTTGAAGCGTATCGCCAGGCACCGATCCATCATGATGCCCATGTGACGTGCCGCTTGTTACATCTGTTATATGAACATGCGACATTACTGGCGACCCCTACCTTTTATCGTCCGCTCCATAACCATGGGCTCTTTCAAGATATGGCACTGTTTGCGATTGCTTCCTGCTTTCCGGAGTTTGATCGCAGTGCGGATTGGAAAAGGATTGCGCGTGCGCGGTTGAATAAGCAACTCGACATTTGCCTTTCGGAGGACGGGACCCACTTGGAGCACTCGCCCGGCTATCACGTTTACGTGTACCATACGCTAAGTCGATTTAGAGACTGGGCCGATTTAAATGGATTCACGTTGCCGGAAGGGATTGGACGCATCGACCGGATGCCAGAGCGCCTCTTGCATTTCATTAAACCGAACCAAACCTTGCCGATCGTGGGGGATACGGGAGGACAGCTTCGCGGAAGCCGTTTAATTCCTCGGATTGAAACGTTTCCCGAACTAGCCTTTGCCATGAGCGGAGGGACACAAGGACAATGCCCAGAAGAACTGCTGGCGAATCTAGGCTCTCAATATGCGGTCATGCGTGAATATTGGCACCATGCAAAGCGTCCGTTTCGTGACGCCACCTATATTCTGATGACAGCGGGATACCATAGGGGTGCACATAAACATGCCGACGATTTGAGTCTCGAACTATATGGATTGGGGCGGGATTTCATCGTCGAAACTGGTCGGTATGGCTATGTGGACGGACCTGAGCGTGCGCAAGCACTACGTGTCGCGGCGCACAATACGGTACATCGACTCGGAGAAGAGCTCGACTTGTCGATCGAGCGAATCGGAGAGAGCGGAATCCTAGAGGTGAAAGAGACGCGGAAACAGATGATGGCGACCGGAGTGAGCCGCCTGATTGGAAAAGGGGCCATACATACTCGGCATGTCGTGTACGATAAGGCGCGAACGCTTGTCGTGTTTGATCGGATTGTCGCACCGGAAGCGGATCTCTTTGTCCAGCGTTTCCATCTGGCGCCCGGTTTGGACCTGGTAGCGGGTACACCAGAAGAACACAACGTTCGATTTAAAGATGCCTCGAATCGAGCCATTCAATTCATTCAGCTTTTAAAAAACGAAGAGGCTTATATGGCACTTGAACCGAGCCATGTGTCCATGCGTGATTTGGAGTGGACTCCCCGCCAGCAAGTCGTTTCGATTGAACATGGTAGCGAAGTTCGCTTTTTGACTCTGATTCGACTAGACCGGACCGGGAAGCGTGTCGTCGATACGAAGGTCGAAGAGCGGGATGGGATGTACATCGTCTCGTATTGGATTGAAAACGGGGGAAAGCATGTCATTCATGTGCCGTGTGAGGAAAGTCGTGACGTATAAAGGACAAAACGTCACGACACTCTCACGAAGTGATGTCGTCCTTTACATAATGAGGGAATCGTTTTTTGTGGAAATTGTAAAAACCTTAAAAATCTTCAATTTGTGATTGTTTATTGGACGCGTTTCCGTTACGTTAGAACTAGAGCGATTTGTACATATAAGGGAAAAACGGACGACTTTGGGGTAATCGTGGTAAGTAAAAAGTCGAATGATGTAAGCGCTTTCTCTTGTGTGTCCTCTTCGCAAATCTGAAAGGGGAATTGGACATGACAAAGAAATCATCTCGTAAGTTGTACACGGCACTCGCTGTAGCGGCCGTATCGACTGCATCGCTCGCACCGGCTGTTGTCACGGAAGCTGCGTCAAAAGCACCAGTCGTCAAAGCGAAATCAGCGTATGTGTACGCAGGGGACTTGGATGCTGCGCTCGATGCTACATATGAGGGCGCGCCGATCCATTGGTATAAATCGAGCGTCAACTTGGAGAAATTAGGTACATTCCAAACAGCTAAGGGAATCGTCAAAGGCAAAGGGAAGTACATTGAGAAACGCGTCCGCGTCCTCGATCACCCGATTGCGATTTTACCACCGAGCGAGCCACTCGTGTTCAAACAAGGGAAACCGGCACTTGGCATCGTGAAGCAACAAGTGAAATTCGCAAGTGGGACGTATGAAAAAGCAGTACGTTGGAGCAAAATCGACACGAGTGAAGTCGGCGAATTCGTCGCGACGGCTACATATACAAACCGTGGTAAAACGATCACACTTGAAGTTCCTTATACAGTAGAAGGATACAAGCTCTCGATCATGCACACGAACGACACGCACGCCGCGCTCGATCTCGCACCGAAACGTGCGACAGCCATCAAGCAAATCCGTGCAGAGAAGCCAGACAGCCTCTTGATCGACGCAGGGGACGTCTTCTCAGGATCGCTTTACTTCAACGAGTTCAAAGGTCAAGCTGACCTCAAACTCATGAACTACATGAAATACGATTTGATGGTGCCGGGTAACCACGAATTCGATCTCGGTACGGAGCAAGGACATAAAGAACTTGCTGATTTCGTCCGCTATGCGAACTTCCCGTTCGTCAGCTCGAACGTCAACTATGCAAATGACCAATACATGAAGAGCCTCTACCGTGACGAAGTTTCGCAAAAAGCGTACAACGGTCGTCTTTATGAAGGAGTCATCAAAGTAGTGGATGGCGAGAAGGTCGGATTCTTCGGTTTGACAACAGAAGAGACGGCATCCATCGCTAGCCCAGGCCCAATTGAATTCCAAAACTACATCGCAGAAGCACAAAAAGCAGTCGACGCGTTCAAAGAGATGGGCGTCGATCAAATCGTAGCAGTCTCGCACCTTGGGTATAACGATAACCCAGCGTTCGATAACGATTTGTTGCTTGCTGAAAACGTAGATGGAATCGACATCATCGTCGGTGGCCACACGCATACTCGTTTGAGCGCTCCGGTCCTCATCACAGAAGGAAAAACAGAGCCAACGGTCATCGTTCAAGCGGACCAATACAGCAATTTCCTCGGAACGGTTGATGTCGAGTTCGACAAGGATGGAAAAGTCATCAAACATGCGGGCAGTTTGATTGATGTGAAGGCACTTCAACCAGATCCATATGCGGTAGAATTGCTCGCACCATTCAAAGATGTCGTGGATACAATCAGCCAAGACCCAATCGGTGTCTCACTCACAGCTCCACTCGATAACCCACGTGACAAAGGTGACGAAACAGCACCGAGTGTCCGTAAAAATGAAACAGCCCTCGGTAACTTGATTACAGACGGTATGCTCACGAAAGCGAAAGAGTATGATTCTGCTGTCATCGGTGCTGTTCAAAACGGTGGTGGAATCCGTGCATCAATCGATGCAGGTCCTGTCACGACAGGTGAAGTGTTGACGACACTTCCATTCGGAAACACGCTTGCCATCATGGACTTGAAAGGTAGCGAATTAAAAGCTGCTTTCGAGCGTAGCGTTGGCATTTACCCAATCGAGAACGGTGGATTCCTCCACGTATCTGGATTCAAAGTATTGTTCGACAGCTCAAAACCGGCTGGTGAGCGCATCGTTAGCTTGCAGTACAACAACGGCACAGAGTTTGTCGATGTCGAAGACGCGACGAGCTACAAAGTCGCAACGAACTTCTTCACAGCGCAAGGTGGAGACAACTATGTTGAGTTTGAAACGGCATTCAAAGACGGTCGCGTCAATGACCTCGGTCTCATCGACTGGGAAAACTTCCGCGATCACTTGATCAGCCTCGGCGAAGAAGTCACACCTGCTGTTGAAGGACGTATCGTCGACGTCAACGCAGCTGAATAAGACAATCATTGGTTGCTTTCGGACGGATCCAGGAATGGGTCCGTCTTTTTTATAGGAAACTCAGGCGTGTACATTTGTCATCAAATTGCGACCGACATATAACTCTGTTAAGATACGATAAGATGAAGAAATACTGATTACTTAAAAAAGGTGGAGCGGACGTATGGATGTAAAAGCGACACTGCGCGATGTGCAAGCGCACATTGCGTGGTTGAAAGAAGAAAAAGAACGGGTCGACCGGAGAGAAGCATTGAACGGAGATGACTTGATCACCCTTGAGGACCTTCCTTCATTGTCGAGACAGGCACAACGCCCGCGTCTTGACGATAAATTGTTTGAAGAACAGCAAGCTACCTTAAAAACGGAACTCGAATCAGCTCGAGCGCGACTCCCGAAACAAGATGTGACTCGTATCGCATCGAATGGGAGCAATTTTTATGAGAAGGCGGATGTACAAGTGGCATTCGTCGGTCCGGTCAAACGAGCGAAAGAGTTAGAGCGGCTTTGTCATGTCCATTTATTTGAGAATGTGACAGGCTTCTTAGAGCTGGCTGAAATCGAAAAGATTGATTTCCTTCTCATCTCGGCCGCGCTAGTGGAAGATGAGACGACCGCATTCCACCACATGGGCTCACCGCGTTCGCACTCCCGTCACTGGTTGGAGAATTTGATTCGCAAAGCCAAACAAATTGATGTTCGTGTCGTGTTTGAAACTACTCTCGATACGAATCACTACGATCGTTTCTCCTCACTCGCCGCTCAGTGTGACTATATCTTTACGGCAAACGAGGAGCGTGTGACGGATTATATCGAAGAAGCCGGACATGAGCGCGTTTTTGTCATCCGTCCGGGAATCGACCCACTTCGCTTCAATCCAATCGGGATGACGCGTGTTCAGTCGGATTCGGTCGTCGTCACGAACCGTTTCCCGGTACAACGTTTCGCAAAAGACTTGGAGACGCTCGCACAAGGTGTTCGTGATGCGAATAAGTCTCTTTATGTGATTCGCGAAGCGGATGAATCGAAGGTGTCGTTCGCACCGAAATCACTTCAAGATGTCCTCGTCCATGGGGACCAAGAGGAGATCGAGGCGTTGAAAGAAACCTCGAACTGGATTCTTCACGTCAATGAAGTGAAAAACAGTCCGACGATGAGTGCGCAAGCCATCTATGAGGCACAGGCACGGGGACAACTCGTCTTGACGAACTACAACGTGGCCGTCAACAACGACTTCCCGAACGTATTCATCGCGACGAGCGCATTGGATGCACAAGGGATTTTAGAAATGTTCGATACAGACGAAGAGCGTCTCGAGCATCAACTATCTGGTGTCCGCACCATCTTCTCGAACCATACGATCTATGATCGTTTCAACGAAATGTTATTCGTTCTCGGCATTCACCACGAAGTCCGTCGTGACGTCCTCGTCATCGGTCGCGGCGACGTGACGGCGACACGTGAGCTGTTCGAGCGCCAATCCTATCCGCATAAACGTTTTGTCGCAGAAGCAGATTTACAAGAAGTCGATTTACGCACAGCCGACTTCGTGACGGTATTTGACGACCGTTATCACTACCTCGACTATTATGTAGAGGATATGGTCAACGCCTTCAAATACACGGACGTCGCTTTCGTGACGAAAGGGCAGGACGTTGTACATGAATTCGTAGAGGGATACGATGACGTCGCGTTAACGATGTTTGCGGCAAGCCACCTGTCGCTTGAGACGCTTCGGGACGACCAGCGTATCGAGGGACAAGGCTATGCCATCGATCATTTCGAACTGCTCGCGGCAGATGATGTACTCGTCCCGAACGAACCGGGCGACTATGCGCTTTCAATGATCGTCCCGATTTATAACAACGGTCGTTATCTCTACAACAAATGTTTCTCTAGTCTTCGCCGTAGCTCGATGTTTGAAGACATGGAGATTTGGCTCGTCGACGACGGTTCGACGGACCAAGAGACGATCGGCTATATCGAACGCCTCGTGCGGAAGTATCCGAACGTCTACACGTACTCATTCAACGACGGAGGCAGCGGCAGTGCGTCGCGCCCGCGAAACAAAGGCGTCGAATTGGCAACGACACCGTACATCGCTTTCCTTGACCCGGACAATGAAGCGGTCAACGACGGCTATGCGGAACTATTCCGTATCATGAAAGAGAATGACGCGCTTGACCTCGCAGTCGGAAGTATGTTGAAGCTTGCGAACCGTGAGGCCATGATTGAGCTAGACGGCCTTGAAAAAGATGGTGTTCGCGTCATCGAAGACCCGAGAGCGTACTTGCTCGAGCACAACTTCAAGGTACAGAGTATCCAGACGATGGTCATCAAAAAAGACTTCATCCAGAAGCACGATTTGAAACAGGTCATCGGTGCGGTCGGGCAAGACTCGCTCTTCTTCCAAGAGATGTTCCTCAGCGCAGGACGCGTCGCTCTTCTCGACTTGACGATTCATGATTATTACGCGGCTGTCGCCGGTTCGACAGTCAACACGATCACGAAGAAGTACTTTACGAAGTGTGTCATTCGGGAAACGGCACGGGCAAAAGCATTCGCCCGGGAAGGTGTACTCGATCAATACCGTTCCACACGATTCGAACGCTTCTTCTCGATGTGGTATTTGGTCTTCTTACGCCGAAGCAAACCGGAAGAGTTTGTCGACAATGCCGGTATGCTTTATGAAATCATCGAACAGTATCGTCCGATGGAATTAGAGACGCCGATTGTAAAACAATTCGTCGACTTATATGAATCAGGACAAACAGAAGAATTGAAGCGTCTCTACTTTGACGCATACTTGTGAGGTGAGAGCATGAGCAACGAATTTGAAAAAGAAATCGGATTGTTGAAACAACGAATCAAACTGCAGGAAGAAGAGATTCGTCATTTGAAACATGATGAACGTCTATTACGTCAAAAGCATCGACGACTCGTTCAAAAGTATGGAGATCTTCTGTACACGTTTGAATGGACCGTGAAGACGTTCGAGAAGAAAGAGCAAGCGCTCAGTGACTTGAAACGTAAATATGATGTGTTGAATCAGAAGTATCGTCGTCTTGTGCAATCGAAAGCCGGAAAAGCGATTTTGAAGGCACAGGCGGTTGCACGACGCATTCGCAAATAAAGAATCGAGCTCGAAAGACTCGATGATTTGGAGGATATGAGGATGGATTGGCAGAAAAAAGCACGTCGCGCCGCTTACCTTGGGGTACAACGGTCGAAGCGACTCGGTCGTAAAGTGTTGAACAAACGCCCGAACAAATCGCATCAACTACGTGAACTCGTACCGAACTGGTATACACGCTCACCTTACGTACACGTTGAAGGGACGGACCTTGTCTTCTCTGGGGACGAGCCGGTCACCGTCACGTACCGACCGAACGCGAGTTCAGATATCATCTCGGTGAACGACCTCGTCGAATCAGGTCAAAAGACGTTCACGGCTATGATGCGTGTCAAATCGCGCGAAGGTCTGATGCCAACGTTGACGTTAGAAGTCGTGCGTAAAGGTGGACGTACTCGTTACGTGACGGTACAGGACGGCGATCAGGTCGATGTGACGCTCGGCATGGGTGAACAAATCGTCCGGGCTCATCTTGAAGTCAACGGGGCAGGAGCGTTCAGCCTCGTCGAGCTCATGCTCGGCAAGCTGTCGCTTTGGACAGTCGAAGGGACGGCTGCGAACGTATCACTTGATGCTTTTGATTTCCGTTATCCGCTTACGTCGTCGTCACTCCGTTCTCTCAAACCACAGAGTGAGATTGCTCACTTCGACGGAGACGCGCTCGTCGTCCGTGCCGAAGGGAACCAATACACGCACTATGGCGTCGATGAGATCGCGCTGCCACACGTCGATACGGAACGTGGCATCGATTTTGAGACGGGTGATATGGACGATGACTTGTATCGTTTCTATTTGAAAGGGGACCGCACGGGTACAGCGGACGCCTCGCTGTTCATCGCGACGTATACGGTGTCTGGGCAGGATCGTTTGATTGAAGTGCCACTCGGACTGAGTGGTATCGTCCGCATCGCACCGTCACACCGTTCCATCCGCTATTTCATCCGCGTGAACGGGTCAGGACAGCTTGAGAACTTAAATATCGGAATGATTCGCGAGAAGAGTGTCCGCCGTGAAGACGTCTTGTCCCTCAAACCGGACATGTGGACGATCCCGGCACCCGACCTCATCAAATTGAAGAGTCGAGATGACCAACTCGTCGTCCAGTTGAAAGGCGAGGACGATCAGCGCCGCTACATCTCGTATGCCGAGATGAACAACAGCTTCAAACTGCTCCCGACAGAGTTCCCGTATGAAGTGAAGGCGAACAGTCGTTACCGTGTCACGCTCGATGGTGTAGCCGATGAAGGGGCGAATGTCGTCCTCTACATCATTGCCTACTCGGCGACGGAGCGTCAGATTATGCAACAGGTTCAAATCGGAAGCGAGAAAGTCTTCTACTTTGACCGTGGCATCCGCTTCCTTCGTTTCGCCCTCCGTGTCGACGGTGTCGGAGAGGCTCGGGTCGACCGCATCCGTGTCGCTGAAGAACTCGTCAGCGATGGTACAGAAAACCCGACGTGGATGGACGTGCGCGAGGCTCGCTTCTTCGCACCAATCCCACGTGAACTACACGAACTGAAGGTCGCGGCCATCTTCGATGAGTTCACGATGGCATCCTACAAACCAGAGTGTCAGCTCATCACGTTCACACCGGACAACTGGAAGACGGTGCTCCTCGATGAGCAACCGGACGTCCTCGTCGTCGAATCGGCGTGGAAAGGGAACGCCGGTGCATGGGAGAAGAAAATCGTCAAATATGGCACGAACACATGGGAAGAGCTCGATGCGCTTCTCGCTTGGTGCCGTTATCACAACATCCCGACCGTCTTTTGGAACAAAGAAGACCCGATTCACTACGACCGTTTCATTGAGACGGCGAAGCGATTCGACTATGTGTATACGACCGACATGAACCGCGTTCCGAACTATAAAGAAGATTGTGGTCATGACCGTGTCGATGCGTTACCGTTCGCGGCACAGCCGAAAGAACATAACCCGATTCGCTTACCAGGGACTCGTGAACCGTATGCGTGTTTCGCCGGTTCGTATTATGCGAACCGTCACGAATCGCGTAAAGCTGACATGGACAGACTGTTCGCGGCAGCAGACAAGTATGGTCTTGCGATTTATGATCGGAACTATGCGATCAACCAACGCGGGGAGAGCGACCAACTTCAATTCCCGGAACAGTTCCGTCACTCGATTCGCGGCAGTTTGAAATACAACCAGATTGCCAAGGCGTATAAAGGATATAAAGTCATGTTGAACGTCAACTCGGTCAACGATTCACCGACGATGTTCTCACGTCGCGTCTTCGAAGGACTCGCCTGCGCCACACCGGTCGTCAGTACACGCTCGGTCGGGGTTGATGCCATGCTTGGCGATTACGTCTTCCTTGACGACGGAGAATCTGACTTGGATGAAACGTTCCGCCGTTTGATGACAGATGACTCATTCTATGAGGACATCGCGATGCGTGGTATGCGTCACGTGTTGACATATCACACGTATACGCAACGTCTGGCGAAAATCGTCCAAGACGTCGGCATCCCGTACCGTGTCGACCACGAGAAGATTGCCGTAGTCGCCTTCATCAAGTCGCGCGAAGAGGCAGAACGCGTCGTCGCTCAGTTCGAGGCGCAACGTTATGAGCATAAACATCTCATGATGTTCCTCGATAAGTTCGAGGATCACATCGATGTATACAACACGTATAACACGCCGTCGATCTCGACGTATATGCGTAGCTACTTGACGCACTATACCTCGTTCACGGAGATGGTCGAAGCGTACGATTGGGTCGCCCACTTGAAGTCGGACGATTATTACGGTCCGAACTACTTGAGCGATTATCTGCTCGCGGCACGCTACGCAGAAGCGGACGTTCTGACGAAAGAGGACTACTATACGTATGACGGTCAGCTCGTCAAACAGGACCATGACGAATCGTATCGTTATGTGTTTGATGCGACACCGTCCCGCTCGATCGTGCAGCCGTCGGCACTCCGTTTCTATACGGTGGAGGAGGCACTCCACATCTTTGAAGCGGATGAGAGCTTGAACGAGCTTGCTCGTTCTGGCAAACGCATCTTCAGTGTCGACCCGTATCAATATGTGAAAGCCGGTGCCGCCATGGATGAAGCGGACCTTCAGGAGGTAACATTATGACGAAGCAACCGCTCCGAATCCTCGTATACGGGGACGTCAATTTGAACTTGATCGACGGATCAGCCATCTGGCTCACGTCGGTCGTGCATATGTTGAACCAGGACCCGAACATCGAGGTCGACGTGCTCTTGAAGCGCTCGATTGTGAAACCGGAAGTGACGGCGTCTATCAAACAGCTCGACCGCGTCAACTTCATCGACGTCTTCACGGAAGACTCGACGAAGAAGGAGGAGCCGTACTATGAGAAGAAGGTGCTCCAGCCGGAAGAGGCGGCCCAACTCATCCACGAGCTCGTCGAGACGAAACAGTATGACATGACGTTCATCCGTGGGTTCCAACTCGCTTATGCGCTCTCCGATTATGAACATACGATGAAAAAGACGTGGACTTATCTCACAGATTTCACGCATGATTCATCGGCCGCGTCACAGGAGGAGTTGGCACGTTTGAAGAAGATTGCGGACCGTTCGGCTCGCATGCTCTGTCAGACAGCGGAGATGAAGGCGTACTTCGAGACGTTTTTACAGACGCCGAAGCCGTTCCTCATCTTGAACCCGATGATCCCGAACATGCGTGAGGCGACGCCGACGTTCAAACGTCAGGCGAAGCGTCTCGTCTATACAGGAAAGTTCGCGCCACTCTGGTACTCGGCTGAAATTCTCGACGCACTCGAGAAAGTACGAGTCCGGATGCCGGACGTCGAATTGAAAGTGGCGGGAGACAAGTTCAACCAAGACCCGAACAATCCGAACTTCCGTAAAGAAGTGACGCATCGTCTTCAAACGGACGAAGGGGTCCACTGGTTGAAAGGTATCCCGCGTGCGGACGTCGAGACGCTCATCGAAGAGAGCGACATTGGCATCTCGTGGCGTCACCCGGACCTTGACGACAGCCTCGAGTTGTCGACGAAGCTTCTCGAATATGGGGCGCTCGGGAAGCCGGTCCTCCTTAACCGCAACAAGATGCACGAGATGTTGCTCGGGTCGAGCTACCCGCTCTTCGTCAATTCGGAAGACGAATTCATCGAAAAGGTTGAACTCGCCTTCACGCATCCAGCCATCTATAAGGATGCGGCGGAACGGCTCTACAACATGGCGAAGAATTATACGTTCGCCAGCACGTTCGAACGTCTCCGTGACGCGATTTGGGAGATGCAGAAGACGACGCTCCTCTTCGCCGGTCACGACTTGAAGTTCATCCGCATGTTCATGGAACGCTTTGAGGCCGACCCGAGCTACCGGGTCCTCATCGACCAGTGGGATGGACACAAGATTCATGATGTAAATCACAGCAAGGCATGTCTCGCACAAGCAGACGTCATTTTCTGTGAATGGGGCCTCGGCAACGCCGTCTGGTACTCGCAACATAAGTTGCCGCATCAACGCCTCATCGTCCGGATTCATCGTCAGGAGAAAGAAACACCATTTCCACGGGAATATGCGCTCGACAACATCGACCGCATCATCCTCGTCTCACCGTATATGTTAGAAGAGATGCATCGTCTGTTCGGAATCCCGCGTCACCAGATGACGGTCATCTACAACGCCGTCGACGCGGACAAGCTCGACAAACCGAAACAGGCAGACGATTTGACGTTCCGTCTCGGTATGATCGGCATGAACCCGAAACTGAAGCGTCCGGACCTCGCGCTCGACGTCCTCGAAGAGCTGCTGAAGACGGACAAGCGGTACCATCTCCACTTCAAAGGACACCATCCAAAAGACGTCTATTGGATCGGGAAGCGCGAAGAGGAGAGCGCGTACTACGAGGCGCTACTGAAACGAATCGAGGAGTCAGAACTTCGCGACCACGTCCACTTCGATGGACACGGCAATGACGTCGATACGTGGCTCCAATCGATCGGATTCGTCTTCTCGACGAGTGACTTGGAAAGTTTCCATCTCGCACCGGCCGAAGCGATGGCAGCAGGATCATACCCGCTCATCCGCCACTGGACGGGTGCGGAAACAATTTACCCAGACGAACTACTCGTCACGGATACGTCGAAATTTGTCGATACGATCCTCTCTTATAAAGAAGATACCGAGAAGCTGAAGACGGACGCAAAAGCCTATCAGGCGTATGCCCGTAAACATTTCGCGCTCGATCGTCTCTATCGAGAGATGGAACAAATCATTTCAGGCAAAACACACGAACAATTTGCGACGACATTGTCATGAAAATGTAATTGCACCAAAGAATTGTTCAAGAGTATAATGAGTATTGTTTTATTATCGAATGTGAAATAAAATGATGGACAATGCGCTATTTAAAAAGCGCGTCAAAACATTTGGAGGTTACCACACAATGAAAGTATGTACAGTAGGTCTTGGATATATCGGATTACCGACATCGGCTGTCTTTGCGAACTATGGCGTCGACGTCGTCGGAGTCGATATCTCACAACATGTTGTTGATAAATTGAACCGTGGAGAAATCCACATTGAAGAGCCAGGTCTCGGCGAAATGGTCGCAGACGTCGTGGCAAAAGGGAAGTTCCGTGCATCACTCTCTCCAGAGAAAGCAGATGCCTTCATCATCGCGGTCCCAACTCCGAACAACGACGACGAGCACAAATCATGTGACTTGACGTACGTCTTGGATGCGACACGCAAAGTGTTGCCATTCGTTGAAAAAGGCAACGTCATCATCGTTGAGTCGACAATCGCACCACGTACGATGGACGACTTCGTCAAACCACTCGTCGAAGAAGCTGGATTCACTGTCGGTGAAGACATCTATCTCGTACACTGCCCAGAGCGCGTATTGCCTGGACAAATCCTTCATGAGCTCGTGCACAACAACCGCATCGTCGGTGGGATCACGACAGAATGTGCAGAAGCAGGCGCACGCGTCTACGGTACATTCGTTGAAGGTGAAATCGTGAAAACGGATGCGAAGACGGCAGAAATGTCGAAACTCATGGAAAACACGTTCCGTGACGTCAACATCGCACTCGCGAACGAACTCGCAAAAGTATGTAACGACTTAGACATCAACGTTCTTGACGTCATCGAGATGGCGAACAAGCACCCACGTGTCAACTTGCATAGCCCAGGACCAGGTGTCGGTGGACACTGTCTCGCGGTCGACCCGTACTTCATCGTCGCGAAATCACCTGACCTCGCGAAAATCATCAACTTGTCACGTGAGACGAACGTCTCGATGCCACACTACGTTGCAGACAACGTTCAGAAGTTGACTGCTGGAATCGAAGACGCGAAAGTCGCTGTCTTTGGTGTGACATACAAAGGAAACGTCGACGACATGCGTGAAAGCCCAGCGGTTGAAATCGCTGAAATCTTGCTTGACCGTGGTGTGAACATCTCTGTTCACGATTCACACGTTGAAAAATCAACATCAAGCCGTTTCGAGCTCGTTTCAAAAGAAGAAGCACTCAAAGACGCAGACCTCGTCCTCGTATTGGTTGACCACAACGAGTTCAAAGTCCTCGACTTTGCAGAGCTCAAGTCATCAATGCGTCGTCCGATGATCTTCGACACACGTAACATCGTGAAACCAGAAGGTGAAGACGTAGCGGTCGTCAACTACGGCAACCTCTACAAATATACAAAGGAAACGAATCTCGTTCTTTGATTCAGGTGAATGAACATGTTTAAATCCGCGAAAGCTATTCTTTCAGAGCTAAAGTCGAGCTTGTACTTGATTTTCCGTCTCGCCACGTATGAGACGCGAAGCAACAACTCGATGCAGTACCTCGGATTTTTATGGGAGTTCGTGACACCGTTATTGCAGATTGGAGTTTACTGGTTCGTATTTGGATTTGGTATTCGAAGCGGCAGGCCGATTGATGGCGTGCCGTTTCTGCCATGGTTGGTCGCAGGGATTGTCGTCTGGTTCTTTATTGCCTCGGCGATCACCTCGACGGCCCGGTCCGTCTATTCGAAAATCGGCATGGTCTCCAAAATGAGCTTCCCAATCTCGACGATTCCGGCATACGTCTTGCTCGCACTCTTCTATCGCCACGTGGCGTTAGTCGGTGTCTCGTTCATCTTGATGTGGGCATTCGGATTCCCGATGGGGCTGCATTCGCTCTGGTTTATCTACTTGGCGTTCAGTGCGCTTGCACTACTGTACTCGCTCGCCTTGATTACGTCCGCGCTCACGACAATCGTGCGCGATCTTCAAAACCTTCTTCAGTCGATGATGCGGATGTTGATGTATTTGACACCGATTTTTTGGGTGCCGCCGGCGAAGCTCGCGAATATCCTACAAATCAATCCGCTCTATTATTTAGTCGAAGGATATCGGTCGATGTTCCTCGGAACCGACTGGTTGGCGACTAACTGGGCTTACGGTCTCTATTACTGGGCCATCGTCTTCGTTCTCTTCTTCGTCGGGTCGATGATTCATTTGCGTTTCCGTCGACACTTCATCGATTACATTTGAGGAGGACCTTATGTACCAGGTTAAATTTGAAAACGTATCGAAACGATATACGCTTTATAACAAGCAATCTGATAAGCTGAAAGAGATCTTCTTCAGTAAAGCAGGGGGCAAACAGTTTTACGCGCTTCGCAATGTCACGTTTGAAGTTCCACCCGGGGAAGTGGTCGGGATTATCGGCATTAACGGGTCAGGGAAGTCGACGATGTCGAACTTGTTGGCTGACGTCATGCCGCCGACTCACGGAAAAATCGAACTTCACGGAAAGACGGCGTTGATTGCGATCTCTTCTGGTTTGAACGGCAACTTGACTGGGCTCGAGAACATCGAGCTCAAAGGGTTGATGCTCGGGATGACGAAACAGGAGATTATCGATTTGACACCGGCCATCATTGAGTTCGCCGATATCGGTGACTTTATCAATCAGCCGGTCAAGACGTACTCGAGCGGGATGAAGTCCCGTCTCGGATTCGCCATTTCAATCAACGTCGACCCAGACATTCTCGTCATCGATGAGGCGCTCTCGGTCGGGGACCAAACGTTCACCGACAAGTGTCTCGCCAAGATGAACGAGTTCAAAGATCGTGGGAAGACGATTTTCTTCATCAGTCACTCGGTCTCACAAGTTCGCCAATTCTGTACGCTCGGCCTTTGGCTCGAGTTCGGAGAAGTGCGCGAATATGGACCAGTCGATGAAGTTGTTCGGGAGTACAACAAGTTTTTGAAATGGTTCCGCAACTTGTCTAAAGAGCAACAAGACTCGTTTAAAGCCGACAAGCTCAAACGTCGTACGACGGTCGTCGATGCGACAGAGCTCGGAGAGACATACATCTTACCGCCTTTGACAGAAGAACAACTACAAACACGCCATTCGTCGGTCGCTGTATCGAACGAAGCGTGAGCAATTGGGAGGAGGAAGCACGGCGAAGTCAGACCGTGCGAAACGACCTATGAAAAAAGTCATGACCGTCTTTGGGACGCGACCAGAAGCCATCAAAATGGCACCACTCGTACTTGAGTTGAAAAAACGTGAAGGGGTAGAACCGATTGTCGTCGTGACAGCGCAGCACCGTCAAATGCTTGACCAAGTGCTCGAGTTGTTCGAAATCAAACCGGACTATGACCTCGACATCATGAAGGACAAGCAGACGCTTTACGATGTCACATCACGCGTATTGAAAGGGATGGGCGAGGTCATCGCTGAAACGAAGCCAGACATCGTGTTGGTCCACGGGGACACAACGACGACATTCGCGGCATCACTCGCAGCCTTCTACAACCAAGTCGCAGTCGGTCACGTTGAGGCTGGCCTGCGCACACACAATAAATATTCACCATTCCCGGAAGAGATGAACCGCCAATTGACGGGTGTCATGGCTGACCTTCATTTCGCACCGACGGAAACGTCGCGTGACAACCTCCTTCGTGAAGGCAAGAACGAAGAGATGATCTTCGTCACAGGGAACACGGCAATCGACGCACTCAAAACGACAGTCCGTGACGACTATGCGAGCGAATTGCTCGACAGCATCCGTTCACAAGGTCGTCGTCTCGTCATGTTGACGGCACACCGTCGTGAGAACTTGGGTGAGCCGATGCGTAACATGTTCCGTGCGGTCCGTCGCTTGATCGAGAAGTATGATGACATTGAAGTCGTGTATCCGGTCCACATGAACCCGGTCGTTCGTGAACTCGCTAACGAGATTCTTCACGATGTCGAACGCGTCCACTTGATCGAACCACTCGACGTCTTCGACTTCCATAACTATGCGGCGACGTCGCACTTGATCTTAACGGATTCAGGTGGCGTACAAGAAGAAGCACCATCTCTCGGTGTACCTGTCCTCGTCCTTCGTGACACGACAGAACGTCCAGAAGGTGTAGCTGCAGGAACACTCAAACTCGCAGGGATTGAAGAAGAGAACATCTTCTCACTCGCGGATGAGCTCTTGTCTGACGAAACGGCATACAAAGCGATGTCACAAGCATCGAACCCGTACGGTGATGGTGAGGCGTCACGTCGAATCGTCGATGCCATCCTTGCCAACTAAATGAAAACGAATAGAGTTGTTTTGTGCCCGGCACAGCAACTCTTTTCTGTATCATTATCCTAATGATTCGGAGGTGCTTGCATGTCAACGAAGCGAATTCGTCCGGCGATTTACCATTACTATCCGCGTGGACCACATAAAAATCATATGTCGATGCGCGAAGAGGAATACAAGACAGAGGTCACCTTTTTACCTCAATCGCTAAAGGACTCGATTTATGTTCAACTATTTGACTTGAAATTTGAAATTCCCCCATCGAAAATCTTTTTGGCTGATGCCAAGATGGATGAAGGGGATGAAATGGAAGTCAACACATCCGTTTATGTCGAAGGCGACCGCGCCATCCGACTAGAATTGTACGTCATGCAGTATTCAGACGAAGAACGTTTATCGAATAAGCGTTTCATGCTCACATTGAACCCAGGGGTGAACCCCGTTGTAGAAGTCGTCAAACAAATGGAAGATGCCAAGTATTTCAAGATGTCCTACAAATACATCGTAGAAACGCTTGAACCGACCACTGTACGATTTGATGATCTCTATGTGACGTTCCGCTAAGCGGAGCAAGTCTTAAGGGAGAAAGGGACCATACGGTATGTTATTTAGTTCCACGGTATTCTTATTTTATTTCTTACCGGTCGTGCTGCTGCTGTATTTCGTGTCACCACGCTGGTTAAAAAATACGATTTTACTCGTCTCAAGTTTATTTTTCTATGCATGGGGTGAACCACGGTTCGTCTTAATCATGCTCGCATCGATCGTCATGAACTATGTGTTCGGCTTTATGGTCGACAAGTATCGTGATGATGCAAAGAAAATCAAATGGACGATGGTGCTCATGCTTCTCGGGAACCTCGGGATGCTTGGGGTCTTCAAGTACGCGAGTTTCTTCGTTGAGAACGTCAACTCGGTATTTGGCTTCTCGCTGAACGACCCGGATATTCCTCTTCCGCTCGGGATTTCATTCTTTACATTCCAAGCGATGAGTTATGTCATCGATGTGTATCGAAACGATGGGCGTCTACAGAAGAACTTGTTTGACTTGGCACTTTACGTATCGTTCTTCCCACAATTGATTGCCGGACCGATCGTCCGTTATCAAACGGTCGCAGATGAAATCGTGGACCGCCGTGAGACAGTCGATGACTTCGTCTCTGGGATTCAACGATTCGTCATTGGTCTAGGGAAGAAAATGATTTTAGCGAACAGTTGTGGATACGTCGCGGATCAGGTATTCAGTCAATCGGCCGGGGATTTGTCGACGACACTCGCCTGGATCGGTGTCATCGCTTACTCGCTACAGATTTACTTTGATTTCTCAGGTTATTCGGATATGGCGATCGGTCTCGGTCGGATGTTTGGGTTCCATTTCCTTGAGAACTTCAATTATCCGTATATTTCAAAATCAGTGTCTGAGTTTTGGCGTCGCTGGCACATCTCACTTGGGAGCTGGTTCCGAGATTATGTGTACATCCCACTCGGCGGGAATCGTCAAGGTCCTTGGAAGACGTATCGCAACTTGACCATCGTTTGGTTATTGACCGGGGTATGGCACGGTGCGAGTTGGACATTTATCGCATGGGGATTATACTATGGGATTTTCATCATGCTCGAACGGGCATTTCTTGGAAAATGGCTTGCCGCATGGCCGGCATGGCTCGCCCACGCGTTCACGCTCTTCATCGTCGTCATCGGTTGGGTATTCTTCCGTGCCGATAACTTCACGTACGCAACAGAGTATCTGCAAGTGATGTTTGGATTACACGGAGGTGAAGTATTCGATCAAACGGCATATTACTACATTGTTCAGTACGGTGTCGTGCTTGTCATCTCGATGATTGCTGCTACACCGCTTCCGAAAATGCTAGTCGCCCGCTTCTTGCGTCATGAAGTGAGTACGGATCGTCCTGTGCTTGCTGCAAGCGCTGGTCTTGCACGAGCGGCGTATATCATGCTCATTTTCGGTATCTCGATTTCATATGTCGTATCGAGTACATTTAACCCATTCATTTATTTCCGGTTCTAAGGAGGGCTGACAATGGAACAACAAACCAAAAGCGAACAAGTCCGTTCGAAAAGGCGGCGCCTTTCTTGGGTGGTCAACAGTATCCTATTGATCGGCTTCCTTGGCACCATCTTTTATGGACTCGCCGTTTACGCCTTTGGCACCGAACAAGCACGTTCAGATAGTGAGGGACGGATGCTAGCACAGCGCCCGGATCCATCTGTCGAGACGATTCTGGATGGAACGTATATGGAAGAGTTCGAGGCATCAGCAAACGATCAGGTGTTTGAGCGTTACATGTGGATTGAGACACAAGCTTGGGTGCAACGGAACGTTCTGCAACAACAGATGAACAACGGTGTCATCAGTATCGATGAGTTCTTGTATGCACCAGATCCTGTGGCGAGCGACTATTCGTCACTTGGGGTCTTCTTTAAAGAATTTCAAAAAGAGATGAGCGAAGCTGACATTCCATCTTACTTCGCATCGGCCCCAAGTAAACCGGTCTATGCGACAAGACAAGGAATCTTCCCAGATTACATCGAGTCGGCAGATGCAGAAAACCGAGGACAGCTTCATGCACGTCTTGAAGAGAATGAGATTCCGCTCATCGACTTAGAAGAAACGCTTGGCGATCAGCCAGGAAAAGATATTTACTTTAAGACGGATCACCACTGGCGTCCGGAAGGGGCATTCATGGCTTATGAACAAATCATGGAACGCTTAAGCGAGCAGTTCCCTGATGCTCCTGCCTTATCGATGGAGGATATGGAAATCAAATCGGTAGACGGTCCGTTTTATGGATCTCATGCCCGTGAAATTTCGATGCCTTACGTCGAGTCACCTGATCAATTTACGTACCTTGAACCGAAAGACGGATTTACTACGACAGTCTGTCGAAATGGCGACGACTGTGGTCATTCGGTCCTAGATACGGATGTCTTGAAGAACTCGACGAAATTCACGAACTACTACAACTTGTTCATGGGTGATAACTATGCCCAATCGAAAATCACACAAAACAATCCGAAAAATGATTATCACTTGCTCGTCTTAAAAGATTCGTATGCGAACCCGATGCTTGGCTATCTTGGAGAGTCATTCGGAACGGTGTCAGCGCTTGATGTCCGTTACTTCGACGACTATGATGTCAGCATTGCGGATTATGCAAAAGAAAATGAGGTAGATGCGGTGCTGTTCGTTCACAACGATCGCATCCGTGGTCTTGGTTCGATGTATCAAGAAGGCTTGTAACCCTAATCAATCGATTACGGAGAAAAGGTAGGTGCTCATTATGAACATATTACTACCGGTGTTTTTTCACTCCGCAATGGGAGGATTACACCTCCACATCTTATCTTCTTTGAAAGTGTTTCTACGAGAGGGGCATGAGGTGACCGTTGTCTGTAAACCTGGTCCCTTTGCCGATGAAGTAAGGAAAATCGGCGGGCAAGTCGTCGAGACGGACTATTCGAGTGAGGACGTGCAATGTGTCATCGATCAAATCCGATCACAGCCGTTCGATGTCGTGTATGCGCATCCGTTCGACGCGCGTCAATTTGGTCTCGCGGTGGCGGAGGCGAACGCAATCCCGTTCGTCCTCGTCATCCACGGGATGTATTATGATGAGATTGAGCAGTATCATCCGAGCGTTTCGCGAGTGATTGCGGTATCGGAACGGATTGCTACACACCTGACTGAGCACTGTCCGGAAATCGAATCAAAACTTACTGTCATCCCGAATGGGGTCGATTCGACTTTTGTTCCGTCGGAGGAAACATCGTCATCAGAACGTATCGTGGGCTTATTCACGTCTCGCCTGGATGCGGACAAACTGTTTATACTAGATGTCTTCTTAGATGCACTAGAAGACGAGAGGGTGCGGTCTTTACCGATTGACTGGTTGATTATCGGTGACGGAACACAGCGAGATAAATACGCCGAGCGTTATGAAGCCGCACTGGCGGGGACAGGTCAGAACATCGAATGGCTTGGTTGGCTAGAACAAAGCCAACTCCCTGAAGCGATGCGGCGTGCCGATTTCATCATCGGTCCCGGACGGTCTGCGCTGGAAGGGATGGCACTCGGTAAACCGACCATCGCTGTCGGGAGCAAAAGCTATCAAGGCTTGGTCACTCCTTCGACGTGGCAAGATATCGCGAGTACGAACTTCGGAGGCATCGGGAATAAGTATGAAGGGTATTCACCAGGACAAATCGGTGAGGCGATTCTCGAGTTGATGGATGAGACGAAGCGACGGAACCTTGCGAGCTTCTCGGCTACACTCGTCGATCAACATTTTCGAGACGAACAATCGCAACAACGCCTACTCGAGGTGCTTGAACAGGTGATAGAAAAAGGTGCTCGAGAAATCGATTTGGTCGAGCGTTATCCTCATATTCGTTATGATCAACTTCATGCTTGTCGTTCGAACCGAATCTGTACATGGAAATTGACAGATCGGGAACAACGACTTGAAGAGACACGCGATGAGTTAGTGACGACCAAACGACAGCTCGACCAACTGCTTATGATGAATGAGGAACAGTCGTTGGAAATCGAGAAGTTACGTATGGAACTTCAGCGATTATCTGATGAAATGGAATAGCGACTTATGGAAAGAGAACTTCGAATCAGAAGTTCTCTTTTTGAATATAGCGAACTTATTCATTATTTATGTGATAAATGTCACCAAAAGTATTCTGACACCATAATAGTCAAAATAAGTATTTTTTATGTTACTTTTGTATTATTTATATTACAAAATTTACATATTTATTTCGTTTTCGGGGTAAAAAAGATTAACACCTTAGAGGCACGCACATCATGTATACCTGTCGCCTTGTTTTTAGTAAAGGAGGATGCATGAATGAAAAAAGTCGTTGCTCTTTTTTTGTGTTTTTTCTTACTTGTCGGATTTACCATTGTACCAGGGTCGAAGGTTGAGGCAAGTTCATCTGTGACCCATGTCTACTCACCAAAATCGTATACACACTATGGAGGAGTTACGTATGCGGTTAAGAAATTTACTTATCCAAAAAGTGTGAAAGTCAAATTATCTAACGGGCGGTACGCTTATCGTTCAGTGAAATGGTCGAAAGTCAGTTTTCAAAAAGAGTACTTGAATCGAACTCAACGAATCGTTGGAAGCGTTCAAGGCACGAACAAGAAAGCGACCTGGTATGTGAGAGTGAAGAACTATCCAATCAAGGTTTCAACGCCAATCATTCGTGCGGTCGGAAAAGGTCAAAAGGCGAATTTGCCGACCAAATTAACTGCTTATTTTGCAAATGGTCAGCGTTCCACTTATCCATTGGAGTGGGGCCCAGCATACACAAGTAAGCTAGGAACAAGAATGGTCAGCTATAAAGCTCGTGGATTAAACTTATACTTCAGTGGAAAAGCGAAGCTTGTGGTGCGAGATGTTCATTTGACCCAACCCGTTTTTTCCATTTTGACGAACAATGAACAGATTCAGGCCGTAGGTAAAATTCATTATCCGGCTCGAGGCGTACGTCACTACTTGATTGCTGAAAACAGAGAAACCAAAGTACAGTATAAAAAGTTGATTTATCCTGAACAAGATGGATCTTACAAAGTGGCATCTCTACCGCTCAAACCTGCGTCCTATAATATGTATGTCCAGTCGGGCGTCAAGCGGACATCACCGGTGGTCGTTTCATTAAAAGGCGGACAGGTTCCGGGTGATTCGGAATCGGATATTCGCAATCTATTAAAAGGTCTATTATTTAATATCCAAGTGGCGAATCCGTTGTTGAATGACATCGTCTTACCGCAAATTGACGGTGTGACATTCTCGATTGATTCAAACAAGTCGGCTTTGTCGAGTGCTGGTAAAGTGACGCGCGGAACGAATGATGAACTTGTGACGTTCACGATTCAAGCGAAACGTGGGGACATCACGGAATCAATCACCTACAATAACATTTTGATTCCGAAGCGCTCCCAGACGGACGAAGAAGAGTTCGACCTCTGGCTCAACAGCATTCAAATCGATAACCCGCTCACGAAGAACATCGAATTGCCGTCCTATCCGGGTGTCGTCTTCTCGATTGAATCGAGCAATCCATCAGTCGTCTCCACTTCTGGTGTCGTTACGAGAGGAAATCAAGACGTGTATGTCAATTTGACCGTACGGGCAACGAAGGGAGCGGTGACGCGTACGAAGTCCTTCCCGAATATCCTCGTACCAAAAAAAGATTCATCGGCGGAAAGTATCATTGATGATTACTTGAATCGACTGGTCATCTCAAGCCCAGTGACTTCAAATATCACACTCCCACCTCTTGCTGGGGCGACGGTGACCTTGACGTCTTCGAATCAAGCGGTTATTACAAACAGTGGGATTGTCACACGAGGTACGACGGACCAATCCGTTTCGCTCGTCGTCACAGTGACAAAAGATGGGGTCACGAAAACGAAAATTTTCCTCGGTTTACTTGTACCGAAGAAAGAAGGCGGGGCTGAAGGGGAAGTAGATGACTACTTGGCAGCACTGTCGATTACAAGTCCACTCACATCGAACATTGTCCTACCGCCATTCACTGGTGGTACAACGACGCTGTCCTCATCGAATCCAGCGGTCGTCTCGAACAGTGGGGTTGTCACACGTGGTACGACGGATAAAACGGTGTCGATTACGGTCAATGCGACGAAGGACGGTGTGACGAAATCACGTACCTTCTCGAACTTGCTCGTACCAAAAGATGATGCGGTGTTGACAGCCGAGCTCGACGCGGCTTTAAATGCCATCAACCTTGGTAATCTCATTAACCTGTCGACCAACATCTCACTTCCGTCCGCATCAAACGGAATCAACGTCAGTTGGTCTTCGAATCAACCGGGTGTCATCTCGAACACCGGGGTGATTCAACAAGATCCGACCGATGCGAAATCGTTCATCCTGACGGCTTCGGTCACAAAGAACGGATTGACTCGGACGAAGACGTTTAGTGGGTCGGTTGCAGCGAATGTTCAGTTGGTATTAGCAGACGATGTGACGAAAGTTAAGTCGTCATTCGGGACGCTATATCCGGTATTTGATTTGTCGTTACCAACGAGCTTGAATGGTACTCCGCTCACATGGACCTCAAGTAACCCGGCGCTGATGACGAGTACGGGGGACGTTCGGGAAAATGATGTGGTCACGCCATTTACCTTGACCGTCAGCAATGCTAGTACAAATCAAATCATCAATATGTCCACACAAGATGTCGATACGGGGTTACTCGGTGGGTTGCTCGATTCGCTTGGCACCCTTTTGAATCCAGTTGTGAGCGCATTGACGGGTAATGCGCAAACAGCCACTCTGCCAACGCAGTATGGAGGTTTACTTGGAATCGGGGCGAAGAGCATCACGAATTGGGAGAGTTCACACCCGAATCTCGTGACGGTTCAAGGATCCAATGTTACCATTCAACGAGATGACCAAGAGCATATCGTTGTCTTGCGAGCGAAATATGAAGGAATCGATCAACCGATTCCATTTATCGTCAAATTATCGAAACGATAACAAAGAAGAACGGAGTCGCATGATGCGACTCCGTTCTTTTAGTCAATGTGTTGTGAAGCGAGCTGGTCCAATCGAAGAGACGAGACGTGTCGCTGCACGTAAGCAATCCAGCTGTCTCGTATACACACGGCTCACATCAGAAAATGCAGAGGGAAGATGGTCTGAGTCGAGGGGACCTTGTCGCATATAAGGAGATTCCCCGGCGCCAAGCGGTGTCGGATGAATCACAAACTTATAGTGAGATGGGTCGAGCTCGACGACTTCGATTTCTGCAAACAATTGTGCATCACGTGTATACAAGAAGCGGGTGGATAACCATTTATCTGAATCTGTCATGGGTCACCAGTCCTCCCTCAAAAAGTCTTATCTCCTTTATATTAAAACATTTTATGGTTATTTGGTAATTTTATTTCATATATATCCCAAAACACTGACTATAATTTGTAAAAAGAATGGATTCGTGCAATCTTTCTCTTGATTAAGTATGGTTAAAAGAGAATGGACGAATATGAGGTGACAATATGAGAAAGAACGCGACTGGTACATACCGGTTCGTCATCATCCTTGGGGCGAAAGTGAATGGGACTCGACCGTCCCGCGCGCTCCAACATCGAATTGACGTAGCGGCTGCCTATGCGAAGGCACATCCTCATGTCGAACTGATCGCAACAGGTGGACAGGGACCAGATGAAGGGATGGCGGAGGCGCGTGTCATTGAACGAGAACTGATGGCGCAAGGAATCGATGCAACACGGATTCATGCGGAAGCGAAATCGACGTCGACAATCGAGAACTTTGAGCATAGCCGCTCAATTTGGGGCGGGGCGTCCGGTTTGACGATCGTGACGAATGATTTTCATGTGCCGCGCGCTCGTCTGATTGCGAGACTGTACTTTCAGCTCGAGAGTGATGCTTTGTATGCACCGACCCCACCGCTTGCGAAAGTGCGATATATGATCCGTGAAATGTTGGCGTACGTGAAGTTGTTGGGACGTTACGTATTTAGGAAAGAAAAAAACTAGGCTCTTGCACTCGCAAGAGCCTAGTTTGGTTGACAGCCGATTTCTTCGTTCAATACGTGGCCAAACGCTTCGGCGCCCTTAATATTTAAATGGACCCCGTCACT
Organism: Exiguobacterium sp. s121; assembly: GCF_018617245.1. Lineage (GTDB taxonomy): Bacteria > Bacillota > Bacilli > Exiguobacteriales > Exiguobacteriaceae > Exiguobacterium > Exiguobacterium profundum. The sequence goes on from NZ_JACSJV010000001.1 coordinate 493,958, forward strand.
TTCGAAGTACGCTTCCTTTCCGATTGAGCGTTCATGCCAATCGATGAGGGACACGTTCTCATGAAGCTCACTGGCCCGAGCGAGTTTTTTATTGACCTCACTCTCCCATGGACGTGGGACACGTGTGTTGATCAAATAGATTTCATCTGCTCGTTCGAACTGCTTGAGCAACGTCTCGAGTTGCTCCATTTTGAAGGCACCGTTCGTTCCGAGATGGAGGAACACGACGTGACCTGGAGCATTATACGATTGGTACTGAGAGGCAACTGGGATTGCATCGCGAACTTGACGTCCGATTTGGGCGTCGATTTTCATATTCGGGAAAGCATCTGCCAAATATTCGTTCAATCCGAGCATGACCGAATCGCCAATCGCGAGAGCCGGTGGACATGTTCGTTCTTCTGGTTTTTCAGTTGGTGCTTTGTTTTCTTTTGTCGATTGATCTTCAGACGGGACTTCCTCTGTTTCCTTAGATTCCGATTCTTTCGGAACGTCCTTTGTCTCATCTTTTGGCATCGGTACTTTCACGACAGGAATTTCATCTTCGACCGGCTTCGACTCAGAGAACGCCAGAATGGTCAAATTCCCAACGAGAACGAGTGAGAGCGCGGTCGCACATGCCGTGGCGGCAAAGCGTGCGTTCGGGTGCGTCGGTGTTGAGACGAGCTGACGGAACGCTTGTTTGAATCCGTTTCGACGAATCGGTGTCTCGACGAAGCGATACGACAACTCGGCGATCAAAAGCGTCAACGCCACTTGCCCGACGGAAAGAAGTGGCGAGAACGTCCCGAGTCGATCGAGCGGTGTCGATAGAATGATGACCGGATAGTGCCACAAGTATATCCCATACGTGCGTGTACCGATCACGCGAAGCCAAACGCTTCCAAACAGTCGTGACCAAATGGTCGCCGGATGGGCGACAGCGGCAATCAATAGGGCGGATAGGAAAGCGACGAGCAAGAAACCTCCATAATAGAGGAATGCATCGTAGGCGTTGACGTTACTGATGATCCCGACGATGACGATGAGCGAAACGGCGCCGGTCCAGTTCAAAATGTGGCGTCCGATATGCGGGATCGTTTCTTTAAACGTGTCCGGACGCCAACCGAAGGCGAGGACGGCTCCCATGAGCAGACCGAACAATCGCGTGTCGGTCCCGTAGTAGACGCGGCTCGGATCGGCTTCCGGGACATATCGGAACGCCATCCAGGCGGCGGAGACGAATAGAAGCGCAGCGAGCAGTTGAAGCAATCGCTTCCGGAACGCGAGACCGACGAGTAGGAGCAACGGCCAGAACGCATAAAACTGTTCTTCGATGGAGAGAGACCATAGATTTTGAAGCGGTGATGGCTTTCCGAAACTCTCGAAGTAGGAGACTTCGTGAAAGATATACCACCAGTTGTTCACATAGGCGAGTGCCGCCAGTGAATCTTGGCGCACCGTATCGAGCAAGGAGCGGTCAAACAGCGTCACATACGTCATCACGACCGACAGCATCAAGACGAGTGCCGGCAACAAACGACGGAAACGCGCGAGGTAGAACTTTTTCAAATCGATTGTGCCGGTCTTCGTCCATTCGCGAATCAAGATCCCGGTAATCAAGTAACCGGACAGGACGAAGAAGACATCGACACCGAGGAATCCCCCTGGTATGTAAGGTACATTTAAATGATATAAAATCACAGCCAAGACGGCGAACGTGCGCAAGCCGTCGAGACCAGGCATATACGTTGTATGTTTGAGTGGTTGCATGCCCCCACTTCCTTTCTAGTAAAGCGGACATTTCCCTTATTTTTGAATCCATTCTTCAGTATAACGAGCGTGGAGGAGGGAATGGTTTCAAAAGATTAACAATCAAATGACGTAAAAATCCAATAAAAAAAGGGACACGAGGTCCCTTGCACCTTACATCAGATTAATCAACGTTCCACCGAGTACCCCGGCGATGACGAGTGCCCACGGTGGTAACTTCCAATAAGCAATCATCACGAACAGGAAGGCAGCGAACACGAAGTCGACCGCATCGTTGACGGTACTCGTGAAGATCGGGCTGTAGAATGCCGCAATCAAAATCCCAACGACCGCCGCGTTGACACCGATGAGGGCACCGGCGACTTTCGGGTTGTGACGGAGCGCGTCCCAAAACGGAAGTGCTCCGAGGATGAGCAAGAAGGCCGGCAAGAAAATCGCAACCGTCGCAAGGATACCACCCGGCACACCGTTAATCACCGTTCCAAGATAAGAAGCGAACGTGAAAAGCGGACCAGGAACGGCCTGAGCGGCACCGTATCCTGCAAGGAAGGCTTCTTCACTCAAGAAACCAGCAGGTACAAGTTCTCGTTCTAGTAGTGGCAAGACCACATGTCCGCCGCCGAAGACGAGGGCACCGGCCCGGTAAAAGCTATCGAACAAGGCAATCGTCTGATTCTCAAACGTCTCCCGTAAAATCGGTAAGATGACGAGAAGTGCCCCAAAAATCGACAGCAGAATGGTCCCGAGACGTTTCGAAATCGGGAACGCACTCGATTTCGTATCGAGACGGTCCGGCTTGAACAACAGGAATCCTGCGAAGGCCGCGAGGAGAATGAACGATACCTGACTGAACGTCGTTTGCCAGAGTAGGACGCCTGCCAAGGCAAAAAAGGCAATCGTTCGTGTCTTTGTATCAGGTGTCAGTTTACTCGCCATCCCTAAGATGGCATGGGCGACGATAGCGACAGCGACGACTTTCAAGCCGTATAACCAGCCTGCATCGGAGACGTCGAGTCCGGATAACAATAAAGCGAATAGGATGAGGGCAACGACCGACGGCGTCGTGAAGCCGATGAACGAGGTGATCCCACCTAATATGCCACCGCGGACAATCCCGATCCCAATCCCGACCTGTGAACTCGCCGGTCCGGGCAAGAATTGGCATAAGGCGACGAGGTCGGCGTAAGCTTTCTCATCCATCCATTTGCGTCGTCTCACATATTCCTCGTGGAAGTAACCGAGGTGGGCGACCGGACCACCGAATGAGGTGAGACCGAGCCTCGTTGAAACGAATAAAATTTCTAGTAACGTCTTGAACGTCACACGTTCTGTCGTCATATCTTCACTCCTTAATTTCTTTGAATAACTCGTATGCCTTTTGACGGGCTTCCGCCAACACAGAAAGTCCTTTTTCGGTCGTCACGTAGTTTTTGCGAACGTGTCCATCGACCGTCTCGTTTTCACGAATCAAGAGCCCGTCTTTCTCCATCCCGTGCAAGATCGGGTAGAGCGTCCCGGTGCTGATTTCGTACCCGTGCTCCCGAAGCTCATCGACCATCCATGCTCCGTAAACGGGGTGTTCCGCGGCGTGGTGCAAAATGTGGATGTGGATGAATCCGAGAAACAGCTTCCGCAAGACGCGGTCTTCCATATGTGTCATCTCCTTAATATCGAAATTCGATATCGGTTTTCGAAATCAGTCTAGCAAAGGTGAGGGAGAGAGGCAAGGGAAGAACTTGCAGTTTACGAAAACTTTAAATGAAAAGATGGGAATGACTTCGGAAAAAATAGGGAATCTATCACAAATGAGGTAGAATAGGTAGAGATTTTATTTGCTGAGGAGGAAGTGACGTGACAAACCCCATTCATTCTTCATACGATACATTGTTGCGTTATATGCCCCAAGGCTACGTCGAGTTTAAAGTGATTTACGACGACGCTTCGGAGCCGATTGACTATGAATTCTTTGAAGTGAATCCTGCCTTTGAGAAGATCATGAAAGGGAAGCGAAAACACTTCATCGGAAAAAAAGTGTCAAGCGCCCTAAAAGACTTTGAATATAGTGAGCGGGAATGGATGATTCAAGTGGCACACGTCGTCAGTGATGGCGGCACGGTAACGTTTGAACACTATTCTCGCCGTAATAAATGTTGGTTCGAGATGTCTGTGTTTAGCCAACGAACGGGGTTTGTGTCCGTCATGTTTCACGACATCACGCCACACGTCCAAGAGAACAATGCGTTAAAACAGCTCGTCAACGTATCGCATCGCTTCGTCTCGACGGGTAGTGACTTGTTAATGAATCAACAATTTCTTGATCAGATTCGTGACTTCACTGGAGCGAAGGCGGTCGCTCTCAATTTGATGGATGCGGATGGCGAATCGTATACGACAGTGGCATTATCAGGAATCGATGAAATGTTAGAGAGAAGCCTCGACATTCTTGGATTTCATCCAGTCGGGAAGAAGTGGCCAATGACGGACCAACGTCGTGACCTGTTCAAACAATCAAATCCTCGTGTCTTTGATGGGATTGGTCCACTTATTGATGGTGCGCTTCCAACACGTCTCGTCAAAAATCTACTTCGAATTTTCTCGCTTGGAGAAGTCGTTCTCTTCAAAATCGAGAAAGACGGTATTTTATACGGAGACTTGACGATTGTGATGGAAAAAGGGAAGGTCGCCAATCGGCTAGGGCTCGTAGAGTTATATCTCGTCCACGTCCTTGAGCAATTGACGAAAGCCGATCATCAAATCGGAGAGACGAAAAAATCGATGTTTGGTGGATTCGCGACCCTCGACTTGGAGTGCATCATGGCCTTCAACACACGACAAGTGCTCCATTTGAACGATGCATGGGAACGAATTTTAGGGTTTTCACTTGATGAGCTGGAGAATATCGACTTTCTTAGTCTAGTTCACCCGGATGATGATACCATCACGGAAGCGGCGTTTATGGAACTTGAGGAACGTGGTGAGTTGTTCCGCTTCATCAACCGTTTCCGGACGATCGACGATACGTATCGATCGATCGAGTGGCATTGCAAACTTCAAGGGAATTATATTTATGCGGTCGCGAAAGACGTGACGGACCGAGTTCAGTTAGAAGAAAAGTTGGCAGACCGAGATCGGCTTTTGACGAAATTGTCCGATCAAATCCCGGGTGCCATCTATCAATTCGAATTATTGCCTGATGGAAGTTTCAACTTCCCATTCTTTAGCCGAGGCTTTGAAGATATGCTGGGGATTTCGGCAGAAGAGGTACAGACGGACGCGAGTCTTGTCTTCCGACGGATGCACCCGGATGATTATCCGCTTGTCATGCAGTCGATTGATGAGTCCTATCGCAACTTGACGATTTGGGATGCTGAGTTTCGCGTCTTGACCGAGGACGGACGAACCGTCTGGATTTTAGGATCATCCCGTCCGGAAAAGATAGCGGATGGTCACGTGTTGTGGCACGGTTATATCGGAGATGTCACGGAGAAGAAAACATATGAGAAAGAGATTGAGTATCTCAGTTACCACGATCAATTGACGGGCATCAAAAACCGACGCTACTTTGAAGAGGCGTTGGAGCGCTATGATGATGACCACTTTTATCCGCTCACACTCATCGTCATCGATATCAACGGGTTGAAGCTCACGAACGATGCGTTCGGACACTTGGTCGGAGACCAGCTGCTCGTCGAAGCGGCGAATATTTTGCGAAATGAATTGCGCGCGAAAGATGAAGTGGCACGAGTCGGAGGCGATGAGTTCGTCGTGATCTCTCCGAATACGACGCTCGATGAGGCGAAACAGCTGTCGGATCGTCTCGGTCGTCTCTTCCACGAGCAGACGGTTGAAGGATTACCGATTTCCGCATCATTCGGTGAAGCGGTCAAACATGACTCGAATGTCGAATTGACCGAGGTGTTCAATTTAGCGGAAGATCGGATGTATCACCACAAGGTTTCTGAAAAGCAGAGTCGACGCCACCATTCCATTCAAATCATCATGCGCACGCTGTATGAGAAGATTCCACGAGAAGAAGCGCATTCTCAACGAGTCGCCAATTTAGCGGGGCAACTGGCAGAAGCGATGGGCTTCACGAATGCTGAAGTGAATGAGATTCGAACGGCCGCTATTCTCCATGACATAGGAAAAGTGGCAATCAGCAACGACATTTTGGATAAACCGGGCGCGCTGACCGAATCGGAATGGTATGAAATCAAACGCCACCCGGAAATCAGTTACAATATTTTAAGTACCGTACCCGAATATGTCGCCTTATCGGAAATTGTCTTGGCGCACCATGAACGATGGGACGGCAAAGGCTATCCGAAAGGGCTACAAGATTTTGAGATCCCTCTTGCTTCACGAATCATCGCAATTGCGGATACGTTCGATGTCATGGTGACGGGGCGACCGTATCGACAGGCGAAGACGATTGACGAGGCACTCGCCATCATCTCACAAGAGGCGGGCAAACAGTTTGACCCATCTCTCGTCGACGTCTTCTTTGAAAAAGTCGTACCGACACTTCAACAATAAAAAGCGAGTCCTCCTGAATATGGGGGGCTCGCTTTTGTATTAGACGGTTAGGGGTCGTTTCTTCAACACGAGGATGGTGAGGAGGAAGACGACTCCGGTCATGCCAATCATGACAAGGATGGAGGGATACGGGAACTGACCCTCATACATCGTGATGACACCGTTATTCAACCAATAGGTCGGCAGGAAACGACCGACAAGTTTCAATGAATCCGGCAACCAGAGCAGGCTGATGAACGCCCCGCCGGTGATGGCGGATGCCATCGTAACCGAGATTTGAAAGATGTTCGCCTTCTCCCGATTCGTCGCAAACACGGCGATGAGACCACCGAGGGCTAGACAGACGAGCAGATAGGAAGAAAACAAGGCGAATACGGTCGGGAGATGTGTCCATACATCCTGACCGTATAAAGCGAGGCTCACGCCAATCAACAGCATCACGTAGATGAAGCCGACGAGATAAAAGGCTAGTAGCAGGGAGGCGAAGTAACGCCTTGGTGTCACCGGTGAGGCGAACAACCGCGCATAGATCTTTTCGTCCCGATCATCCGCGACAAACATAGGAATGAACTGGAGAAAGGTCGACATCATGATGAACGACAACAGACCGAAGAAGGCTTGTGTTCGGGCGGTCGTGGCGACACTTTCCTGGAACGGTTCACTTGAAAGTGTGTAACCGTTCGACGTCTCTTTTGACGCAAGCTGTTCGAACGTCGCTTTATCGTAGCCGCTCGCTTTGAGCAGTTGGCGTTCGCGGGACAGATGACCGTTCAGTGCCTGCTCGATCAACGAGGCATCACTCCCGGCGATTGCAGAGAAGGAAGGGCGAGGCATCTCTCCTGTGAACGCCTGTTTCGTGAAGTCATCAGGAATGATGAGGACGATATCTTCTCCTTCTAACAAGACATCATCCGTGTTCGACTCGAGCAACGTGACCCGACCAAACCGTTCGGCCTCGTCAATGAGGCGTTCGGCGAGAAGTCCACCGTCCCGGTCGACAATCCCGATGGATGCGTTCAAACTGGACGTTCCACCGACGAAGGAGAGGATGAGCGCGAAACCGAACATCGACACGAAGGTGAACACCCACAGCCCTTTCTTTCGAAGCATCCGTTTGGCCACATGTCTAATGAGTACCATGACGCTTCACCCCTTTCGAGAGAATGTAGCTGAATGCGATCAAGATGAGGAGATGAATCCCGAGCAATCCGAGACTTTGCCAATACAGATTCATGTCACCTTCACGTAGGAGGACGGCTAGCATTCCGTCCCGCATGAAAATCGGCATGAACACGTAGGCAGCCCACGGCGCATAGTTCAGCGTCACTTGGTCAAAACCGGGGACATAGCCACCGGATAAGATCATGAGGATGGCGACGAATCCGTTGACGATCGCATCCTTTGTCGTCGCGCTCAACTTCGGCAAGTTGACAATCAGGAATCCGATGGCGACCCCGTACGCGGTCAAGGCGAGCCAAGACAGAATCAGATAGCCGAACTGTACGTTCGCCAAGTCGAATGTGCGATAGACGAAGTGGCTGAACCAAAACAAGAGGATAAGCTGCAACAAGATGATGACGTAGCGACTGAACGTCCGCGCAAGTCGATATTGAACCGTTCGGACTGGGGCCGCTTGGATGCGTAAGTAACTGCCTGTATTCGGCTGCTCTTCTCGTGCCATCGATGTGATATAAAACGACCCGAACAATGCCGTCATGATTGAAATCGTGACGGTGAAATACTCGAGCGAGGTCGGGGTACGTCCCGCCAAGTCGACACTTTCCGTATCGAGCCAAGCCTCATTCACATATGGGGCCGACACGCCTGCTTCCGCGAGCGTGATCTGTTGATTGGCGATGGCCGTATACTGACCGAGGATGGCATCGAGGACGTCGAACTCGACCGTCGTCGGTTCCTCATAGAAGAGTGTGATGTCAGGTCCATCGAGTTGCAAGATGACATCGGCATCGCCATCGTTCACACCTTGTTCGGCAGATTGGAGGTCAACGTATGGGACAAGTCGGATGAAGGCTTGAATGTCTTCCTCTTTTAAAAAAGCCTCGAGCGGCTCTCGATACTGGTCGGTCGACGATTCGACGTAGGCGACGTTCGTGACCGGAAGTTTGAACGTGTCACTGAAGACAGCCGACAGCATCGTCCCGAGTCCAAAGATGAGGATGAGCGGAAAGATGAGCATCCAAAAGAGGGTGGCACGATCACGAAGCCGCTGTTTCACATCATATTTGATGAAAGTCCACATGACGTCCCTCCTATTCCCGGAGCGTCTTCCCTGTCAATGCCAAAAAGACGGTATTGAGGGAAGGGCGGTCGACCGTGATGGCGGTGAAGTGGACACGTTCTTGATGGAGTGTCTCAAGGAGCGGAGCAAGCGGCGTGTCTTTGTCTAACGACACCTCGATATACGGTTCTTCATACTCTACTTTTTGAACGTGTTCGAGTGCGTCAAGACGTTCGAGCAAATTTGGTGTGAGCGCATCGACTTTGATCCGGGCCGTCTCGAGTGTCATGACACGGTCTTTCAATTCGTCCTGTGTTCCTTCTGCGATGATCCTTCCTTCATCAACGATGGCGATTCGGTCGCAGAGGAGTTCGACTTCTTCCATGTAATGAGATGTATAGATGATGGTGGCACCGCGGCGATTCAGTTCGCGGATGTTCTCTAAAATGGTATTTCGCGACTGCGGGTCGATGGCGACGGTCGGTTCATCCATGAAGATGAGTTCGGGTTCATGGACGATGCCACAGGCGATATTGAGGCGACGGAGGAGACCGCCGGACAGTTCGGGCGGACGTTTCTTTTGATGGGCATCGAGTTCGACGAAGTGGAGCGCGGCCTCGGTCTTTTGTTTCGCTTCTTTCGGACTGAATCCATACAGCTCCGCAAAAAATTGGATGTTCTCATAGACGGTCAGCTGGTCATAGACGGAGACGTGTTGCGGCACGATCCCGACGCGGCGTTTGATGGCTAGTTCGTCTTTTGGCATCGCTTTTCCAAAAATGTGAATCGAACCGGAGTCCGCCTCGTACAGATTCAACATGACCGAAATAGCGGTCGTCTTCCCGGCACCATTCGGTCCGAGCAACCCGAAGAGTTCGCCTTCTTCCACTTTCAGAGTGAGGTCGTTCAAGGCAATCGTATCCCCGAACCGTTTCGTGACATGGTCGAGCGAGATAATGGACATCGTGATACTCCTTTCTCATGTGAAATGTTTCTCGTTCTACACAAAGGTGTTCGAGGATTGTCACGAATTTACCTGTCCGGAACGCATGAAATGTGCAATAATCTAATTATTCAGATAATTATAGTGTTGAAATGAGGGATTTGGATGAAAGGATGGCAATTCAATAAACAAGAGGGGGCATTGTTCCCGGACGAAATCGTACTTTCTGCGTTTTGTACAGTCGAACCGAAACGAATGGATTCGACACTCCCGTTCTATTATGATGAGTCGATTTTTCGTTTCACGAATAAGCATGGGGAGACGTTCTACTTTAAAATATCACCGAGCTATCACGAGTTTGAAATCAATATCAAAGGTGGGGACGGGGAGCTCGTATATTATCAACTGCTCCGCACCGTCAGCAAGGTCGAGATTTTAGAAGACCGGCGAGACCACGCAGAGTTATTGATCGTCCTAGCTGAAGATCGAAAGCGGACCGTGACGTCAATCGAATTGACCGTCCGACCGCGTTTTCGTGTGCTCGTGAAAGAGCATGAGATATAAGAAGTGCGTAAGGCTCGAGAGCGGATGCGAATCCGCTTTTTTAATTGGCGAAAAAAAGACAGCCACGACGTGACTGTCCTTCAGCGGTTATTTCGTCAAAAAGATTTGAACATGGATGGTCGCCCCTTGGGCATCGGTCGCTTTGCCAATCCCGAGGTGCGTATAATTCGCATTCAAGATATTCGCGCGATGACCGCTGCTGTTCATCCACGCATCGACCGCCCGGACTGGGTCGCTCGATCCTTTATAGATATTCTCCCCCCAGCCCCGATACGAGACACCGTAAGCGTCTAACGTGTCCCCTGGTGTACCGTTCTCCTTGAGCGTGTGCGAGAATTGACCCGTACGCGCCATCTCATCGGCACGGACTTGGGCGACACGGTTCGCCTCACTCGAAGCGGCGAGAAGAGAGAGACCGGCAGCCTTCCGTTCTTTGTTCGTCTCGGTCAACACGTTGACGGGCGACGTGAAACTGACATGATGGGCGAGGATGTACCCAGTGTATGAACCGTAGCGCACCTTGTACCATCGTGATGTACCGGTATAGCGATATGACACGGTCTCAAGTTCTGTACCCTGCCGGACGAACTTGACGTTCGAAGAGGTCGTGAGCGGACGTGATTTTAAATAAACGCTCGACGGTTTGACGTACGTCGGTTTCGTAAATTTCACCTCGGCAGTGGACAAGCGGACATACTTGGCGGGCAGATAAGCGTAGCCGCTGCCCCATTGAATCTTATACCAGCGCACACCGTCCAATTGGAACGATGTCCGGACACGCATCGAACCGTCTCGCGGAATGAGTGCAAGTCGTTTCGCGCTCAAAGAAGGCGACTGCCGGACATTGAGTTGACTAATGTTGGTCACGTAACCGGTCGTGTTGATCGACGTCTCATAATATGCTTGGACGCGGTTGATAGAGAAGGGCGACCCGATCACACTGAGTGTCAGAATGATGGTGAGTAGTAGAGAGATATGCTTCTTCAATGGAATCGACTCCTTTTGTGGGACTCCCTATATTCTATATCGTTTGGGTGATTTTTGGTTTTACCATTTCATTACAAAAAGGATGGACTCTTCGTGAGCCCATCCTTGCTTCATTTATACAGTAAATACTCTTTCCGAATTGGGAGAAACGCGTCCCGCTCGTCCTCGATTTTCGTCAGGATGTCTTCAAGCGGAGCTCCTTCGAGAATCATATCTTTCACGTAGGCGTTTCCTGTCAATTTCGTGATGAAGTCATTCGCTAAAAACTCGAAGTCGTCCGGATACATGCTGTGGGCCATTTGAATCATCGCAATCCCAGTTCTTGTCGATTCGAATCGAGCTGGATCAGTGACATAGACCTCAACCCCGTGCGTCAGTTTGCCCGCGTGTTTTGAGAACGTCGGCGTGAACGAGGCAGCCCGGAAAGCGACACCTGGCAAGTCGAGCCCGTTCAGCTCATTCGCATATTCATGCGCTTTTATATACGGCGCGCCGATCAGCTGAAACGGTTTCGTCGTCCCGCGCCCCTCGGATAAGTTTGTTCCTTCAAACAATCCGGTCGCAGGGTAAACATTGACCGTGTCGGTCGTCGGCATGTTCGGGGACGGCATGACGAACGGGAGTCCCGTGTCCTCATACATCATCGAACGCTTCCAACCTTTCATTTTTACGACTTCAAGGTCGGCTTGAATCTGATACTCGGTGTTGAACAGTCGCGCGAGTTCACCGACGGTCATCCCATGCTTTAGTGGAATCGGATAGAGACCGATGAAACTGGAGTAATCCGGGTCGAGCACCGGACCGTCAACGCGAAGCCCGCCTTGCGGGTTCGGACGGTCGAGGACGACAAACGGAATCCCGTTCTCGGCAGCGGCTTCCATCGCATACGCCATCGTATAGATATACGTATAGTAGCGTGTCCCGACGTCTTGGATGTCAAAGACGAGCACGTCGACATCTTGTAGCATCTCAGGAGTCGGTTTCTTCGTGGCACCATATAGGCTATATACAGGCAACCCCGTCACGTCATCGATGTAGGAACTGACCGTCGATCCGGCTTGGGCATCTCCCCGAACGCCATGCTCTGGTCCGTACAATGCCGTCAACTCGAAGTCATCGGACTGGTCAAATAGGTCGACGATGCTCGTTCTCTCCGCGTTGATCCCGGTCGGATTCGTGATTAGTCCGACCCGTTTTCCTTTCAAAATTTCCGGGTTTTCCATCAATCGGTCGACCCCGAGTTCGACCTTTGGTTTTTTCGGTTCAGACTTCGCATCGGCATCCAACCAGACGATGGAAGTCGTGAGAATCGTCAACGCAGCCATACCACCCATCCACTTTTTCATCAGAAACTCCTCCTTCGATTCATGTAAGCGCTTCAATTTCTTAACAGGAGTGTACCATTCAGAAATTTAATTTCAATATTTAATCATAAAAATAGGAATTTATATTTCTTAATTTCGTACTTTTCTCCTAATCGGACATAAAAAACGTGTCCTTCGATGAAAGACACGTTCCTATTTACTCATCTGACCGCGAGTGCTTTCCATCCCGTCGCGCTCATGACGGCGCTCACTTTTGACTTAGGGATGACCAAGCGACCGCGATATGGGTCGTTGATATACAAGTTTGACTTGTCATAGCCGGTTGCCAACATGACATGATAGTTAACGTAGCCGGTGAACTTCTTGTTCGAAGCGGTATACCAGTTGAAGTAGCCGTATGGTTTGTTGAAGTCGACACTCGCCCAGACGATGACCGGGTTGCCCATCGACAGTTCGCGTTCGATTGAGCCGAGCCCTTGATTGGACAAGTCTTTCACCGGACGATACTTACTGGCGAATTCAATCATGCCTTTTGGATAAATCCCATAGTTCTTATATTTTCCGAGCGTCCCTTTCGGATCTCCTGTGAACATGACGTTCGGGTCGACCCAGCGATAGAGACGGTTCTCATAGCGAGCGTTCCACATACTCTTTGGCATCTCGTTATATAAGGTCGAGGCGCTGACGGCACGCCCTTTTTCTTCAAGTGCCATTTTGAGAGAGAAGAACTCGCAGCCTGACGGATACCCCATCGGGAACTGACGATAGAGCGGGACGCTCATCTTATAGACGGACAGTGCCTGAGAATAGGCACCACGCGCATCGAATGAGGCGTTTCCGACACGACGGTTTTGATACATCTTTCCGTATGTATCAAAGTAATACCACTTGCCGTCGATGGCTTGCCAATCCGTCTTTTTCGTCAAGGCCGGAGCATAATATTCGTACTGGGTCGTATATTTCCATCCTTTCTCCGGCACACCGGTCGAATGGAAGTGATACGTCTTTCCATCTAATCGGAATTTCCCTTTCAGGCGGTATCCGTAAGTCGGGTGGAATCCGACCTTCTTCCCATCGACCGTTTGAAATCCGTACTCACGACGTCCATATGGGTCGAATGAATAGACGCGTGCATTCAATGTGTGGACACCTTCTAGTCGGTAGCCATAGGTCGGATGGAAGCCGTACATAACACCATTTATCTGTTGAAGGCCACACTTACGATCGCCGTATTTTCCGAACAGGTAGTGACGATTGTTAATCCGATGCAACCCTTCGAGGCGATACCCATAGTAGGGATGAAATCCATACACTTTTTCACCGATTCGGGTGAGACCTTGTCGACGTACCCCGTCAGTCCCGAAATAATAGCGTCGTGTGCCGATCGTCTGCCATCCGGTCGCCATCTTTCCTTGCTCCATCAAATAATATTTCTTGCCGTCAATCGTGTACATGCCTGTACGAATGGTGCCGTCTGGGAAGAAATAATGTTTGGCGTCACCAAACTGTTGCCATCCCGAGAGTCGGACCCCGTCCTCGTTGAAGTAATATCGTTTGCCTTCGATTGTCTGGAAGCCGGTGACGGCTTGACCGGTTTCGTCGTAATAATAGACGAGACCATCGCGTTCTTGCCATCCGGTGAGTAGCTTCCCGTTCTCGTCAAATGTGTATGTCGTGCCGTTGACTGCATGGGGACCCGTGATGAGTCGACCGTCTGTCTCAAAATAATATGTAGCACCTTCGATTTCCTGCCAATCTGTGAGGAGGGTACCATCTTCATTCAGATAGTACGTATGACCCTCGATTACTTGCCACCCTGTCAACACCGTCCCGTCACTCGATGTATAGACGATGCCATCCTCCGTCTGTTGGAATGAACCCTCAGCGGACGCGAACTGTGGACTCGTCCACACTGCACCGATTAACAGACCGATGCCGACCCTTCTTTTCCATGTCATTCATGTGACCTCCTCTGTATGCATACAGAAGAGATACCCATATTTATCCAAGATGAAGCTGTGGCAAATGAATCATTTGTAAGGTCAGACGTTTACGCCGTATGACTCATGAACCGAAGTCGTTTCGACGCCATATACAGGGATAGGATGACGACAACGGTTCCGGTCACAATCGGCCACACGAGATTCACTTCTGTCAAGAACACCTGACTCGATAGTGGACCGAGCATCCATGGCATCCAATCGAGGTCGACCCAGCCGATGAGGAGCGACATGACGAAATGAAGACCGAGCGTCAAGACGACTGCGACAACACCGCTCTCGATCATCGCAGCGAGGAGAATGAAGATGGAGAGCTGAACGACAAAATGAAAGACAAGAAGTGCTGTAGATATGAGAAATGCGGTTACATCAAACGCCTCGAAAAGAATAACCGTATAGTAAGCGGCCGCTAATTGGGCGAGTACGAGACCACCGACCGTCAATAGGACGTAATGTGCCCATTTACTGATAACGATGCGAGACGTCGGGATTTGTAACGACTTGAGCCAAGCGAGCGTTCCGTTCGTCCGCTCATGACTGAACGTATGCATCGCCGACAACAAGACGACGAGAAGACCGATTTGGCGAAGCTGTTCACTGACTGAAATCAACACTTCTTCTGGTGTCGGTGTCGGGAGATCAATCACGGCGCCGTCCGGTAAATTGCCACCGGAAGCGAGGATATCTGGTAGGAAATAGAGCGTGAGCGGTTGCATCGAGGCAAGGAGCATGAGCACGATTGGGATCCAAATGAGTCGTTTGTTCGACCATGACTCTCGCCATTCCTGTTTAAAGATTGCGGTACGCATCAGGCGTTCACCTCCAAGAATAAAGATTCGAGTGACGGGTGCCCGACGTGTAGTGATTGGATGATGAGATTCCGTTCCAGGATGCGCCGCAAAATCGCCCGTTCGGCGAGATTCCGGTCCGTTGATTCAAACGTCCACGTCGAACCACGTTTGGTTGTTCGGGTCACGCCTTCTAACTGCGTCCAGTCTGCATCGGTCGTCCCATCGTCAAAGAGACGTAGCTCAATGGTCGACTTCGAACCGAGCAGGTCGGTCACGGTTCCTTCCATGAGCAATTTGCCTTGTCGAAGCAGGAGCACCCAGTCACTTGCCTCTTCGGCATCCGGCAGGACGTGCGTCGAGTACAGGATCATTCGCTCTCGTTTCAAGTCACTTAATAGATCGAGTACTTCTCGTCGACCGCGTGGGTCGAGTGCCGAGACCGGTTCATCGAGCAGTAAGAGTTCCGGGTCATGGACGAGCGCTTGGGCGATCCCGAGACGCTGTCGCATCCCTCCCGATAAGTTCGCTGCCGGCCGGTCGACCGGTTCGAGCCCGACTCGTTTCAATAGTTGAATCGGCTCGACGTGTTTGGTCCCCGTCAATTCAGCGGCATACCGAATCGTCTCGACGGGAGTCAACGATGGATAGAGGGCAGGGCGCTGAGGCAAATAGCCAATCCGAATACGTTCGTGTCCGGTCATATCGCCACTTGTCGGTTCGGTGACGCGGGCGAGCAAGTTCAAAAGCGTCGTCTTCCCGGCACCGTTTTCTCCAAGGAGGGACGTGCAACCCGGTCGTAATTCGAAACTGACATCATCGAGCGCCGTGAAGGAGCCGAATCGCTTCGTTACATGTGTGATTTTCATCGCGGAGTCCGTCCCCATAAGAAGTATACGATTGGGCCGAGTATGTTGATGAAGACGATGACGAGAAGCCATACCCATTTCGGGCCATTCGTCATGTCGCGTTTGAACAAGTCAATCAAGGCGACGACGAGCAGGATGAGTTGCAAAATCAAAACAGGTAGTAAGATGAGAAAAAGTGTATTCGGGTCATTTGCGATGTCCATCGCGAGAACCTCCTTTTGAATTAGCTGTCTTTAAAACATTCTACATGAACGGTATGTCCCCTGTATGTGACACAAAAAATCCCCATCTCACGACGGAGATGGGGACGATGCGTCATTTCACTATAATGACAGGAGCGAGAGCTCGTTTGGCCAGTTTATGACTCACGCTACCGAGCACGAACTCTTGGAACGTGTTCAATCCACGTGATCCGACGACGACGTATTCGTATGGTTCATGGTTCGCATATTTGACGAGCTCGACGTCCGGCTCCCCACGAAGTTCGATGTATTCGTAGGCAATGCCTTCTGCTTCCGTCAAATCGAACAGTGGCTTGAGCATCTGCTTTCGCTTCGTCTCCAAGTCGATTTTCCCTGTCGAATTGAGGGCCGCTTCTTTTGATTCCTTCGCACTGATGACGTGCACGATATCAATCGATGCATTCGACGCCTTTGCGAGCTGAATCGCTTTTTCTAGCGCACGTTTCGAGTGGGCAGAACCATCTGCCGCTAAAAATACCTTTCCCATGAAAAACTCCTCCTCTTTCGCACGTTCTACTTTTAGTATAGGTGATTTGGCGAAACGGGGAAATGATGAATCAGTGCCCTGCGTTCGCGTCTTGTTGCTTCAAGTGAAGGGCGAGCGTGTTGAGCAGTTTTTCCGAGTCTTTGTTCAAGTTGAGCAGTTCCGGTTCGATTCCGACTTCCCGATATTTGAAGATGACCTTATCGATTGCCCCGATGGCAGAGTCGTCCCAAAGATGCGTGTTCGCAAAGTCGATGGTGACTGTTTGGATACCGGCTTCAGCATCCTCTGTCACATCGAACTGATTGACGAATTCAGATGTCGAGGCGAAGAAGAGCTGACCGTTCACCATGTAATGAGCCTTGTCGGCATCGATCTTTCGCTCGAGATCGATTTTTGAGATTTTAGCAGCGAAGAGAATTGCTGCTGTCAAAATCCCGGCGAGTACACCGAGTGACAAATCATGTGTGACGACGGTGACGAGTACGGTGACGAGCATGACGACCGTATCCGATTTTTGGGCGGTACGCATCGCTTTGAGCGAACCCCAGTCAAACGTCGCATAGGAGACGAAGAACATGACCCCGACGAGCGCGCCGACCGGAATCAGCATGAGCACGTCGCTGATTGTCATGATCATGACGAAGAGCGCGAGACCGGCTGTAAGTGTCGACAGACGTCCACGAGCACCCGATGAGACATTGATGACCGATTGCCCAATCATCGCACATCCTGGCATCCCACCGAAGAACCCAGCAATGATGTTCGAAATCCCTTGTCCGCGCGATTCACGGTTTTTGTTTGAGTCCGTTCCTGTCATATCGTCAACGATTTGTGCCGTCAAGAGCGACTCGATCAATCCGACGAATGCGAGGGAAATCGAGTAAGGAAGAATGATCAACAACGTTTCAAACGTCAACGGGACGTTCGGGAATAAAAATTCCGGGAGTGTTGCTGAGATTGTTCCCATGTCTCCGATATTTTTCGTATCGAGACCGAGTGTGATGGCTAAAATCGTCATGACGACGATGGCGACAAGTGGTGCAGGGATGGCTTTTGTGACTCGCGGAAATAAGAAGATGATGGCGAGCGAGGCGGCGACGATTGCCCAGATGATCCAGCTTTCCCCTTCAAAGTTGGATAGTTGCGCTTGAAAAATCAGAATGGCAAGCGCATTGACAAAGCCAACCATGACGGCGCGTGGAATGAACTTCATTAAGCGGGCGATGCCGAGATAACCGAGTACGATTTGAATGACACCCGTTAGAATCCCAGCGGCCAGCAAATATTGAAGACCATGGTCGGCGACGAGTGAGACGATGACGAGCGCCATCGCACCGGTCGCAGCCGAAATCATCGCAGGGCGACCGCCTGCGATTGAAATCACCATGGCGATGATGAACGAAGCATAGAGCCCGACCATCGGGTTGACGCCAGCGATGAGTGAGAACGCGATCGCCTCAGGGATGAGGGCGAGAGCGACAACAATCCCCGCAAGGACGTCTGCTCGGACGTTACCGAGCCAGTCTTGTTTGATTGTATTCATTTTTTCCAAGAAGAACACACCTCTCTTTATATTTTGACTTTGATCTTCGAGTCTCACGAAGATCAAATGCCACATTATATGAAAGGAAATGTTCCAACGTTACGTGTTTTCACAACGTGTTTCATCATAACGGATTTTTTTTGAAATGACAATTGAATGAAGTTGAAAAGTATGGTAATTTCATAACGGATACGTTATATAACAATTAGGTTATACAGGAAGGGGAAGTGGAAATGTACACTGCAGAAGAATTAAGCAAAGTACTCAAGGTGCTCGGTGATCCGACTCGATTGACCATGCTGAAACAGATGGAAGCGGGAGAACAGTGTGCGTGTAGTTTCGTCGACTGTTTTGACATCTCACAGCCGGCAATCAGCCGTCATTTGAAGATGTTGCGTCAGGCTGGACTGTTATTAGAGCGCCGAGACAAACAATGGATCCACTATCGATTGAATGAGACGAGCCCTTTTTATGGGATTGTCGTCGATTTGCTCGACAAGATTGAGACAATCGATGTGAGTTGCGACTGTGACACCGAATGTGCAATTTAAGGAGGAGTCAACGATGAAACTTGAAGTGTTTGAACCGGCAATGTGCTGTCCAACAGGATTATGTGGTCCATCCATCGATCCAGAACTGACGCGAGTGGCGACAATTCACTACGTGTTAAAACAGCGAGGCTTCGATGTTGCTCGTTATAATCTGGCATCGGAACCGAATCGATTCGTTGAAAATGTCAAGGTGCAAGCTGAAATTGCAAATGGGCTCGAGATGCTCCCGCTCACAGTAGTTGATGGAAAAATCGTAAAACGGGGTGCCTATTTAACAGATGAAGAAATTGCGGAGTTGACGGGACTACCGGTTGACGCATTTGCCAAGAAAGATGGAGAAAAGCCGAAAGTTCGCATCTCACTGAAGAAATAAGGAGATATGCTCATGAAGACATTTGATTTTCATACGATTGAACCGACCCGTTATGTGTTCTTGACCGGGAAAGGTGGCGTCGGGAAGACATCGACAGCGTCAAGCCTCGCCCTGACGCTCGCCGACCGTGGCAAGCGTGTCTTACTCGTTTCGACCGACCCGGCCAGTAATTTACAAGACGTGTTTGAGATGGAACTCGATGAGACGCCGCGCCTCGTTCCGGAAACAAAGCTTGCCATCTCCAACTTCGATCCCGAAGAAGCGGCAAAACAATATATGGAACGCATGGTCGGACCTTATCGAGGTGTATTACCGGACGTGGCCATTCACTCGATGGAAGAGCAATTATCCGGTGCCTGTACGGTTGAGATTGCGGCATTCGACCAATTTACGGACTTGTTGACGTCCGTGTCAGCCCGTGAGGCGTACGATCACGTCATCTTTGACACGGCACCGACTGGTCATACGTTGCGCCTACTCACCTTGCCGAGTGCATGGGATGAATTTTTGGAGACGAACACGACAGGTGCGTCTTGCCTTGGTCCGCTTGCCGGTTTAGCTGACAAACAATTGCAGTACAAAAAGGCAGTTGAGACGCTCACTGATGGTAAAGAGACGACACTGCTTCTCGTTGCTCGTCCCGAAACATCCACACTCATCGAAGCGGAGCGTGCCGCGACCGAACTTCGCGCCATCGGCATCGAGCGAATGCAACTCATCATCAACGGTCTTGTCCAACAGGATGAAGGGGCAGACCGATACACGAAGCGGCTCATCGAGCGTCAGCAACAAGCACTCCGTGAACTTCCTGAAGGCATAACTGACCTCGAGGCATTCAAACTTCCATATGCTTACGAAAATCTGATTGGTGTCTCTGCACTTCGGCGCTTTGTGAACGGAGAGACGGTCGCTGTCGCAGATGCATGCTATGACTCGAGTTGTTACGGATCACTTGATCGACTCGTTGATGAGATTGAGGCGGACGGTCCAAGTGTCATCATGACGATGGGGAAAGGTGGCGTCGGGAAGACGACACTTGCTTCGCTGATTGCGGTCGCGCTTCATGAAAGAGGGCACTCTGTTCATTTGACGACGACGGATCCGGCCGCTCATGTCGCTTTCACGATTGGGACAAACATTGCAGATACGTTCACGGTCGATGCCATTGACCCGAAAGTTGAAATTGAGAGGTATCGACAGGATGTGTTCAAGGAAGCAGGGGACCTGAATGAAGAGCAACGTATGATGCTCGAAGAGGACCTGCGTTCGCCGTGCACCGAAGAAATCGCCGTTTTCCGTGCCTTTGCGAATCAGGTGGCGAAAGCGAAAGACCGTTTCGTCGTCATCGATACGGCACCGACCGGACACACGCTTCTTCTGTTAGATGCGACCGAGAGTTATCATCGCGAACTCGAACGCTCGACTGGCGTTGTCCCGGAAGCAGTCCGAGATTTGTTGCCGAAATTACGTGATCCGAAACAAACGCACGTCATCATCACGACCTTGCCTGAAGCGACGCCGGTATATGAAGCTGAACGACTCGTAGCAGATTTGAATCGGGCTAAGATTCTACCGTTCGCTTGGGTCGTTAATCAATCGTTCACGCCACTCGATGTCACGAGCAAACTATTGACCGCGAAAGTCGCGAATGAAGTCCTATGGCTCGAACGTGTGAACAGCTATCGGCGTCCGACGATACTCGCCTGGCAAGAACATTTGCCAGTCGGATATTCCGCGTTATCCCAACTATTGAAGGAGGAAGTGAAATGAACATCACGAATGAAGCCATCGATTACTTAAAAACAGCGCTAGAGGAGGAGCAGACAAAATCGGTCCGCATCATCACGGAGGCCGGTTGCTGTGGACCGACACTAGGTTTGGCCGTAGCGACACCGGAAGCGACCGATGAGGTGAAGCACTTCGACGACCTTACGTTTGCCGTGGCGAACGAAGCTACAGCGTTGTCCGCAAATGTCACGCTCGACGTTGAATCAACAGAAGAGGGAATGACACTCGTATTGCACGGTTTGCAGCCGAGTTGCTAAAAAATAAATAGAGATTATTGGAGGATTACATTGTGCAGTGGATTGCTAGTTTAATTTTTCTTGTGACGCTTTTCCTCATCATCAAGCAACCGAAAGGCCTCGGAATCGGTTACTCGGCGATGGGGATGGCTGTCATCGCTCTCGTTTCGGGCGTCGTCAATCTTGATGACGTCGGAACGGTATGGGGCATCATTTGGAACGCGACGTTCACCTTTATCGCAATCATCATCATTTCACTCATTTTAGATGAGATTGGATTCTTTGAATGGGCCGCTTTACACATGGCGCGAATCGCCAAAGGTGGCGGGGTGAAACTCTTCGTTTATATCACGTTACTCGGTGCCCTCGTCGCAGCCTTGTTTGCAAATGACGGGGCGGCGCTGATCTTGACACCGATTGTCTTGGCGATGGTCCGGGCTCTCAAACTGCCGGACGCGGTCGTCTTGGCATACGTCATGGCATCCGGATTCATCGCCGATACGGCAAGTCTTCCATTCATCGTCTCGAACCTCGTCAACATTGTCTCAGCCGACTTCTTTGGCATCGGGTTCGCCGAGTACGCCGCGCGGATGGTGTTCGTGAACGTGTTCGCGGTCGCGGGGAGTCTGCTCGTGTTGTACCTTTATTTCAAAAAAGATATCCCGAAACAGTATGACGCCTCACAGTTGGCTGAACCTTCGTCCGTTATTAAAGACCATACGATGTTCCGCTTATCCTGGATTGTACTCGGTTTACTGGTCATCGGATACTTCACGAGTGATTTAGTCGAGATCCCCGTTTCGCTCGTCGCGGGTGTCATCGCCTTGTTCTTCCTCGTGATGGCGAACCGCTCGTCAGCGGTCCAGACGATGCAAGTCATCAAAGGTGCACCGTGGGCCATCGTCTTCTTCTCGCTCGGGATGTATATTGTCGTCTACGGTTTACAAAATGCCGGACTCACTCAAGTATTGGCGAACTTTATCGATTGGTTCGCGGTTAACAGCTTCAGTGCCACGTTCGGGATGGGCTTTTTGGCCGCCATCTTGTCATCGGTCATGAACAATATGCCGACCGTCATGATTGATGCGCTCGCCATCGACTTGACGCATACGACCGGACAGATTCGGGAAGCGTTAATCTATGCGAACGTCATTGGTTCCGATCTCGGTCCGAAGATTACCCCGATTGGGTCGCTAGCGACGCTTCTATGGCTCCACGTCCTTCGTACGAAAGGCCTCAAAATCGGATGGGGGCAGTACTTTAAAGTCGGGATCATCTTGACGATTCCGACATTGGCTATCACGTTGCTCGGCCTATACATCAGCTTATTACTTTATTGAGGAGTGGATTATATATGAAACTAGTCATCATCGGTTCAGTCGCTGCAGGGACATCGGTTGCGGCGAAAGCGCGTCGGAACAACGAAGACGCACAAATCACGATTTACGATCGAGATTACGATATCTCGTACTCTGGTTGTGGGATTCCTTACTACGTTGGCGGAGAAGTCGAGTCACGTGACGATTTGACACCGCGCGATGCGGCCTTCTTCAAGAAGCGCTACAACATCGACGTGATGACGCGTCATAATGTGACGTCAGTCGACAAAGACACGAAGACGGTGACGGTTGAAAACTTAGAGACGGGTGACACGTTCACGGACTCATATGATGTCCTCGTCCTTGCGACGGGTGCGTCGAGCATCATCCCACCGATTCCAGGGGTGAAGTCGGACAACGTCTTCCCGATTCGAAACATCCAACATGCGGAGGCGACACGCTCCTTCGTCGATTCGACAGACCCGAAACATGCGACAATCATCGGAGCCGGCTTCATCGGTCTAGAGATGGCGGAACAGTTGAAGCTTCGTGGTGTGGACGTGACCATCATCGAGCGCGTGCCTCAAGTGATGCCACCACTCGACAAGGATATGGCGTGCCGCGTTGAGGAACACCTCGAGAAGAACGGAATCGAGCTCATGCTCGGAGAGACCGTGACAGAACTTGTCGGTGACGGACACGTCGAACGGGTCGTCACGGAGAGTGGGAAGACGATTGAGACCGACCTCGTCATCTTGTCTGTCGGAGTCCGTCCGAACGTCGAGCTCGCCATGAACATGGGAGTCAAACTAGGTGAAACGGGTGCGATCGCCGTCAATGAGCGGATGGAGACAAACATCCCAGACGTCTATGCGGCAGGAGACGTCGCGGAGAGTTTCTCGATCGTGACAGGGAAACCGATTTGGCGTCCACTTGGTTCGACAGCGAACAAGATGGGGCGGACCGCCGGGGACGTCATCACGGGCGGTCACCTCGAACATCGGGGCATCCTCGGAACGGGCATCTTCAAAGTGTTCGGACTTGCCGTCGCACAGACGGGTCTCGCCGAAAAAGAAGCACGCGAACTCGGATACGATATCGAGGTACTTCATAACACGAAACCGGATAAGCCTGCCTATATGGGTGGAAAAGATATGACGATTAAAGCGGTCGCCGATCGTGCGACGCGTCAACTGCTCGGTGTCCAAATCGTTGGATTTGAAGGAGTCGACAAACGAATCGACGTCTTCGTCACGGCCATCACCCTTAAGGCGAAAGTGGACGACTTGTTCCATCTCGACCTCGCCTACGCACCACCGTTCTCGACGACGAAAGACCCGGTCATGTATACGGGGATGGTGCTTTCGAACAGTATCGACAAGGCGGCTCGACTCATCACGCCGGCCGAACTTCAGGCACGAATCGATGCCGGGGAAGACATGCAAATCATCGATACGCGGAAAGCAGCACAGTTCGAGAAGGCGTGTGTCGATTGTGCGGTCAACGTCCCACTCGGTAACCTTCGGGAAGCGGCGAAAGACATGGACAAGGACAAGCCGACCGTCGTTTACTGTAACGGAGGCGTGACGGGCAACGCGGCACAGAACGTGCTCCGTAACCTCGGATTCACCGATGTGTACAACTTGTCAGGTGGAAATAAGAATTATCAGTTGTTCAAAAAATACGGGAACTAAGCAAGACGACGTCCGCAACTGCCGGACGTCGTCTTTTGATATGCTGTACGTGAGGTGAAGCGGATGGATTATAAGATGTTACATGAGAAATTTGAGCGACGGAAGCAGTGGCACATTTTTGACAGATGAAGAAATCAAGATGAGCTATCTTCGTTACTTGGAGTCGCTCGATGAATGGAATAAACTTTGAAAAACCTCTCACAAATGTGAGAGGTCAGTTTGCTTTCTGTTGACTCCATTTGCCGATTTGATTTCGCCCGTTCCGTTTGGCGACGTAAAGACCGATGTCTGCCTTTTTGATTAGTTGAGCGGACGTGACGACCTTTCGTTCAGAAGTGCTCGATACTCCGATTGAAATGGTGACCTCAAGCGTCGAACTGTCAGGTAATTGAAACGGTTGTTTCGAGACTTCGGTCAAATAGCGATTCGCAATCGACATGGCTTGCGAAAGGTTGCAGTCGGCAAGTAAAACAGAGAACTCTTCTCCACCGTTTCGGCAGACCATGTCATCTGCTCGCGCGATTCCAGAGAGACGTTGACCGAGCTCGACTAAAATTGCATCACCCGCATCGTGTCCATACGTATCATTAACTGATTTGAAGTGATCGATATCGATTAACAACAACGCAATCTCGTTCGGCGACGTGAACACTTCTTCATCGACGCGTTTCATTTCCTCATCAAACTGTCTTCTATTACCTAACCCCGTTAATGTATCCGTATAAGCCGCTTCTTTATATTTTGTGATAAGACGTTCAGAGCGTTCGATTTTTCGTATGCCACCATACACGATATGCAAAAAGAAGCCTGCCGCGTAACCGATGAATAAAAACCAGATGAGTGTTATAAAATATGCACTTGGCTCCTTATAGTTCGTCATGTTGAGAATAGAGAAGAGTGCAATGAACGTAAGACTAATCATATTTACGATTCGAATATCTTGTGTCGGCTGGATCCGTTCGCGCATTCGTAAGAACAGAAATGCTGTTCCAGCTGCTACGGAATAATCTAGGAGTGTGATCAGAAGTAGCATTTCTCCGGGAACGATAAACGGAAGTAGGATAATACTCGTCACATACGTGATACGCAGACCAGATATCCCAAAGTACAAAGCAGAAATGATGAGTGGGACAAATCCATACTGAAAGTCCGCTTGAGCGTTCCAAAGTACACCATGAAGCGTGATGATCATAGAGAGTCCTGCTAGGAGGATGGAGATGGTCATCTGACGCCGAATCGGTAATTTATTTGTGAAACCGAGCTTGGTAAAACGTGAGATCAGATATAGACCAACGAGCAAAAGGCTCGCGTTGGCAATTAGGTTATTAATTAAGTTTGTAAGTGATAGCAATTAAGTTTTTCCTCCTTAAATTCTATATACAGGTTGAACTCTCGGAAAGCAATCCTTTTTGTGGAGGAAAGGTGTTTAGTGCTCTACTTTACTAAAATAACATTGCTTCACTAAAAGAAACCGTTTACAATTTCTGTGTAAGCGTTTTCTCAAAATAGTGCTACAAGGAGGGACCCTCATGGTCAAAAAGCAATGGAAACCCGTATGGGCAGTTGTGCTAACGTTTGCACTGATTCTGTCAATGTTTCCGATGCCGACGTCTGCTTTAGATAAAGGGAAGTCGACGCTTGTCGTCGTCCATTATCAAGAGGCGCCGGATAACGAAAAGGATTGGAATTTATGGCTTTGGGCGAACGGCCCAGATTACTTCCCGAACAAAGGCTTCACATTCAACGGGGAAGATGCATTCGGAAAGGTGGCGGCTTACGAATTCCCAGTCGATTCACCTGAAAAAATCGGTCTCATCGTCCGCACGGATAATTGGGACAAAGATAAAGGTTCTGAGAACGACCGCTTCATCACAAGCGATATGATTCAAGATGGTGTCGCTGAAGTGTGGATCAAGTCGGGTGATCCGACCATCTATACGTCGAACCCGGACGGGGAGACGGCTTCGACGGAAATCGATATGAAAGTTCATTATTTCCGTTACGACAATACATATACGGACTGGGGTCTTTGGGCTTGGCCGGACGGTGGGGACGGGCAGAGCATCGCCTTCGATGAGGCTGATGATTTCGGTGCCGTCGCGAACGTGAAACTCGCCAACCCGGAATCGAAGAAACTCATGGGCTTGATCACGAAAAAAGGAGAATGGACGGAGAAGGATGGGGAAGACCGATTCGTTCTCGGGACTGCGAAAGAGATTTGGCTCGTTGAAGGAGATTCAACAATCTACTATTCAGAGCCACAAATCGATCGCTCTCCAAAACTTGTCTCGTTCTCGGCGGACACGTTCCGTCAAGCAACACTCACAACGAATCGCGTCATCACGGATGCGTTCATCGATGAATTGAGCGTAGACGGGGCAACGGTGGAATCGATTGAAAAAGCTAGCGACAAGTCGGTGACGATTCAATTCAAAGCAGACATCGATTTAGCGAAAGTCATCAAAGCCTCGCACCCGGAGTTCGGAGAACAGACGCTCCAGGCCGGCAAAGTTCTTCGTTCGAAAGAATTCGATGCGAAATATGCATACGACGGTAAACTCGGTGTCACGTACCAAAAGTCGAAAACGAAGTTTGTCCTCTGGGCACCGACGGCTCAACAAGTCGAGCTCGAACTGTGGAACATGCCGACGAACCGACCGACGAACGACAAAGATATGAAGAAAGTGATTCAAATGAAGCGCGGTGAGCGCGGCACGTGGGTAACGGAAGTTCGTGGTGACCTGGACGGCATCGGTTATACGTACCAAGTGACCCATGCGACAGGGAAGGTCCGTGCGGTCGATCCGTATGCGACGGCTGTCGGCGTGAACGGTGACCAAGGTGTCATCGTCGATTTGAAAGAGACAGATCCAAAACGTTGGAATTCGATGAAACCGAAGTTGAAACAATCGACGGACGCGATCATCTATGAGACGCATGTCCGTGATTTCTCCATCTTTGATGTGAAGACGGACAAATACGACTCAGGCATCCAAAACAAAGGAAAGTATCTCGGTGTCATCGAACCAGGAACGCGTCTTCTCGTTGACGGAAAGAAAACGGCAACGAAGACAGGGCTCGATCACGTCAAAGATCTCGGCGTGACACACGTTCAGTTCATTCCGGTCTATGACTTCAACACGGCCTCCGTCGATGAGACGAATCCGATGGCGACGTACAACTGGGGATATGACCCGAAAAACTACAATGCACCAGAAGGGTCGTATTCAACGAATCCTTACGATGCGAAAGTACGCATCATGGAAATGAAACAGATGATTCAAGGATTGCATGACAACAATTTACGTGCCGTCATGGACGTCGTATACAACCACATGTTCGATGCACAGGCATCGAACTTGCACAAAATCGTACCGGGTTACTACTACCGCTACACAGCGGGTGGTGACTTTGCCAACGGAACAGGTGTCGGAAACGATACGGCTTCCGAACGGGCGATGATGCAAAAGCTGATCGTCGACTCGGTCGTCTATTGGGCAAAAGAGTACCATTGGGACGGATTCCGTTTCGACTTGATGGGAATCCATGACGTCGACACGATGAACAAGGTTCGTTCGGAGTTGAATCGAGTCGACAAGTCGATTCTCGTCTTCGGAGAAGGATGGGACCTTGGTACGCCGCTCGATGCTGAATTAAAAGCAAATCAAAAGAACGCCTACGACATGCCGGGCATCGCCCACTTCAATGACAACATCCGTGACGGCTTGAAAGGCAGCGTCTTCTTCGATGAGGACAAAGGATTCGTCAACGGAAAAGAGGGCATGGAAAATCGCGTGAAGACGGGAATCGTCGGTGAGATCGCTTATAGCGACACGATTAAAGGATTCACGAAAGAGCCGACGCAAGCCATCACGTACGTTGAAGCCCATGACAACCACACGTTATGGGATAAGCTAGAGTTAACGAACCCAACCGCATCAGAAATGGACAAGACGAAGATGCACCGACTCGCTTCAAGCATCATTTTGACGAGTCAAGGGACGACATTCCTCCACGCTGGACAAGAGTTCATGCGCACGAAGGAAGGCGACCACAACTCCTACAAATCACCAGACTCAATCAACCAGCTCGATTGGAAACGGGCGGCCGACCGCAAGGCGGACGTTCAATACATGAAAGGCCTGATTGAGATGCGTAAAGCCAACCCAGGTCTTCGGATGACAAAAGCGAGCGATGTGAAACGATTCTTGACATTCCACAAAGCGGAAGCGAACGTCATCACATACACGATTGACGAAGATGCACCGGGTCAAAAGAACGACTTGTTCATCACGCATAACGCCAACCCGACAAATGTCCAAGTCACCCTTCCTAAAGGGAGCTGGAAAGTAATTGTCGATGGCGACCGTGCCGGAACGAAGACAATCAAGCGCGCAACTGGAAAAGTAAACGTGCCTGCATACAAGACGTTCGTCCTCGAACGCAACTAATCATTGACCCCACTTTGAAACGAGTGGGGTTTTCTAATGGAACAATTATGGGTGATTGGTAATTAATGCTTTAAAAACTAGTTTTTTGTATGAACACGAGAATTTACGCTTGAAACTTCCATCTCTTTCGAAAGGAGAGCTTGTATGGCGATTTTCAAAAAGTGGATTCATCGCGTCAATGGTGACGTCACGGATATATTGTCAGCTGGACCGATTCCCCCGTTCCATGTGGATTCGCTCCTGATTGAACAGTATCCCGATGCCATTTACGTACTCGGTACAAATGGTCGACTAATCGATTCGAACGAAAAGATGGGACTGCTGTTCGATAACTGCGCATGATCTCCAGCCGATGCGGAAGAGTTTGCGCCGTATCACGAACAGGCGTTAACCCGAGAAACGGTTCATCCTGACGATTGAGAGCGGTTGACTCAAGCAATTCAGACGTCACGTTCATCATTCGTTTTGCATCCGGTACAGACTTGCCTGTCCGCTTACGTCGAATGACTGAAGTGACGAATGGGCTGTATCAATATGCCGCCGACTACGAATCAAGTCCGACCATCGAGGCGCAAATGACCGCCCTCGAGCAGGAAGTGAGCGAAAACGAAGAAGTCACCGACTACATCGAACTCGTCCATCAGCCAGAGCGGTCTTGAGTACCCGACTTGTCTTCTGTGAGAATAGATAGTTGAAACAGGGGTCTCCTTTTCTCTAAGATGGAGAAAGAGAGAATCGAGTGAGGAGACCTTAGATATGAATCTGTATGAACAAGCGAGCGACTGGATGCGGCAATGGCATGACGACCCTTCCGAACGCCTCCGAGAAATCAAAGATGAAATTGAGCGCACGGGCACCTATTCATTGACGACGGAAGAGTTGTGTGAGGGTGCCAAGGTGGCGTGGCGGAATTCGAATCGTTGCATCGGCCGCTTGTTTTGGCAGACACTCCATGTGATTGACGCACGGGACGCCGATACGTTTGAGGCTGTCTACACCCATCTTGTCGACCACCTTCGGTTCGCCACGAACGGCGGAAAAATCCGTTCGACGATGACGGTTCTTCCGAACGAGTTCAAACTATTGAACACACAATTGATTCGGTACGCGGGATATGAGACACCTGACGGAATCATCGGAGACCCGATGTCCGTCACGATGACGAAGCGCGCGAAAGAACTCGGATGGGTCGGAGCCGTCACGCCGTTCGATATCCTCCCGCTCATGATCACGGACGGGCGAGACGTCCGCTTGTTTGAGTTGCCGAGTGAGGCCGTGCTTGAGGTGGACATTCGGCACGAGGATGTGGACTTGTTTGACGGACGGACCATCAAATGGCACGCAGTCCCAGCGATTGCGGATATGGAACTAGAGATCGGAGGTCTACGGTTTACCTCGGTCCCGTTTAACGGCTGGTATATGGAGACGGAAATCGGGGCAAGGAATTTGGCCGATACGGACCGTTATGATTTGTTGCCGCTCGTCGGACGGTCACTCGGGCTCGATACGACGAAAGAGCGGTCGCTTTGGCGCGACCGGGCACTCGTCGAATTGAACATCGCCGTCCTGCAATCGTTCGAGCGGGAAGGTGTGACCATTGTCGACCACCATACGGCTGCCAAACAGTTCAAGCGGTTCGAAAAAAACGAACGGGACGCGGGGCGTGACGTCACCGGGCAATGGAGTTGGCTCATCCCGCCTCTCTCTCCTGCGACGACGCACGTTTTTCACGAGCATTACGACAATCAGATCAAGACACCGAACCTGTTTGCTCGAAGTGGATGTCCGTTCTCAGGGTTTCGTCAGCCGGTAAAAGAGGAATTGAAAGGCTAGAACCGAGAGAAAGGATGATTGCTGTGGCAGTCCCACTTTGGAAACGAGCCGTCGCTGGTCAAATCGACCAACTCGTCTTTCAGACACCGGCAAAACTGATTGAAAAGGCAGTCCGTAAGAAGATTTGGCCAGACAAAGAAGTGAAACGGTATTACTTACCGACCGTTGTGACGATGGCCGGAGAAGTCTATTGTATGTTGTATCGAAACGGTCAGACGATAGGAGACCGTGTCGTCGGAATTAAGGTCGTGAGTGCGGATGGACGTCCGCTTTCATTGGAGCAAGTCATCAAGCGGACACTCTATAAAGACGTCGTCTACCCGGCGACGCTTGGGATTCCGCTCATCCGTGCACTTCAACAGATGAAATCGAATAAAGACCTCGAGTTGCCGCATGATGAGTTCGCCCATACAAAATTGATCTCGACCAAATGAAGAGGAGCAGGGCGACCGTGTGTCGCTCTGTTTTTTCGTCCCGTTCGGTCGAGTAGGAATAGCGGCGGGAAATAAGGTATAATGGGATTGGACAAAAATGAACGACTATTGGAGGCTTTTTAGTTATGACAAAAATCGCATGGATTACCGACAGTATGGCCAACTTCTCTCAAGAAGAGGCAGCAAGTCTCGGTGTCGATATCGTTCCGATTCAATTGATCGTGGACGGGAACGGCTATAGTGAAACCAAACTCTCTCTCGAAGACCTACATCGGTATATGATTGACCAAAAGAAAGAAGCGAAGACGTCACAACCGATCTTCGGAGATTTCATCGCCCGCTACGAACGCTTGAAAGAAGAGGGATATGATTGTGCCATCGCCGTCCATTGCTCGAATGGATTGAGCAGTACGGCGAAAAATTCGAAAGCAGCTGCCGAAGCGGCTGACTTTACCGTGTATACCATCGACTCGCATGCCGCACTCGAGGCGCAACAAGAACTCGTCCGAATCGGCAAGGCCGCTGAAGCCGAAGGCAAGTCAGTGGAGGAAATCGTCGCCCTTCTCGAAGCATGGCGTGATAAGAAGAACTTCTTCATGATCATCGGAAACATGGAAACGATGCGCCGAGGCGGTCGTGTTTCTTCCGGTGAGATGTTCCTTGCGAACATCTTGAATATCAAGCCGATCATCACCCTCGATGAGACGGGGAAAGTCATCCCGTTCAAAAAGGCCCGTTCATTGAAGAAGGCTTATGCGGAGATGGTCGGTGAACTCGAACGTCGTCACGCGGAAAACGGTGTGAAGGACAATCGGGTGTTCGTTCAGACGGCACTCGCACCGAACATGCAAGATGACCTCGTCGCACTCATCGAGTCGAAATTACCAGATCTTGAAGTCGTACGGACTCGATTCTGTCCCTCGATTGCGGTACATGCCGGATTTGAGACGGTCGG
This sequence comes from Exiguobacterium sp. s121, assembly GCF_018617245.1. GTDB lineage: Bacteria > Bacillota > Bacilli > Exiguobacteriales > Exiguobacteriaceae > Exiguobacterium > Exiguobacterium profundum. The sequence continues at coordinate 525,867 of NZ_JACSJV010000001.1, forward strand.
TGTCTTGTGGCTCAACTCTTAATCAAGTAGGAGGAATGCAAGATGGAAGCAATGACAACCTTGACTGGATTGAATGAACGGATTGAGAGCACGGAACAGCTGCTCGTCTACGTGTCACATCCGGGATGCAGTGTCTGTCATGCGCTGAAACCTCAGATTGAAGAGATGCTCCATCAGTTCCCAGAAATTGTGGCGGTCGCGGTAGACTCGGATGAAGTGCCGGAAGTCGCAGGCGCCTTCTCCATCTTTACCGTGCCGGTCGTCCTCTTTTTCATCAACGGGAAAGAAATGCTCCGCCGGGCACGATTCGTGCCGATCGGCGAACTGACGCATCAACTCGAACGCATGCAAGAAATGAGACAAGCGTGAATATGACCCATCATCCTGTCATGGGATGATGGGTTTTTTTCATAGTGTAACGGGTAAATACCCGCAAACACATAAGGGGTGATTCGATGCGAGGCAAACAATACGTGGGAGAATCGATTGATGTGTACTATGATGTGTCGCTCTGCGTCCATGCGACGGAATGCGTACGGGGATTGCCGGAAGTGTTCGATACGAAACGGAAGCCGTGGATCTTACCGGATGGGGCCGAGGCTCCTGATGTCGCGACGGTGATTGAACGCTGCCCGAGCGGTGCGCTGCAGTTCGTTCGGAAGGATGGTGGAGATGCGGAGGAACCGGACGTCCCGACGTCTGTTAAATTAAACGACTGGCAACAAATCGAGGTGCGTGGAGACCTTCAAATCGAGCAAGGAGATGAGGTCATCTCCACGTATCGGGCCACGCTCTGCGGGTGTGGACAATCCGGGAAGCGACCGATTTGCGACCATAGTGGCGCGTGTAAAGGATGAGAGGATGATGGATGATGCAGATTCCACTACATTCGGACTGGCATGATACAAAGTTGACCTTGCATTTGATTTCCCAACTACTAGGGAAGATTAGACTCCAACTGGCCCCACCTGAGCCGCAATGGGGGCATGTCTCGCTACCGCTCACGGTTAATGGGTTCACGACAGGGCTGTTGTTTGAAGGGGAACGGGCACTCCAGCTTGATGTGGATCTACTAAGTTCTTGCCTTGTCGTTCATGTCGAAGATCAGACAGACGCCATCCCGATTGAAGCGGGGAAGACAATCAAGTCCTATCATGACGACTTATTCAATCGACTGCGGACGCATGGGGTCGACATACGCATCAACCCGAAACCACAGGAGATGACCTTCCAAGGACTTCTCGATACGGACGAGACACCGCTCGCTTATGATGCGGCGTATGCCCGGCAAGGATTAAGGCTGTTTCAACGGGCGGCGCACGAACAGCTGACATACCTATCGAAGCTACGATGCCGGAAAATCAAACCGGCACTCTTTTGGGGGACGTTCGACGTGTCCTCGCTCGTCATCTATCCGATCGAGCATCCGTTTCCGGAAGACAAAGTGATCGAGCGCGTCGCCTTCGATGAACAGTTGATTGAATTTGGATTTTGGCTTGGGGATGATGTGACGGAACGACCGAGCTATTTTGTCTTGCCTTATCCGTTCCTGTTCAGACCGCTACCGACCGTGACGCTACAGCCGGAAGCGGCTTATTATGACGCGGAGAAGAGTGAATTTTTCTTGCCGCTTGATGAAGGAACGAGTGGGGAAGTCCAAGCGTTTTTGTCTACATCGTTTGACATCTTGATGGACGAGATGGATTGGACGATGCGTGACCATTTCTTTATCCCGCTAAAACTAGAAGAGGAGAGTGGTGAGTAAATGGAAATTAAACAGAAGGAAAATACGTTTTACGTCGGGGACGAGGCGAAGCCATCGGCAGAACTGCACTACGTGCCGACGGGGGCGGACAAACTGATTGTCGATCATACGTATGTCAGTGATGAACTTCGAGGACAGGGAATCGGAGAGAAACTTGTTGTCGCCGTGGTCGAATATGCTCGGGAAGAAGGAAAGACGATTATCCCACTCTGTCCCTTTACGAAAAATCAGTTCGACCGACATGCCGAGTATCACGACGTGTTGGCGAACTGAACCGGGGTGGGCTAGATGGAAGAAAAACGAGCCACGTGGTTAGAGCTCTTCTATGACCTGGTTTATGTCGCTGCGATTGCGACGGCGACCCATGTCCTTCTTCATACCCATCATGGTGTCATCCCGTTCGAATATGCCTCGAAGTTCGTCCTCATGTTCATCCCGATTTGGTGGGCGTGGGTGGGGCAGACGATGTTCATCAACCGCTTTTTCGAGGATGCGATTCACCAGCGTCTGTTCGTAATTGGACAGATGATCTTCGTATTAATTATGACGGCGAGCTTGAACGTGGATTTTGATGACTACTACTATTCATTTCTCATTGGCTACTTAGGTTTGCGCGTCATGACGGTCTTGCAGTATACGATGGTAAATCGACGTATTCAAGACCCGGCGGCACGCTTTTTAGGCACCTATTTTTGGATTGGAATCGGCGTCTCGTCGTTATCCATCTTTTTTGATGGAAGCTTGCGCTACGTCGTGCTGTATCTCGGGCTCATCATCGATTTGATTGTACCGATCATCGGTCGGAAACGCTTGGCCATGACGCCCATAAACTTAGGATATTTGCTCGAACGCTTTGGTCTTTTGACCATCATCGTCTTAGGGGAATCCATTATCAGTATCTTGGCGGTGCTCGAGCCGCAAGACGGGGATATTCGGTCCATCAGCTTTTCGATTTTAGCATTCATCGTCCTCATCGCCATTTGGTGGCAATACTTTGACAACATCGAAAAGAAAGTGGACAAAGACGCGGTCGGGACCGGTCAAATCATTTTGTACGGTCATCTGTTCATTTGGATGTCACTCAGCGTTCTGGCGAGCATGATGAAACTGATGTATCTCGGGGAGTTGGATGAGCGCTTTGAAGTGATGGTGACGTTCGGTGCCGTTCTCGTCTACTTTTTGTCGACGACGCTCGTGTTTCACAATCATCGCTTCCCGGAAAGCCGGTTGCACTGGGGCTATTTCGTGTTTTTCGTCGCGCTCATTCTCGTGTTCACCGGCCTCCATCTATTCGTCCTCGTCTCACCGTTAATCATCATGATTGAACTCGCCATCTTCTTCGCCATCTATGCGAAACTGACGACCACATAAAAATGGAGCACCGCGGGGCGCTCCATTTTCTTATTCTGCTGCTTGTGGGACGAGATAAATCAAGCCAAACGGGTTATGCAACAAGTTGTCGATGGTCGTCCGCTCATCTTCTCCCATCTCGACCGTGAAGGCGCGACCGTCTTCAAAGGCGAAATGGTCGCCATCGCCGAACATCGCGCCACCTGAGATGAGGTGGAAGTTGAACGAATGGATTACGTGGATGGCATCTTCAATGTCGAGTGTCATCGGCACAGCCACGTCTGCATGACCGAACGCTTTCATTCCCCATGACATATAGGCGTTCTCTTCTTCTGTGATAGCCGTGAGAAGCGAATAGTCGAGTGCGAGGTCTTCTTCTTTTGATTCTTGCCACTCGTCTTTCGAGTAAGAGACACCAGCTGACTCGACCATGACGCCAACTCCACCTGCGTTTAAGACGGCGTTTGCGGCACGACGTGCAGCGGCGACGTCTGTCAAATCGTTGACGTCGACAATCAAGTAGACGACATGCGTATGACGAGCGATTCCTTTCGCGACTTTCGGGGTGAACCCGCCAGAACTCGCGTGAATCATCGCCTCGGCGAGGGCTGGGTCACGTTCGACGACTTCTACGGTGAACGCCTTCCCTGTCTCATCTTCGAGCAACAACAGACCGGCCATCGTGTAGCCTTCACTATGTAAACTGATTTGTTCGCTGACGCCTTCTGCGGAAGACCAGTTTCCGGGAATGGCGAGCATGACTTGTGTACGATTCATGTGTATCATCCTTTTCTGCAAAAGTCAGGTCTCTCCTCAGGAGAGACCTGGTCTATCTCTTATTATGCCCTATTTTGGCATGAATTATTCTTGATACGTCTTTAAAACTTCCTGAAGTGGGATTTGATCGATTTTTCGGCGGCTGATGAATGTACTCATGAAGAAGAGGAGAACGACTGCACCGAGCGTATAGACGATATAGATCCATTCAAATTCAAGTGGGAGCACGAGCCCATAATCTTCCGCGAAGACGACGACGATGACTCGAAGCGTCAACAGGGCGATGGGGATGCTCAAGAGGGCGGAGATGAGCGCGTAGATGAAGTAGCTGTTCAAAATCATCGAGCGGACTTCCCGTTTTTGATATCCCATCACTTTCAACAAGGAGATGACGTAATAGTTCTTCTCGACCGTCAGTGCCGTCAAGACGAACAGGATGCTGAAAGCGATGAGGGACGCTCCACCAATCAAGACATTCATCATGAAATTCATATATTGGTTGATCGATTCGGACTGATCAATCAACCCTTGGCGTGACAGAATAGTCGAATAGTCCGATTCGCTCGGACGCTCCGTCGCATAGATACCGTTGAACAGATCATCCGTTGCGCCAGCGGTGAGAAGTTCACTTAACGTCGCCCGGGGCAAATAGGCGAAGTCGCCAGAGAATTCATCGGCAATCCCGATAATGGGATAGGTCAACGTGTCCCCGTCGAGTGCGACATCGATGTCTTGACCCACATCGAGGCCGAGTTTTAGCGCGAGTGAGGAGGAGACGACAAGGCCGTCGGGTTCAAGTGTCAACACATCCCCATCTTCGTTTCGGAGTGGGAACAAGGTGTTGTCGAAGTCGAGTCCCTTCAAGGTGATCAGGTTATCTTCGACAAAGGCGAACGGATAGGTGAGGAACGGTTCTTGTCCCGCTTCTAAAACCGGTGTCCCGTCTGTATACGCCTCGTATTCATACACCGCTTCGTTCAATCCGCCAACGGTCATACGGTCGACGGCGCCGTTCATCATGAGGGCGAAAACGATGAGAATCGTCGAGAAGAGGATCCCGAGAAAGAAGATGAGAAAACTCCCCGTGCTCTTGACGGCATACAAATATTTGAACTTCGTCTTGCCACTCGCCCGTCTCAACAGGCGACTGACAAGTCGACTGAGTCGATTCAATGAGACATTGTCCCGTGGTGACAAGAGGGCAAGGGCGCTCTCACCCATAATTTTATAGATGACAGCTCCTGCAACGAGCGCAAAGAAGAGGAGCGGGGCGAACACGGCTGTCACGAACACGAGTGGACTTTGGGCGATGGTGATGGACGGTAAAAGATAGAAGTCGAGATAGAGTTCTTTCAACGGGTTCGCGAAATAAAGCCCCAGGAAATAACCGATGATGAGCATAAAGAATGCGAAAACCAAGATGAGCACCAAGTAAGGCGATGCGATTTGCCGACGACTATAACCAATCGCCTTCAACAGTCCGATTTGTCCTCGTTCCGCCTCGAGCATATTTGAGATCAGGATGGCGACGATGATGACAGCGATAGAAACGATAAAGAGACTGAGTCCGAGCGCCATCGCCTTGCCGGATGAAATCTCACTGTAGATGGCACCACTTCGGATAATATTTTCCGTCTCCATGACCGAGACGACAAACGGGAGGTCTATGTCGGTCTTGATCGCTTGATCGGTCACCCCGGACAGTCGGAAAGACTCTTGCCCGATGAATGTTTCGAACGATTCATCCGTCATCAAGAGGAGGGTCTGTGAACCAGGGTCCAAGTTGAAGAAGTTATCATCGAAGAGTGGGAGCGTATAGTCCGGAAAGAGGACAAATCCACTCACCGTGAACGGTTTGCCGATGTCGATTGTGTCTCCGATGTCGATACCGTTCTCCTCTGCATATTTTTTATTGAGGGCGACTTCGTCATTCGCGCTCGGTCGATCACCGGCTTCGAGGTAGGAGCGGTTGATCGTGTCTGATTCTTTGACGATCAATCCCCGATGTTCAATATCATCGAACGTGTAGGTGATGGCTTTTAAGTCACGGAGTTCAATCGTAGCATCCGGCATCTCCTGTTCGACGGCAGCGATTCGCGATGCGATCAGACGATTGAAGACTTCCGCATCGGCTTGTTTGATGTCAGCCAATGTGAACGTTCCTGTTTCCGCGAGCGTGGCGATAGCGGGGTCGCGTAACTCCTCTTCCGTCACCCGATTGAGCATGTCAATCGCAAAGTCTTCCTGATTCGATTCTTCCAGATACTCTTCAGTCGGGACCTCGATTCCACTGATGCCATAGAACATCATCGTGTACGTGAGTGAACTCATGACGATGATGATGGCGATGGCGAGGAGTTGCATCCACTTCCGATTTAATGTCTTCCAGACGTTTTTATACAGCATGTTGCCACCCCCTTATCCCCAATGGATGTCACGTGCCGCGACCCGGGTCTCATGATGGGTCACCTCCACGATTCGACCGGAGTTCATCTTGATGACATCGTCCGCCATCTCACTGATTCCATTATTGTGTGTGATGACGACGACTGTTTTTTGATACGTCTTGTTCAATCGTTCCAATAGTTCGAGTACTCTCTTCGAATTTTCCTCGTCGAGTGAGCCCGTCGGTTCGTCACAAAAGATGATGGCGGGATTTTTGGCGAGGCTGCGGGCGACGGAGACACGTTGCTGCTCACCGCCCGATAGTTGATAGGGGTATTTATCACGTGCCGCTGTGAGCCCAACTTGTTCGAGCAATTCATCAATCGGCAGCGGGTCTTTCGTTAAGTCAGAACCAATTTGTATGTTCTCATAGACGGTCAAGTTTTGAAGAAGGTTGTATTGTTGGAAAATGAAGCCAAGATGGTCGCGTCGAAAAGCAGTCATCTGATCGACGGATAGGTCGGTCAGCACGGTGTCGCCGAACGTGATCTTACCTGAGGTGACCGTGTCGAGTCCGCTGATGACGTTGAGCAGTGTACTCTTCCCGCTCCCGCTTGGACCTAGGATCACGACGAACGCGCCATCCCGGATGGTGAGGTCGATGTCTTTCAAGGCGGCCGTTTCCACGTCGCCTGTCTTATAGATTTTGCTGACGTTCCGTAGTTCGATCATGCCACACATGCCTCCTTTATTTGTTATCTAAGGTATACCCTTTTCGAGAAGTGATTGGACGAGCTACACATAGGATGTTTTGAAAAAATAGTGAAACCGCTTCACCTGTGATAAAATAATATAACCAGGTACTAAAAACTTTTTTTAAGGGAGAACTCTTTATGAAGATTGCTTACATCACGGACAGCACGATTGTCCTTCCAGATGCATTAGCGCAACATCCTGACATCCACATTGTCCCGCTCTATGTCGTCAAAGGGGACCAGCCGTATAAAGATGGAATCGAAGTCGATGCGAAAACGGTTTACGAGTGGATTGACGCGGGAGAGCGCGTCTCGACGAGTCAGCCCGCGATCGGGGATTTCGTCACACTCTATGAAAAATTGAAAGAAGAGTACGATATGGGCATCGCGATTCACCTATCGTCTGACCTGAGTGGGACGTATTCGGCGTCCGTTCAAGGGGCTGAGATTGCGGAGTTCAAGTTGCTCGCCTTCGATTCACGGGCAGGTATCTATACGATGGGACTCATGTTCGAGGAGTTGATTGAACGCGTCGAAAGAGGCGATGCGCTTGAAGACGTGGAAGCATACATGAAGAAGCGCGTCGAGGACGTCCGCATCGAATTGACGCTTCAAAACTTGACGCAGATGCAAAAAGGCGGTCGAATCTCTAAATCGAAGGCGCTCATCGGGAACATGCTTCAATTGAAACCTGTACTTCGATTCGAAGACGGTTTGATTGTCCCGTATCAAACGGTCCGCACATACAAGAAAGCACAAGCCCATTTGTTCGAAGTGTTACGTGCGGCAATCGAGTCCGGTGAATGTCAGGACGTCTCGATTTTCCACGGAAATGTCCCTGAGCTTGCTGAGGAGTGGAAAAAACAACTCGGTGACACGATTCCGATCAGAGTTGATACACTCGCACCACTTCTTGGGGCGCATACGGGATCCGGGTCAATTGGAATTTCTTATTTGAAAGCGAAATAATGATTAAGGGCGGTCCTCCTACGAGGATCGCCCTTTTACGTATTCTTTTGTTTCCGCAAATAGAGAAGTGTGATAGTGAGCGAATAGATGATCAAAAACGTGATCAGAAATAGAGAAAAGTCCATGGTTAGCCCCCTTTATCCAAGTTGTTGCCGACATCTAGAAAAGCGAAACATCAAATTGGGAATCATTTCAATATTTCATTGTCTCAACTTTCAAACAATTGCTGGAATGTTTTTGCATTACGGGTCATACTAGAAAAAATGAACGAGAAAAGGGGGGAAGACGATGCGATTTCGGAAGTACCTAGTTCGGAGCTGGTTCGCGTGGACGCTCGTCTTCACGGGAGTGACGTATTTGACTTTCCAAAACCTTGAGGCGTTCGACTGGCCGTTGTTTTGGTTCATCTATACGCTTGGGGCATTGTTCGTCATGAATCCTTTAAAGCGCAGGCATCTTCACTTCACGTTCCATGAGATGTTTGTCTTTATCACATTCTTTTTATACGGACTAGCGCCCGCACTGTTGATGGGGCAATTGCTCCTCTTCACGTTTCAGGCGCGAGCCTTCAATCGTCGCGTCGGGCGACGACGGTTCCTTCATTTCTATCCGCTCAACACGGTGATTGAATGTCTGCTCGTTCTGTTGCCGGGGCTCGCCTATATCGCTCTCGGTGGACGGATCGGAGAGCCGATTCATTTGATGCAACAAGGCGTGGCGATGTTGGCGTTTTTAGGCACCTTGTTCCTCGTCTTGACGATGAGTTTTGCTTTATCCTACTTCATGGTTGGAGAACGGATCCCGTTCCCGATTATGTGGCGATTGATTCGCTTTGATTGGCTCGTCGTGTCACTCGAGCTTTTGTTCTCGATGATTGCCATCGAGTCGTATCTCGTCTTCGGTTATGTCGGACTCATCGTCACGTTCTTCGTACTATCTGTCCTAAAGATGACGATGTCGAAAGCGACGGAGACGGAAGAAACCAAATCGAGAGTCGATCAAGTCGAACGCTTGAAAGAACAGCTGTACCGCGTGGACAGCGAGCAATTGTTGATTGAGAAGTTTTGGAACGGTCTACGTGATATCGTCGAAGTGGAGCGTGGTTGGCTACAGGTCAATCGAAAAGGGGAGCGGACGTTTTATGATATGACCGGTCGCGTCATCCCGAGTGTGCCGGATGCCTTCACGATTGAACGGTATCATGATGAGGACGAACCGTGTTTCGTCTATGACTCGCTCCATGAATGGCATCCTGAATTGCAGCGAAACCAACAGGAACTACACCATTCGGCGCTCGTCATCCAACCCGTTTGGGGAGCGGAGACGGCGGTCAGCTGCATGGTATCGACGACGGCAAACGGGGCATACGAAACTCCGATTGCGGTTGAAGTGAACCGCCTCCTCAAGACGTTATCTTGGTCAATCGAACGCATCGATGAACGCAAACGTTTGCAACACGAGAGTTTGACAGATCCGTTAACGGGATTACATAATCAGCGGGCACTACGACGTTGGACGAAAGAACGTTTGAACGATGTGGCGTCCTATCCGCTCTCTGTTTTCTTGATCGATTTGGACCACTTCAAATCGATCAATGACACATACGGTCATGCATTCGGGGACGAGGTGTTGATTGAAGCAGGTCAACTCTTTACTCGCAATGTTCGAGCGACGGACTTGGTGACGCGCTACGGAGGCGAAGAGTTCGTGTTCGTCTTCCCGAGAATGGATGAGGCGGCCGCCAATCTGGTCGGCGAAAAGATACGAAACGCCTTGAAGCGCCATGATTTTGGGACAGAAGGCACGCGCATCACGGTGACGGCGAGTATCGGGATTGAAACGATTTATGAATATGAAGACCTCGATACAGTCTTGCGACATGCGGACCGGGCCATGTATGTCGGGGCGAAATTTAACGGGCGAGATCGTGTCGCCCACTATCATGATCTGTCGACAGAGGTCAGATGAAAGGAGGATCCCCAAAATGGTGGATCCTCCTTTCGTATGAAATGATTATGAGTTCGTATTATAAAGTTCAGATTCAACCGCATGAACGGCGGCTGACCAGGAGCCATAGCGATGCAAGATCGCTTTCGTTGAAGGTTTGTTGTTGCGCTTTGCCCATTCACGGTAAGCTTCGAATGAGAGCGAGAAGCCCATTTCCTGAATGGCTTCACGAAGGGCGTTCGAGAGTTCTGTTTTCGAATAGGTCACACTCGCCTCAAGTCCTGCCTCGGCACAGGCATCATGCCACGAACCGAACGTCTTGACTATATGATAATGGCTCGGTGCCTTCGGATGGAGCTTTCGCCATTGCTGATACTTCTTCAAGGTGATGATCGAGCCCATGTCTCGCGAATAAATGGCGAGCGTCTCGATGATGTCCTCGCGTGTATACTTCGGCATTTTGTCTGGCAATTCGACGGTTGACTCTCCATGCCATTCATAGCCTGCGATGGCAAGTGCCTCAGCCCATGACCCGAACTGACGAATGATCGACTCAGGAGACGGCCAATTCTGTTCCATTGCGAAGCGGCGATAGACAGAACGGCGTGGACGTTCCTTCAACAAGTCCCCGAGAAGACGAATGCAATGGATCATCCTTTGCTGTTCGGTAGACAAGTGATGGGATTTAGTGGATAGCGTTTGATTCAATGATGGTTCCTCCTTCCGTGGACTCAAATCTGAACCGACAAAGATAAAAAAATGCTCCTACAATCATACTATCGGATTGTTTTTCGGATTTATTAACGTGATTTTGAAAAATTTTAAACAATTCCTAGGAATTGGATAGGACTAAAGTCGCAGTTGATAATTTCAAAAAATGGTAACAGTTCTATTACAAATTAAATCGAATTTCGAGAGAAATGTAAACATAAAGTTTTAATCACCCAAATTTGTAATATTTTTATAAAAAAGTACCCAGCTGGAGAGTTGGGGTCATCGCCTTCGCTCCAGATGAGTACCCTTCTATAATAAATTTAATTTTCAGACTAATCAATCAAATATTGAAATTACGGCAAAAAAATTTTAATGGCTGGTCAATGAAAGACCGATTCTGCTAAAATAGCCGCATTGAGTGAAAAACAGAAAAGAGGATCATCACTATGACAGTTTGGTTATTTTATACGTTACTTGGATTGATTCAAGGGTTCACAGAGCCCATCCCGATTTCATCGAGCGGACATCTTGTCATCTTCCAAGAACTATTTAACATTGACTTGCCGGGATTGTCATTTGAAGTTTTCGTAAACTTTGCATCGCTTCTTGCGGTTTTAACAATCTATCGTCAAGACGTCGTTCGTCTCATCATGAGTTTGTGGACGTTTTTATTTAAGAAAGACCGTTCGAATGAGACGATGGTCGACGTGAAGTTCATCGGGCTGTTACTTGTCGCGACCGTTCCGGCCGGTGTGCTCGGTGTCCTGTTTGGTGACTGGATCGCCGAGGTGCTCGGTGGCGTGGCGACAGTCGGCTATACACTCATCATTACGGGACTCGCCCTCTGGTTCATCCGGAACATGCGAGGAAACAAGGGCGACGGTGGCATTACGCTACGTGACGCCGTATTGATCGGACTTGCTCAGGCTGTGGCGCTCATTCCTGGGATCAGCCGGTCCGGGGCGACTATCGTCATGGCGATGCTCCTCGGGATCAAACAGGAATCCGCGCTTCGGTTCTCGTTCTTCCTGTTCATTCCGATTAGTCTCGGGACGATGATCTTGGACGGTCCGACGTTGTTCACAAACCCAGACACGCGTGATTTGTTCGGTCCGCTCCTTTTGGCATTTATCGCATCATACGTGTTGACCGCCATTTCATTGAAGTGGTTCCAGCACATCATGGCAAAAGGCGAATTGAAGTATTTTTCATATTACTGCTGGATTGTCGGGCTTCTCGTCGTCCTCTTTCTTGCATAATCGAGGCGCTACTCTCACGAGTAGCGTTTTTTGTTTTGCGAAATAAAAACAATTGCGATACAGTAAACCTGTACAAACAAATATTCCTTCGGGGTCGGGTGAAATTCCCAACCGGCGGTGATGGGCCTATGCCCTAAGTCCGTGACCCGGGCGCACGTGTGCGAACGGTGGATCTAGTGAGACTCTAGAGCCGACAGTATAGTCTGGATGGGAGAAGGAACAAAAAACAGGTCCACGTGACCTGTGCTTCGTCGTACGCTTTTCTGTATAGAAAACGTTTATTTGGCTTGCCAAAATTCGACGAAACCCTCCCACCAAGACCCTAAGGACTGCTCCTTAGGGTCTTTTGTTTGTACGGAAAAAGGAGGGAGAACGATGAAACAGTACATGGAACAGGCCATTCAATTGGCGAAATCAGCCGATGGACAGACCGGTGTCAATCCACTCGTCGGTGCCGTTCTCGTGAAAGACGGACGTATCGTCGGAATGGGTGCCCACCTTAAGGCGGGCGAACCACATGCTGAAGTGCATGCGATTCGAATGGCCGGTGCGGCTGCATCCGGGGCGACTTTATATGTCACGCTCGAACCGTGCTCGCATCACGGTAAGACACCGCCGTGCGCCGATTTGATTGTAGAATCGGGCATCAAACGTGTCGTCGTCGCCATGAAAGATCCGAACCCGCTCGTCGCAGGCAATGGGATCATGCGCCTGCAAGCAGCCGGTGTTGAAGTCGATGTGGGTCTGCTTGAAGAAGAGGCGCGTGCCTTGAATCCGGCATTTTTGCGGTCGCTTGAGACGAAACGACCATACGTCATCTTGAAGACGGCAACGAGCCTCGATGGGAAAGTTGCCTTAGAGACGGGGGAGAGTCAATGGGTGACGAGTTCGGAAGCCCGTCGTGATGTGCATGAACTTCGTGCCACGGTCGATGCGATTTTGACCGGGATTGGAACGGTGCTCGCGGATGACCCATCGCTTACGGTTCGATTGGACCGCGTGACGCGACAGCCGAAACGAGTCGTGCTCGACCGTGACCTAAGGTTACCGCTCGCTAGTACGTTAGCACGTACCGCCGAAGACGTCCCGGTGCTCCTCTTCACTTCGTCAGATGAGGCAGAACGACGTGAACGAGCTCAAGCCGTCAGTATCGAATTATTCGATTATACGTCACTCGGCACGGTTCTTGAGACGCTATACGCAAATGGGATTGGGCGTGTGTTGATCGAGGCCGGACCGACGCTTGTCACCTCACTTCTTGACGGAGGCTACGTGGATGAATGGGTCGCCTATCAATCACCACGGGTATTCGGTGGGAAGCATGGCGTCTATCGCTCACAGCAGGAAGGGACGATCGATGGGATATCCCGTTTTACGATTCATCAGGTCGAAACGATTGGACCCGACCTGAAAGTCGTCCTTCGAAAGGGGGCGCTCTGATGTTCACGGGAATCGTAGAAGAAATCGGAGCGGTCAAAGCGGTCAAGCGCAACGGACCATCTTTACGACTCGTTTTGTCCGCTGTGAAAGTGCTTGAGGATGTGAAGCTCGGGGACAGCATTGCCGTGAATGGGATCTGTCTCACGGTGACGACGTTCGATGACGCGACGTTCTCTGTCGATGTCATGCCAGAAACATTGAAGGCATCGAGTCTAGATGGGGTCAAGCCTGGAACACCTGTCAATCTCGAACGAGCGATGCCGGCGAACGGACGGTTTGGCGGACATTTCGTATCCGGTCATGTCGACGGGGTCGGGCGAATCACGAAGAAACGTCCTCTCGCGAATGCGGTCTATGTTGATATCCAGTGTGACCGCGCGCTCCTTTCCTACATTGTCCCGAAAGGCTCGATATCTGTAGATGGAACGAGTTTGACTGTGTTTGACGTGTCAGAGCGTGGGTTTACCCTGTCCTTGATTCCACACACATACAGCGAGACCGTGCTTGGGATGAAACAGACGGGTGATTTAGTCAATTTAGAATGTGATCTGTTAGCAAAATATATGGAAAAGGTCGTCGGGCAGTCGAAGATGACGCTCGAGTCTTTGGCGGAACAAGGATATGGAAAGGCGGGATGGTAATGTTTGATTCGATTGAACGGGCGGTTGAGGAACTGAGACGAGGACGTCCCATCATCGTCGTGGATGATGAGGACCGTGAGAATGAAGGGGACTTTGTCGTACTCGGTGACAAGATGACACCGGAAACGATGAACTTTTTGATCACGGAAGGGAAAGGACTCGTCTGTAGCGCCGTAGCAGAAGAAGTGGCAGTTCGTCTCGACCTCGCGCCGATGGTGACGAACAGTACAGACCCACACGGTACCGCCTTCACGGTCAGTGTCGACCATATCGATTCGACGACTGGTATCTCGGCGAGTGAACGGTCTCACACCGTTCGTGAGTTAGCGAACCCATCGTCCCATCCATCCGATTTTCAACGTCCTGGACATCTGTTCCCGCTCATTGCGAAGAAGGGAGGCGTCTCCGTTCGCCGAGGTCATACCGAAGCGTCTGTCGACCTGGCGCGACTCGCAGGAAGTGAGCCGGTCGCGGTCATCTGTGAAATCATTCGAGAGGACGGGGAGATGGCACGCGTACCTGATTTGGTACAAGTCGCTGAACGCCACGGGTTGGCATTCATCACTATCGAAGCGTTAGTCCGATATATGGAGGAGAACCTCGTCACACGTGTTGCGGACGTGTCCCTACCTTCCTCAAAAGGAACGTTTCGCATGATAGGGTATGAGAATCGAATGGACCGTGAAGAGCATGTGGCGCTCGTGACGGAGACACTTGAGGAGGTCCCGCTCGTTCGCATTCACTCCGAATGTCTGACCGGTGACGTCTTCGGTTCGTTCCGATGTGACTGCGGTCCGCAACTGGACACGGCGATGGCACGAATCGAGCAGGAATCGGGCATCGTGCTCTATATGCGTCAAGAAGGGCGAGGCATCGGACTGTTGAACAAACTGAAGGCGTACGCCCTTCAAGAGAATGGATTGGATACGGTCGAGGCGAACGTGGCACTCGGGTTTCATCCGGACCTTCGGGACTATCGGGTGAGCGCGGCGATGCTTCGTGATCTTGGCGTCACCCGTGTCCGGCTCATGACGAACAACCCCGATAAAGTCGATGCCTTGGAATCATGTGGCATCACAGTTGTCGAACGCGTTCCGATTCATGTCGGTGCGCATGAAGCAAACGAATCGTATCGCCTGACGAAACAACTCAAAATGAATCATATTGGAGGAACATGGACATGACCTATACATTTGAAGGAAACTTAGTTGGAGAAGGCTTAAAGATTGGAATCGTCGTCGGACGGTTCAACGACTTGATCACGATGCGTCTGCTTGACGGGGCGAAGGATGCCTTGAAACGTCATGGAGTGAAGGAAGAGGATGTGTCGCTCGCCTTCGTCCCAGGAGCATTTGAACTCCCGCTCGTCGCGAAAAAAATGGCGATGAGCAAACAATACGACGCGGTCATCACGCTCGGAGCCGTCATCCGTGGTGCGACCCCGCATTTTGATTACGTCTGTAACGAAGCGGCAAAAGGGATCGCCCAGGCGAGCTATCAATCCGAAGTCCCGGTCATCTTCGGCGTGTTGACGACGGAGACGATTGAACAGGCGATTGAGCGTGCAGGAACAAAAGCAGGCAACAAAGGGTGGGAAGCGGCGACTTCTGCCATCGAGATGGCCAATCTATTGAAGCAAGTGTGATCACGAACCGGGTGACAATCACCCGGTTTTTCAAATGGTTGAACTAGGATGAAAAAACTGAAAAATGGGTAAAATAAGTGCATGGAACGAATGCATGTATTTGAACGATAAGGGAGGTTTGGCACATGGCAACTTCGCACGAATCATTGACGTTACAGTTACAACAACAAGAGCGACTCCATCACCTGCTTTCGTCACTCCTCAATCGCTTTTTAACGACAGAGATTGCGGATTTCAAAAAGCGGGTTGACCAATCGCTAGCCGAACTTGGACATTATTTCGCGGTCGACCGCGTCTATGTCTTCGATTACGATTTTACGAATCAAGTCTGCCATAACACGTTCGAATGGTGCGCCGAAGGAATCACGGCTGAAATGGACAATCTTCAAGACGTGCCGATTGATGTGCTGCCCGAGTGGGTGAATACCCATGTGGCGGGTGAGACGATGTATATTCCACGGGTCGCCGATCTACCTGAAGGGAGCGCCGTCCGCGCCATCTTAGAACCGCAAGCGATTCAAAGTTTGCTCGCGGTCCCCATGATGCAAGGGAAGTCGTGTCAGGGATTTGTCGGGTTTGATTCCGTCGTCTCGGAACGGACGTACACGGAGTACGAACAACAGGCGCTACAAGATTTCAGCAATGCGCTGCTCGGGGCGGTCGAGCGACACCGCATCGAGGCCGGGCGGGAAGAAGCGCAGCGGGTCCTCGCCGAGCGTGAAAAAGAATTGATCGATTATCAAGAGGGGCTTGTCCGCACGCTGTTACGTTTGTCCGCACTCCGTAACAACGAGACGGGGAACCATATCGAGCGGGTGCAGGATTTGTCGACGCTGTTCGCGACGATTTTATACGATCATCACCATCCGGAAGTGTCACCGCTCTTCATCGAAGGAATCCGTCTCGCGGCACCGCTCCATGATATCGGCAAAATCTCTGTTCCGGACGCAATCTTACTCAAAGCGAATCAACTGTCCGACCAGGAATGGGTATTCATGCGCGACCATGTGCGTGTCGGCGGCGAAGTGTTGAAGGATTTGCAGACACAGTTCCCTCAGAATTACTTCATTCAAATGGCCTATCACATCGCACTGTATCATCACGAGCGCTGGGACGGCACCGGGTACAACCAAGGACTGAAAGGGGAAGACATCCCGCTTGCGGCTCGAATCGTCACCATCATCGACGTCTATGACGCACTACGGACGGTCCGACCGTATAAACCGGCCTATACTCATGAGGATGCGATTCTTGCGATGCGAAATATGGAAGGGGCGTTCGACCCGACTTTGTTCGAATTATTCCTGGTTCATCAAGAAGAAATCGCCATCATGTTCGAGCAGACATTTAAAGCACACTAAAAAGGAGACGTCCCATCGGGGGAGCGTCTCCTTTTTGATTAGAACGTTTCAGATGTTGTTTTCGCTTGCATGTGGAGTTGGATGTAATCCGGGCCACCTGCTTTTGAATCCGTACCTGACATGTTGAATCCACCGAACGGCTGATAGCCGACGATTGCGCCTGTGCAACCACGGTTGAAGTAAAGGTTCCCAACGTGGAAGTTTTGGCGAGCGTATTCTTGATTCATACGGTCACGTGTGAGGACCGCCCCTGTCAAGCCGTATTCTGTGTTGTTCGCGATATCGATTGCTTCTTTGAAGTCTTTTGCTTTCGTGAAGGCGACGATTGGTCCGAAAATCTCTTCTTGCATGAGGCGTGCTTTCGGGTCGACGTCTGCGACGACAGTCGGCTCGATGAAGTAGCCTGTTGAATCGTCTGCTTTCCCACCTGCGACGATGCGTCCTTCTTCTTTTGCGACATCGAAGTACGATGTGATCTTCTTGAAGGCCGATGCATCGATGACTGGTCCCATGAAGTGTTCGTTCTTCTCTGTGTTTCCGACAGAGAGTTCGTTCGTGAGTTCGACGACACGGTCGAGTACCGTATCATACACGCTGTCGACGATGACGGCACGTGAACAAGCCGAACATTTCTGACCAGAGAAACCGAATGCCGATTTCACGATCGATTGTGCAGCGAGCTCGAGGTCGGCTGATTCGTCGACGACGATCGTATCTTTTCCACCCATCTCCGCGATCACGCGTTTGAGCCAAATTTGACCTTCGTTCAACTTAGACGCACGTTCGTTGATGCGGAGTCCCACATCACGCGATCCTGTGAAGCTGATGAAGCGTGTCTTCGGATGGTCGACGAGATAGTCCCCGACTTCTGCACCCGGTCCCGGGATGAAGTTGAGCACGCCTTTTGGAAGACCTGCCTCTTCCATCACTTCGACGAATTTCGCAGCGACGATTGGCGTCGTCGAAGCTGGTTTCAAGAGAATTGTGTTACCGGCGACGATGGCCGCAACTGCTGTACCGGCCATGATTGCGAATGGGAAGTTCCATGGGCTGATGACGATCCCGACCCCGAGTGGGATGTAGTCATACCGGTTGTATTCGCCTGGGCGGCTCTCCACTTTCTTGCCTGGTTTGAGTTCGAGCATTTGACGTGCATAATATTCCATGAAGTCGATTGCTTCCGCTGTATCCGCATCTGCCTCGTTCCACGGTTTACCCGCTTCTTTGACGAGATAAGCCGAGAACTCGTGCTTACGCTTGCGGACGATGTTCGCTGCTTTGAACAAGACGTCGGCGCGGACAGCCGGGTCGACATGGCGCCATGAGTCAAATGCTGTGAGTGCTTCTTGCATCGCACGTTCTGCGAGCTCTTGGTTCGCTTTTGACACGCGACCGATCACTTCTTCTTTGTTAGCCGGGTTGTAAGACGTGATTTTACCTTCCGTCGTAACCTTTTCCCCACCAATTACGAGCGGATAGTCTTTCCCGAGCTCACCGTTCACTTTCTCGATTGCCGCTTGGATTGCTTCGGCATTCTCTTTTTGTGTAAAGTCTGTGAATGGTTCATGTTTGTATGGAATCATTCTCGTTCCCCCTTAAAGTGATGTTGAGCGTTAAAGCGCTTACGTCTGTATTGTATCGAAATTATCGTAGAAATCCTAGTGAAACAATTTTCCAGAAACACATGGCATTGGAGCAAGAAATCGAGACGTGATAGGATGGGGGAGAACACGGCTTTAGAAAGGACGAACAACATGAAAAAATGGTTCATTCCGCTACTCCTCGTCTTCATGCTCGGGGCATGTGGGAACGAGGAAGAGACGGTGGTAGAAGAGACAGACCGCGCATTGCCGGACGCTGTCACGAACGTGTACGCAGACTATCAGACGGCACTTGAGTCTGGAGACGCTGAGGCACTCGCATCAATTGATTATGCTGGCCGGTTGACCGAGATTCCGGCGACTGGTGCCGTCACCCGTCAATTGTCTCCTGGTGAGATTTATAAGAGCTGGGTCAACGAAGAGGAAGACGTGGCGTTCCTTGTCCATGAGATGATCGATGAAGAAGGGAACCCGCTCCCGAACCGACTCAGTAAAATCGCTGTGAAGGAAGGGGATGAGTGGTCACTAGTCATCACACCGGTCGCTTTACCAAAAGACGTGATTGCCGAGGTCGGAGAGTTACTCATCGGTGTCCAGGCGAACGAGTACGGAGTGAATGCCGAAGCGAACGCCCGTCTCGCCGAGATTCCGGAAGATGAGGCTGGTCCGATCTATGACCAAGTCAACGCACAGACGGACTATATGGCGCTCGAGGCAGACAATAACGTCTTCCTGCTCATGGCGGAAACGTTGACGGTCGAGGAGAACCAAACCATCATGACCGACTATTTCAAAGCGTATGAGACGTGGTACACCGATAACGAGGAGACGCTCCGAAAAGCAGCTGCAACGGAAGATCCAGTCGAGTATATCGAAGTGCTTGACCCGTTAAAGACAAAATTAGAAGAAGCGATTGATGGCTATGACGAACAACTTGTCGACCCATCGTTTGGCTAAGGAGGAACAGCAGATGCTCGCACCAACATTTTCATTACCGAACCAAAACGGAGAGATGGTTTCATTAAAGGACTATCTCGGCAAGAAAGTCGTCTTATACTTCTATCCTCGAGATTCGACACCTGGTTGCACGACCGAGGCATGCGATTTCCGCGATGCGTTGCCGAAGATGGAAGGCGCGGTCGTCCTTGGGGTATCGGCCGACAGTCAAAAGAAACATCAAAACTTTATCGCCAAGAATGACCTCCCATTTGATTTACTCGTGGACGAGGAACATAAAGTGTCCGAGCTTTACGGCGTCTGGCAGTTGAAGAAAAATTACGGGAAAGAATATTACGGCATCGTCCGTTCGACTTTCTTGATCAACGAGGACGGCTATATCGAACAAGAGTGGCGCAACGTCAAAGTGAAAGGTCACGTCGAAGAAGTCGTGGCTGCCATTCGTTCGTAAAACGAGAAACTGAAGGAAAGGTCATGAACGGTTTCAGACTGTAGACAACGCATGGGTCTACAGTCTTTTTTGTTCCCTTAAGAGTCTCGCCTGCCCGTAATTGGTCGCTGCTATCAAGCCGCTTCGAGCGTGCTTTATACGGTTGCAACCACTCCATTTCTGATTGAGATGTAGTCTATCGATTAACGGTTCGTAGTGATCATGAAATCCGGGCTCATGCACTTGAATATATATTACAATCATATTTCGAAATAAATTTTAAGAAGCTTTTAAGAATAAGGGTTCAAGGAAAATATTACAATTATATAACGTGTTGAAAACGCTTTCTTTAGGCGGTGTACCTTGACTCGATTGTGAATGTTCTGAAAAATATAGGGAGAGCGCTCAAATCAAGAACGTAGGAGGAGAGCAACACGGTGAATCAAATTGAAAGTTGGCTGACGAGTTTATCCAATCTCGTCTGGGGGCCACATTTACTCATATTACTCGTCGGGACAGGGATTTTCCTGACCGTCCGTCTCGGATTTATCCAAGTGACGCGACTTGGGGTCGGTCTGAAAGAGGCATTTATACCAAAACCAGAACAACCGAAGAAAAAGCAACGTGGGGACATCTCGCATTTCCAAGCACTTATGACGGCATTGGCGGCCACGGTCGGTACCGGAAACATGGTCGGTGTCGCGACGGCGATTGTCCTCGGGGGACCGGGTGCTGTCGTTTGGATGTGGTTATCTGGTTTCGTCGGGATGGCGACGAAATACGCTGAGGCTATCCTGGCGGTCAAATATCGTGTCGTCGATGAACGCGGTGAGATTGCCGGGGGTCCGATGTATTACTTAGAACACGGACTAAAGAAAAAGTGGCTCGGCGTCTTGTTCGCCGTCTTTGCATCGGTCGCAGCCTTTGGGATTGGGAACGGGGTCCAAACGAACTCGATCAGTCTCGCCTTGAACAACTCGTTCAACATCCCAATGGTTGTGACAGGGATCGTCATGATGGCGGTCACGGCATTCGTCATCTTAGGTGGTGTCAAATCAATCGGAAAAGTCGTCGGAATCTTCGTCCCGTTCATGATTTTCGCATATGTCGGGAGTGGGCTCGTGATTCTCATCATGAACCTTGAATTGGTACCAGGTGCCTTATCGACAATGTTCTCGAGCACATTCAGTGCTGAAGCCATCGGTGGGGGTGCGTTAGGTGCCGCGATTCGCTACGGGGTCGCGCGCGGTGTGTTCTCTAACGAGGCAGGACTTGGATCTGCACCGATTGCGGCCGCGGCAGCGAAGACCGACTTCCCGGGACGTCAAGCACTCGTTTCGATGACACAAGTGTTGATCGACACACTCATCGTCTGTTCTATCACGGGACTCACGATCGTCATGGGTGGTCAATATACGGAAGGGCTTGAAGGGATTGCCTTGACGCAAGCCTCGTTCGCTTACTTCTTAGGGCCGATTGGTGAAATCATCGTGACGATCTCGCTCGTCTTCTTCGCCTATTCGACCGTCCTCGGCTGGTGTTATTACGGTGAACGTTCAGCGTATTATTTACTCGGGGAAAAAGTGATCGTCCCGTATCGTGTCCTCTATATTTTAGTCGCGGGACTCGGTGCGATGACGACGAACTTGAATTTGATCTGGTCGATCTCGGATGTGTTCAACGGTCTCATGGCCATCCCGAACTTGATTGGACTCTTGTTCCTCTCTGGTGTGGTCGTCGCGGAGACGAAACGATTCGAACTCGAACGGAAAAAAGAAGGGCAGTCCTCTGCCGCTTGATGAGAAAACCCGCCGGACAGCATGTGTCGGCGGGTTTTTGTCATACCTTGAATTGGCGAATCAGTGAATCAAGTTCTTCCATCTTTTGTTGCGACTGTTCCGTCGCATGGTTCAACTCGGCGAAACGTTCGACGGACATCGTCACTTTTTCAGCGATTTCTTGCGTACCGAGTGCCCCGTTGTTGACGGTCGTTGCGACGTCTTGGATGACGCCGATCATGTTAGACGTCAATTGTTCGAGCTCCCCGGCAGCGGCGGCGAACTCGGTCGCGGTCGTTTCGAAGCGACCTGCGTCCTCGCTATATTGTCCGGCTGCCTCTTCAAGTTGGTCATAATCTTTCAAGACGTTTGTGTCGAGGAAGTGGAGCATCTGTCCAGAACTCTCGTTCAAATGATCGACCGAATGAAGGACGGTCGTCGAGATGACTTGAATGCGTTCGACGGTCGCCCGGCTCGTTTCGGCGAGTTTTCGAATCTCGTCGGCGACGACGGCGAATCCACGTCCGGCCTCTCCGGCACGTGCCGCTTCAATCGAGGCATTGAGTGACAAGAGGTTCGTCTGCGCGGCGATATCGAGGATGTCGTTCGTGAGCGTCGCGATCTCACGCACGGCTTTCGCATCTTGCATCGCTTTCTCCAAGTTCGTGCGTGTCGACTGAAGGACGCTGATGGCATTCTCTTTCGCCTCTACCGCATGTGACTTGAGGGAGAGGGCGCGTTCATCGATTTGTCTCGCTTCGGTTTTCCGCTCATCGGCCATCGTCACGATGTGATGAATCGTCCGTTCCATATCCGAGGCGGAAGCGTTCATCTCTTGCGCGCTTGCGGCCGTCTGTTGCATACCGGCGGTCAAGTCTTCAGTCGTCGCAGCGGTCGTCGTCATATATGTGTCGAGTTCTTTCAACTCTTCATACATATGAGTAGATTGCTTCGTCACGCCTGTCGTCACGTCGTTCACTTGAAGAATCAACTGACGCAAGTTGGCGATGAATTGATTGAAGTCACGTGCGAGTCCGGCAAACTCGTCACGGCGCTTCACAGGAATCGATGTCGTCAAATCGCCATCACTCGTGGCGAGCTCATGCATCTTCGTCTTGAACTCTTTGAGCGGCTCAAAGATGGAGCGGAAGATGAAGAGCATCATGAGGATTGTCATGACAGCCGCGACACCAAGTACGATGAAGAGCGACATCTGAACTTGCTCAAACATCTTAGCTGCTGCGGCGGTGTCCGATTGAATCGCTTCGCGGTTCAAGTTGACGAGAAGACCGAGAGAGTTCGAAAGCGTATCGGCACTTGCGGTTGCCGTATCGCGAATATACGCTTCTGCGGCCTCTGTACCGTCTTCATTCGAAATACGAATGAGTTCATTCATGACCGTTTGGAAGTTATCCCAATTCGCACGGGCTTCATCGAAGAGCTGTTGATCTTCTTCCATGATAATCGTCGCTTCATAACCGTCCATCCGTTGTTCTAAGATGGCGACGGATGCTTGAATGTCTCGCTCGATGTTTTGTTTCGTCACGGCGTCCTCGACGAGTGCGTGACGAATCAAATGACGGCGAATTTCGAGCAATTGCTTATCCACTTGATGAATCTGGTCAATTCCTGGTACCCAAGAGACGATCATGTCCTCCTGGGCTGCTTTTGATGCGTTCAAGGCATACCAAGAGTAACCGCTTACACCAAGAAGCAGCACAAACATGATGCTAAACGCAGTGATGAGTTTATTCCGAATCGACATACGATTCCTCCTTACGAAACTTTTCTATCTTTAGCATAATCAGAATCGCACATCGACCGTATAGCTGATTTCGAAAGCGGGTCAATATTCGGAGAAGATTTCCCTAGTTTCTCAAAAAGGAGACATTTTCTCACAAGATAGATTTCCTTTTTTGTCTTATGAAAAAGTGGTATGATAATGAACGATGTATTGAAAACTGTTGGAGGTGGGAATTTTGGCTCGTATTACAGAAGCTGAAGTTCGGCACGTCGCCGGACTTGCCCGACTTGCGATCACGGATGAAGAAGTGACGCACTTCACGGAGCAATTGACAAAAATTCTCGAGTTCGCCGAGCAACTCGATGAGCTGGATACAACGGGCGTCGAACCGACGACCCATGCCCTAGATTTGAAAAACGTACTACGCAAAGACGAGGTCCGTCCATCGCTTCCACGTGAGGAAGTCGAACGGATGGCACCTGACTGGGAGAACGGTCAAGTCCGTGTCCCTGCGGTCTTTGAGTAAGGAGGCCTTTCATGAGTTTATTTGACCACGGTGTAGCGAAACTGCATACGTTATTAAAAGAAGGCGAAGTCACGGTCACGGACCTCGTCAAAGAGTCGTTCGACCGCATCGAAGCGACGGATGATAAAATCGGTGCGTTTTTGACGCTCAATGAGGAGGCGTTCGAGCAAGCGAAGCGCATGGATGAGCTCGCAAAAACGTCAGACAACCCGCTTTTCGGCATGCCGATCGGTGTGAAAGACAACATCGTTACAAAAGGGATGCGGACGACATGTGCCTCGACGTTCCTCGAGAACTTCGTCCCGGCACACGATGCGACGGTCGTCGAGCGTCTTCATGATGCGGGTGCCCTCACAATCGGGAAGTTGAACATGGACGAGTTCGCGATGGGTTCATCAAACGAGAACTCGGCGTTCAAGCCTGTCCGTAACCCATGGGATCCGACTCGTGTACCAGGAGGTTCTTCAGGCGGTTCAGCAGCATCGGTCGCAGCTGGGCAAGTCCTCTTCAGCCTCGGTTCGGATACGGGTGGTTCGATTCGTCAACCAGCCGCGTATTGTGGTGTCGTCGGGATGAAGCCGACATACGGTCTCGTCTCACGTTTCGGTCTCGTTGCCTTCGCGTCGTCACTCGACCAAATCGGCCCGCTCACGCGCACGGTCGAAGACAATGCTTACTTATTGAATACGATTGCGGGTCATTGCGACATGGACTCGACGTCGGCTGAGGTCGAGGTGCCGGACTATACGGCAGCGCTCAACCAGGATTTGACGGGCATGAAGTTCGCACTTCCGGAAGAGTTCATGGCAGAAGGTGTCGCACCTGGCGTCCGTGAACAGATTGAAAAAGCGATCGAGACGCTCAAGTCTCTCGGTGCGACAATCGAGACGGTTTCGATTCCGTCTGTGAAGTATGCCCTCTCGGCGTACTACTTGCTCGCGTCGTCAGAAGCTTCTTCGAACTTGGCTCGTTTCGA
Source organism: Exiguobacterium sp. s121 (assembly GCF_018617245.1). GTDB lineage: Bacteria > Bacillota > Bacilli > Exiguobacteriales > Exiguobacteriaceae > Exiguobacterium > Exiguobacterium profundum. The sequence continues at coordinate 550,887 of NZ_JACSJV010000001.1, forward strand.
CGGTATCCGTTATGGACGTCGCGCCGAAGCGGACACGCTCGACGAAGTGTTCACATATTCGCGTGAACAAGGGTTCGGGGACGAGGTCAAACGCCGGATCATGCTCGGGACTTATGCCCTCAGCTCTGGTTACTATGATGCGTTCTACAAGAAAGCCCAACAAGTCCGTACCCTCATGAAGCAGGACTTCGCGAAAGTGTTCGAAGAGTATGATGCCATCGTTGGACCAACTGCTCCGACGACAGCTTTCAAACTCGGCGAACAGCTCGACGATCCGCTCACGATGTATGCGAACGATATCATGACGATTCCGGTCAACTTGGTCGGTATCCCGGCCATCTCGGTCCCGGCAGGTCTTTCAGAAGGACTTCCGGTCGGTCTTCAAATTATCGGGAACTACTTTGATGAATCAACACTTTACCGCGTGGCCCATGCTTTTGAACAAGCAAACGGCGGTTTCAAGATGCCACAGCTCTAAGGAGGACGTACGATGAACTTTGAAACGATCATCGGGATCGAGGTGCACGCCGAGCTGAGCACGAAGTCGAAGATTTGGTGTGGCTGCTCACGCACTTACGGTGCCGAAACGAATACACAGACGTGTCCGATTTGTCTCGGACACCCGGGCGTCTTGCCTAAATTGAACGAAGAAGCGGTCAACCTCGCCATCAAAGCGGCAATGGCACTCAACTGTGAGATTGCGACAGATACGAAGTTCGACCGCAAGAACTACTTCTACCCTGACACGCCGAAAGCATATCAAATCTCGCAGTTTGATAAGCCGATCGGTTCAAACGGTCACGTCGACGTCGAAGTAGACGGAGAGATGAAACGATTCCGCATCGAGCGCGTGCACTTGGAAGAAGATGCCGGGAAGATGAACCACACGGGCGAGAAGCACTCGGTCGTCGACTTCAACCGGACCGGTTCACCACTCATCGAGATTGTCAGTGAGGCAGACATGCGCTCACCGAAAGATGCGGTCGCGTATCTCGAGCGTTTGAAAGAAGTCCTCTCGTTCGCTGGCGTCTCGGACGTCAAGATGGAAGAGGGGTCACTTCGCTGTGACTGTAACATCTCGGTCCGTCCATTCGGGCAGGAGAAGTTCGGTACGAAGACAGAGCTCAAGAACTTGAACTCGTTCTCAAACGTCTTAAAGGCACTCGACTATGAAGAGACGCGTCATCGCAAATTGCTTCTTTCAGGTGGCGTCATGCGTCAAGAGACGCTCCGTTACGACGAAGCGGCGAAAAAGACGATTCTCATGCGTGTTAAAGAAGGGGCAGCGGACTACCGTTACTTCCCAGAACCGGACCTCGTCCGTCTCGAAATCGATGAGGCATGGAAAGAGCGCATCCGCGCGACGATTCCAGAGATGCCGGCAGCTCGTCGTGAACGCTACATGAGCCAATACGGTCTCTCGGCATACGACGCAAAAGCCCTCACGTCAACGCGAGAGTTCTCGGACTTCTTCGAAGCGACGACAGCGGCCGGTGCGGAGCCGAAAGCGGCAGCGAACTGGCTCATGGGTGAAGTGCTCGGTCACTTGAACAAGTCGAATGAAACGGTCGAGACGATGAAGTTGACACCGGAATCACTCGCCGAGCTCATCCGCTTGATCGCAGAAGGGACGATTTCATCGAAAATCGCGAAGCGTGTCTTCACGGCGATGATGGAAGAAGGCGCTGATCCGAAAGCGTATGTGGAAGCGAACGGACTCGCCCAAATCTCGGACGAGAACTTGCTCCGTGGCTACATCCTCGAATTGTTCGAGGCGCATCCGCAAATGATCGAAGACTTCAAGAACGGGAAAGACCGTGCGAAAGGCTTCATCATCGGCCAAATCATGAAACAGACGAAAGGGATGGCGAACCCGGCACTCCTCGATGGCTTGTTCCACGAAGAGATCGCAAAACGCTAAGCAGGCGGCGAGACACTTGTGTCTCGCTTTTCGCTCGAGTTGAGCATAGGGGAGAGAATCAATATGCAACGGAAACGTGCGCGGGTCATTTATAACCCGACATCTGGTAAAGAAGTGATCAAACGGGAACTCCCGTACATTTTGAACCGCCTCGAGGATGCGGGTTATGAGACGTCGACGTATGCGACGAAAGCGATTGGTGATGCCACGCTCGAAGCAAAACGGGCCTCAGCGGCCGAGTTCGACCTCATCATCGCCGCAGGCGGAGACGGGACATTGAACGAAGTCATCTCAGGGCTCGCCCCGCTAGAGAATCGTCCGACGATCGGACTCATTCCGGTCGGGACGACGAACGACTTTGCCCGGGCGATGCGGATTCCACTAAGTGTGGTCGGTGCACTCGACGTCATCTGTGACGGATTCGAGATGCCGGTCGACCTTGGGGAAATCGAAGGCGAGAAAGGTGACATTCACTATTTCATCAATATCGCCGGTGGCGGCATCATGACCGAGCTCTCGTATGAGGTGCCATCGAAGTTGAAGACAGCACTCGGGCAGCTCGCGTATTACGTGAAAGGGATGGAGAAACTGCCTCTCATCAAACCGACGTATATCGAGCTCGAACACGATGAAGGAACGTTCCAAGGCGAGGTCATGGTCTTCCTCACATCGAACTCGAACTCGGTCGGTGGATTTGAAAAAATCTCACCACACGCGTCGTTGAATGACGGGTTGTTCGATCTGTTCATTTTACGGAAATGTAACTTGTTCGAATTCATCCACGTCGTCCGTTTACTCCTTCGGGGTGAGCACTTATCAAGCTCACTCGTCGAGCATGTGAAGACGAGCCGCGTCCGGATGAAGACGACCGAGCCGATGAGTCTCAACATCGACGGTGAGTACGGCGGGGAATGCACAGGTGAAATGCGGAACTTATTCCGTCACTTGACGGTGCTCGCGCCGAACGCCCGAATTCGCGAGATGGAAGATTTGAATGCACAATATGAACGCGAACAGATGATCAAGCAATTGTTCAATGTTTCGCTCGATAAAGCAGAGTGAAAAGATAGGAATGACGACATCTGTCATTCCTATTTGCAATGGAAGGAGCATTCGTATGCTACCAGTGAAAAAGAATGATCGTCTCGACGTCCACGTCCACGACTTGACCCATGAAGGGGCGGGTGTGGCACGTGTCGACGGCTATACGTTGTTCGTCCCGAACGCGTTACCGGGTGAGACGGTCGAAATCGTCGTGACGAAGACGAACAAGCAGTATGGGTTCGCCCGATTGTTGAACGTGAAAGAAGCGAGCGCTGACCGCGTCGAGCCACCGTGCCCGATTTTTTATCAGTGTGGCGGCTGTCAGCTGCAACACTTCAGCTATGAAGGACAACTACGCCAGAAACGAGAACGCGTCGTCGATGCGCTCAAGCGTCTCGGGCAGTTCGACGTGCCGGTCCATGACACGATTGGCATGCCAGAACCTTGGCGCTACCGCAACAAGGCACAAGTCCCGTTCAAACAAGAAGGGGACCGTCTCGTCTCAGGCTTCTATCGTCCTCGTTCCCATGACATCGTCGAGATGAATGAATGTTTGATTCAAGATGAGCGTAATGATCAGGCGATCCAAGTCGTCCGTGATGTGTTGGATGCTCGCGGTGTGCCGGCGTATGACGAGAAGACAGGACGTGGGGTCATCCGTCACGTGATGGCCCGTTACGGGTACCATTCGGGTGAACTGATGATCGTCCTCATCACGAAGACGACGAAGCTAAAAGGTGTGAATGAGATCGTCGCCGATATCGTCGAGCGTCTTCCAGACGTGACGTCGATCATGCAAAACGTCAACCCGGACAAGACGAACGTCATCCTCGGGGCGACGAACAAGTTGCTCTACGGCCACGAGACGATTGAGGATAAAATCGCAGGACTCACATTCACGATTTCTCCGCACTCGTTCTTCCAAGTCAACCCGGTCCAAACGGAGAAATTGTACGGGAAAGCGCTGGAGTACGCACAACTGTCAGGTACGGAACAAGTCGTCGATGCCTATTGCGGCATCGGGACGATCAGTCTGTTCCTTGCTCGGAAAGCAGCGCATGTGTACGGTGTCGAAGTCGTACCGGAAGCGATTGAAGACGCGAAACAGAATGCGCTCGTCAATGAGATCGATAACGTGACGTACGCATGTGGCGCGGCGGAAGATGTGCTTCCAGAGTGGAAGAAAGACGGTGTGAACCCGGATGTGATCGTCGTCGATCCACCACGTAAAGGATGTGCCGAATCGTTCCTTGAGACGATGGTCGAGATGGGACCGAAGCGAATCGTATACGTCTCGTGTAACGTCGCGACGCAGGCGCGCGATATGCGTTACCTCGCCGACCGAGGTTATCGCTTGATGGAAGTGACACCGGTCGACATGTTCCCGCATACGGCGCATGTGGAGACGGTGGCGTGGTTGGAGAAAGTAGAATAAGATGAATGTATCATGCCTTCGATTGAATCAATCGGGGGCTTTTTTTGCAAACAGTCGAAAGGGGAGTCGGAGATGAGGAAAATCATTGTTCTTGAACATCTGTCGTTAGATGGGGTGATTCAAGCACCAGCTGGGAGAGAAGAAGATTTGAGTGGGGATTTCATGCATGGGGGATGGACGGAACCTTTTTCGAGCCAAGAGCTCGGAATTTGGATTCGGACGCAAATGCATAGTGAGTTTGATTTGTTGCTCGGTCGAAAGACATATGACCAATGGGCGAGTTACTGGCCGAACCACGATGACGTCTGGCCGGAAGCCAACCGGGCGATGAAGTATGTGGTAACACGGCAATCACAGGATTCACGATGGGAGTCAACGATGCTTCTGACAGAACCAGTCGAAGCGTTGAAACGACTCAAACAAGAAGAGGGACCCGATTTACACGTCTGGGGAAGCAGCGAACTTGTGCATACGCTACTCGCGAACGACCTCATCGATGAAGTTCGACTGATTGTATATCCTATCATCATCGGTTCAGGCAAACGACTTTTCCCAGACGGCAACATCTTGCCACTACACCTCGACGTGATCGAGCAACAGCTGATGCCGAACGGGGTCCATGTTGTTCGGTATGGGCGCCTTCAATCTGAAGGGGGGAAGATATGAGAATCGAGGAACACCTCGAAATGACCGTATCAGAATCGATGGATAAGGAGCTAACTGAGCTATTACAACATGCGTTTCCCTCAATTTATCCGAATCGCCGCTACTTCAAGCAATTACCCCATTTCCGACTCATCGCGTATGAAGACGAACGGATCATTGGACAAGTCGGGTTAGACTTTCGTGTGATGAATATGAACGGGGAATCGATTCACGTGCTCGGCATCATCGATTTGTGTGTCCGGGAAGAAGTTCGGGGACGTGGGGTCGGACGGGCACTGATGGAAAAAGTCATTGCTCTTGGGGAAACGTACCCCATCGATTTTCTTCTGTTATTCGCAGACCGACCAGACCTCTACGAACGCATTGGGTTTCACACGGTATCTAACACATGCACGTGGCTTCAAATCAATGACGAGAATCAGACGACACGCGGAATCGGTGAGGCATCGTTTGAAGAATTGATGATTCGTCAGGTGGGAGACAAACGATGGAGCGACGGAACACTCGATTTGCTTGGATATTTATACTAGGGGGATATCGATGAATCTTGAACAAGTGACAAAAATGTATGAGACGTATGCACAAAAAATCGGGGACCGAAAACAAGTTTATGAAACGATTGCTGATACTTTTGACGTAAAGCAGGCGCTCTATCCAGGGAGTCACGTCGACGTCGCCCCTTCCCTCGTCATCCCTCATGTCATCTATGTCGACAGTTTCAAAGGGACGATTCGTTTCTTCAAGCAAATTGAAACGGTACAGGAGCTGATGGATCAACGAAAGGAATATGATGAGCCGTGTACGATTGATTTTTTTGGTCAGGACTATACGCAGCCGCTCGACATCGAACCCGTTGACTTGATCATCTCGCAATATGCGGGGTTTGTCGGTCAGGCGACGAAACAATATTTGAAGCCGCGTGGCATCTTGCTCTGTAACGATAGCCATGGAGATGCGACGTTGGCGCAATTCGATAAAACGTTCGAGCTGATTGGGGTCATGGGAAGTACAAATGAACTCATTCAGACAGGGCTCGACGATTATTTCCGATTGCCGAAAGGGAAAGACGTCGATGTAGCCGAAGTGAAGAAGACGATGAAAGGTCCAATGTATACGAAGTCAGTTGAGAATTATGTGTTTCAAAAAAGGAGGGATTGAATGAAGCAATATACGATTCGAACTCGTAACGTCCCGCTTTCCCTGCATGACGCGGTCATCACGGAAGCGACTTTTATGGGTTCGACAATCCGTCTCGTTTTTGCGGATGGCATCCGTGACTTGTTCAAGAAAGAAGCGGTATGGACGGGACGTGCCGTCGTGACAATCTCGAACGTAGACCGGGATTCTTCGTCGCTCGTCCGCTTCGGTGAATCGTCTTATTCGGTATGTCCGATCGAACAATTGGGTCAGTTTGTTAAAATGGGGCGCTTCGAAATCATCGATGAACTGTACGGATATCGGCAACTATTGTTCCGCTGCATGTGGTTGACCGATACGATGTGTGAGGCGGTGGAGCTGAGTCTATCCCATTCAAGTGAGCTCGTCATCCGATGGGAAGACGAGCCGTCCGAAGCAATGTATGAATCTGAATCATTTTGAGGCAAGTGTGAGACCGACATGATCGGCGACCGCTCGCGCAACATCTTGTTTTGATAGGTGATCTGTTACAATTTTTTCTGCATGGATTTCAGATTGAAATGCGGACTGGCAGCGAACAATCTGCGCTTTCCCCCAAGAGTTGAACCATTCGAAACGTTTATTCAATCGTTTCACGAGCGTTTGTCGATGCGCTTCAAGGATCAAATGACGTACGTCGATCCCGTCCCGCTGAAGCCGACCGATGATTTCGTCTACATACGTTGCGTCCACCAATGTCATGGGAACGAGGATGACCCCATCGAAGGACGTGGCAATCTTCGACAACATCCGATAGTTGAACTCCCGCCATTCCGGATGGTGCTGAAAATCGGGCTGTTGAAGGCTTTTTGGCAATTGGTTCCGAATGAAAAAGCCGACTTGTTCCGGGTCGTAGAGAAACGCATTCGGCAACTGTTTCTCAAGTAGCTTGGCACAGGTTGTCTTGCCCGAACCGAATGCGCCGTTAATCCATATAATCATCAAAGTCCCCCCATTTTTCATCATGTCGTCTTGCAATTATAACGTATAGTTGAGTTTGCAGAATCCTATAGATTGACTAAAGGAGATTGAAACATGTTATCGATTGATGTATATGTTGTCCATGCTTTTTCAAAAGATGGAGAAGGAGGGAATGCGGCTGGGGTCGTATTACATGCAGATGCCTTAACCGAATTAGAAATGAAACAGATTGCGAAGAAGGTCGGTTACAGTGAGACTGCCTTCGTGAGTCAATCGCATCATGCGGATGTCCGCGTCCGTTTTTTCACACCTGAAGAGGAAGTCGACCTCTGTGGTCATGCAACGATTGCAACGTTTCATGTATTGAAAGAACAAGGTCTACTTGGGAGTGGACGATTTACACAAGAGACGAGAGCTGGTGTGTTAGAGGTCGAGATCCGAAATGATTTGACTATTATGATGCAGCAGCGACTCCCAGAATTTTTACCCGTGACAAATCATCAAGAAATTGCTGATTCACTTAAGGTTCCGCTTGAGGTATTAGATGATCGTTTTCCGATTCTGATCGGTTTCACTGGACTCCGGGATATCCTGATTCCTATCAAATCGCTTACTGAACTATTGTCTATTCAACCGGACTTCGAAAAAGTGAAGGAAATCAGTCGACAATCTGACGTGGTTGGGTACCATCTTTTCACTCTTGAAACGATGGAGGATGGCATCGCCCATACACGAAATTTTGCGCCACTATATGGAATCGATGAAGAATCTGCCACTGGAACGTCGAACGGTGCGCTGGCTTGTTATCTGTTCGAGCAATCTCTTGTTTTGAAGAAGTCGTCTACGCTTGTCATGGAGCAAGGATATGGAATGAAACTTCCGTCAGAAATTTTGGTAGAACTAACTGTAGCAGGAGAAGAAATCTCACACGTCACGGTTGGAGGAAAGGCGACTACTCTGAGCGTACAACATCTTGATTTCTAGGAACTCAAAAGACGAGCCGCGGCTCGTCTTTTTCATGCTGTCTTAGGATTAGGTGATTCTGTTTCTCGTAACGCATCGACTCGTTTGTATTCTTCAGTATCGGTCCACAGCTCGTCTTTCAACGGGTTGAGACGTCGTTTCATAATACGTGATACCTGCATGACGGCGAGCACGACGTTGAGGGCAAGACTGATGAGGGCGAGCGTCCAGTTCGCTGCCGGATTATACGAGACGCTCACATTGAACGTACTGCCGACCGCAAAGAAGTAAGGGAAGGTCATGACCCACATCATCCAAATCGAGAGCGTTTGGGCACGGTTCTGCATCCATGTTCCTTTCGCCCAAAGGAGAGCAGGGATGGTTGCGGCAATGTTCAACGCAAATCCGGAATAAAATGCGTTACCTGGTGCACACGAATAGACGTAGGAGATGTTCCAGATTCCATATGCGATGATCCACAATTTCGTCTGGTCCGGCCAAATCATATCGACTCGCTTACCGGACGTCGCAAAGATGCCGAACCAGCCACAAATGGTGAGGATGTTCAAAATTCCGGCGAAGGCGTTGACGTAGTTCCACCCACCGGAGATGTAATTCATACCGTCGACGACCCCATCAAATCCCATGAAGCCGACTTGAAACTCCCGTATAACGGCCTCCATGATATTGATGGCAAGAATGGCCGGGACGAGTACTAAATACCAAGGATGTTTCTTATGGTAGTTCGTGAAGCGGATGACCATGTAGATGAGCGCGCCGGCGAGTGCCGAATACACCTTCACCCAATGGAACCACGACGTGATTTCCGAATCGACGACAAACAACCAGATTGGAGTCAGTGCGATCGGTAACGCCATGAACATAAGTTGGCTCGCCCGTTTACCAGAACGGACGAACTCGTTAAACCCCATCAGCAGTCCAAGGACGACGAACCACATGACGACGTTATACCAAGGCATTGATTCGAAGAAAAACATAACATGACACTCCTTTCGAAAATGAGATAAACAGAAATAAATGCAGTGACTAAACATACCGAACGTTCGTTATGTTTATGTGAAAAGTGTAACAAACTATTGTAAGCGCTGTCAATAGGGGGTGGGAGCTCACATGGAAGTGTCGAAAGTTTGCCACATCATTATGGTATAATGAGCGTTGAAAACAGAGGAGGGTGCGAGATGATGATGAACGAAGGAAAGTTGAAAATCTTACAAGCTGCGCGTGAAATCATCGTCGAACAGGGCATCAAAGGCACGACGCTCCGAGGGATTGCGGAGCGGGCCGGATTCAGTACGGGTGCGATTTATCATTACTACACGTCCAAAGAGGCGATTCTATATGACGTGATGGACGAGGGGCTCGGTGAGGTAAAACGCATTGAGACCGTCTCCCATGACGATCGAAAGGAAGCGGCGGTGATTATTCAGGAAATCTATGAAGGTATGCAGGAGCGCCTTCAAAAAGATGCGGAGAGCCGACTTCAATTTTATCTCGCCCACGAAGCGATGATTGGCAATGAGGACATCGAACAAAAGTTCAGAGAGAAATATCAAGACTGGATTACACGGATTGAGGCGATCTTTGTACGGGCTTACGGAGTCGAGCAAGGGCCGATGACTCGGGCGGTCGCGACATGGACGATGGCCGGGATTGACGGGATGGTGCTGCAGACGCTACTTCGCACGGGAACGATTGAACCGGAATACACGAATCGTGTGCTTCATTACTTATTGACCGAAGGATTCCCGCACTTTTTTCAACTCATTCGCTCGAAAGAAACGGATCATGAGTAATGTCAGTTGATACAATCCGACGGACATAATAGAATAGATGAGTGATTTTGTTGGACTGTATGGATGAAAGGAACTGATTTTACGATGAAAGAAAACTTTTGGCGCGACCTTCCGCGTCCGTTCTTTATACTTGCCCCGATGGAAGATGTGACCGATGTCGTCTTCCGTCATGTCGTCGCCCACGCGGGACGCCCGGACGTCTTCTTCACAGAATTCGCGAACTCGGACAGCTATTGCCATCCGGAAGGAAAAGGTAGCCTCCGTGGTCGTTTGACGTTCACTGAGGACGAACAGCCGATGGTCGCCCACATCTGGGGAGACAATCCGGAATATTTCCGTCAAATGAGTATCGGGATGGCCGAGATGGGCTATAAAGGACTCGATATCAATATGGGTTGCCCGGTCCCGAACGTGGCGAAACGTGGGAAGGGGAGCGGTCTTATTCTCCGTCCGGAAGTTGCGGCTGAGCTCATTCAAGCAGCAAAAGCCGGTGGTCTCCCTGTCAGCGTCAAAACGCGACTCGGCTACGCGAAGCTCGATGAGTGGCGTGACTGGTTGACGCATCTCTTGAAACAAGACATCGCCAACTTGTCGATTCACTTGCGCACGCGCAATGAGATGAGTAAAGTCGACGCGCACTGGGAAATGATCCCGGACATCGTGAAGTTGCGGGACGAGATCGCCCCGGATACGCTCATCACCATCAACGGGGACATCCTCGACCGTCAAATGGGACTCGAGCTCGTTGAGAAATACGGGGTCGATGGTGTCATGATCGGTCGCGGGATTTTCAAGAACCCGTTCGCGTTCGAGAAAGAGCCTCGCGAACACTCGATGGAAGAACACCTTGATCTATTGCGTCTGCAACTGGACCTTCAGGATAAATTCCAAGAAGACGTGCCGCGTTCGATTTCGAACTTGCACCGTTTCTTCAAGATTTATGTCAAAGGATTCCGTGGGGCGAGCGAGCTCCGTCATAACTTGATGGAAACGAAATCGACGGATGAGGTACGAGCGTTACTCGATGCCTTTGTCGAGAAATATCATGAAGAAGAGGCAGCACTCGCTGAGGCGGTCTCGACAGTCGAATAGTTTTTTGAAGGGGGTCAGTGAATACTGGGTCCCTTTTTTATATGAAAAATAGTAGATGACGATGAAACGTTTCATATGGTCGATTCGTATGTAATGAGTGGAAAGAAGAGGAGGGGCGAATGGCGCGAATCAGTAGTCGGGCTTGGACTTGTATTTGGCACGGTTAGCGGAATCGTCATCTCTTCATTAGTTGATTTTCCGTTTATATATGGTATTGTCATCGGTTCAATCATCGGATATGTGATTGGTCTTTTCATATCCATTCGTGCGATGAAACGATAGCGACCCATTACTAAAACAAGAGGGGGCTTTCACATGAGTGAATTCCAATTTATTGTGAGCGATCACCCACTAAAAGAAGTCGAAAATCCATATGGTGAGTTCTTATCTATCAACGAGGCCATCCAAAAAGGCATCGTGTTGCCTGACATTCTGACAGACGTCGAGGACCTCGACCGTGATGAAAAGATTTTGATGAACGTCGAGTCGGAAGAGCAACTTGACGAGATTGAGATTAAACATAGTCTCTATTATGCGATGGAGAACGTCGAGGCGTATTCTTCAAAACCGCACGTAGTAGAGTTGCGTTGGCTTTATTCCGATGCGAGAGCAGAACAGCTCGTCGAATATATAACCGACCATTTGAAGACGGCGGAGGAAATCGAGATTTGGAAAGTGTGGGTCGATGAACAGACCAAGCCGAAAGTTCAATCCATCAAGCTCGACGAGTTGACGATAGATGCATTACGATTCTTAGGCGAAGTCGGATTCGTACGACCGGAGTGCCTTCGAGTTACAACATCCTCATCCGCATGCAAATAACGTATTGTCCTCCCTGACGAGATTTCTCGTTAGGGATTTTTGATTTCTCACCTCACTTGAATAAAGACTGCTATATTATGGGGAGAAGAGTCAGGAGGGAATACCATGCATATTCTAATCGTAGAAGACGACCGGACGATCGCCTCCGGTCTCCAATATTCACTCGAACAAGAACAATTTAGAACAACGTTATGCCAAAACGTGGCTGACGCGACGCTTATGATTAAACAACAGTTACATACAATTGATTTATGCCTCTTTGATTTGTCACTGCCAGATGGGAGTGGATATGACTTATGTCGGCTCGTGAAGCAACAACAAGACATCCCTGTCATCTTTCTGACGGCATTCGATGATGAAGTGAATGTGGTGATGGGACTCGATATGGGAGCGGACGACTACATCACGAAACCGTTCCGTGTCCGAGAACTCGTTTCACGAATTCACTCGGTACTTCGTCGATACAATAAAAACGTACGCTCGCCTCTGTTGACGATTGGTCCAGTTGAAATCAATACGCAAGATGCAAAAGTAAAAAAGAATGGGGACGAAATTTTGTTGACAGCGCTCGAGTATCGTTTGTTGCTCATCTTTGGGAGGCATACAGGGCAAGTGTTGTCACGGGCCCAACTACTCGATCAGATTTGGGATGTGGGTGGGGAATTCGTGAACGATAATACGTTGACCGTTTATATTAAGCGACTCCGCGAGAAACTAGAGGATGATCCACAACACCCGATGCTTATTACGACTGTGCGTGGAATCGGATACAAGGTGGGGCGTTAATATGTTGCGAAACCAAGAAATAAGAATATACTTGTTCACTTGTCTATTTTTTATTGGAATAGCTGTAGGTATTGCCGTCTTATTCATGTCCATAGAGGCGGCCGTTCTGGTCGTCCTATTAGCAATCATACTTTTCGGCGTTACGTATCGTTTCACGGCATGGCGTTATCGAGAAATCGAGCAGCTCTCGGGATATCTTCAAGAAATCAGTAATGGCAACTATACATTGGATGTCCGTGATAATCGCGAAGGGGAGCTCAGTTTGTTAAAGAGCCAACTCTACAAAGTGACGAAAATGCTATCTGAACAAGGAGCGCATCTTGAAGAAGATAAACAGAAGTTAACGGATGCGATCTCCGATATCTCCCATCAATTGAAGACACCGCTCACCTCGATGACCGTCATGGCGGATCTCCTCAGTGACCCTCGTCTATCCGAGGAAAAGCGTCAAGAGTTCACCCATAACGTACAAGTACAACTTGAACGAATGGAGTGGCTCTTGTCTTCTCTTCTCAAACTATCAAAAATTGATGCCGGGACAATACATTTCAAGCGCGAATTGGTATCTGTCCCTGCGCTCATTGAAGCCGTAGCGGAACCGATGCTCGTACCGATTGATATTAAAATGCAACGACTTCACGTTCAAGGCGAAAAAGATGTTACATTCGAGGGTGATTTGAAGTGGACGACAGAGGCACTCATCAACATCTTAAAAAATTGCGTGGAGCATACGCCGGAACAGGGCGATGTATTCATCGAGTTCAGTGAAAATACGCTGTATACAGAAATTGTGATTCGTGACACGGGGATTGGCGTCGCAAAACAAGACCTCCCGTACATTTTCCAACGGTTTTATAAAGGTATGAATGCGAGCGAAGAAAGTGTCGGGATTGGGCTTGCCATGGCACACAGTATCATTATGAGCCAGGAAGGTGAGTTGACTGTTCGAAGCGAACCTGGGGTCGGAACGGATTTTCATATTCGCTTCTATAAAGCAGTTGTCTGACCGCTAAGTGACGAAATCGTCACTTTCGAGTCACAGACGAGTCACACTCACTCGGTACACTCGAAGTAGATCAAGTACTGGAGGGTGCAAACATGAACATATTAGAAGTGCAAAACTTATCGAAAGTATACGGCAAGGACGAGATGGAGGTCAGAGCGCTCGATGACGTCTCGTTCACGGTGAAGAAAGGTGAATTTGTCTGTATCGTCGGGCCTTCGGGTTCGGGGAAATCGACATTGTTGCATTTACTTGGTGGTGTCGATGTGCCGACGAGTGGACAGGTGTTGATTGATCAAACAGACATTTATGCATTGGACGAGACGCAGCTTGCCATTTTCCGTCGTCGACAAATCGGTTTGATTTATCAGTTTTATAACTTGATTCCGATTTTAACGGTCGAAGAGAACATCACGTTACCGATGCTATTAGATGAACAAAAAGTGGATATCGCTCACTTGGAACGCATCATCGGCATCTTGGGCTTGTCAAACCGATTGACCCATTTACCAAATCAATTATCGGGAGGGCAACAGCAGCGCGTTTCCATCGGTCGGGCACTGATTAGTAATCCAGCTATTATCTTAGCCGACGAGCCGACAGGAAACTTGGATAGTCAAAATAGTGAAGAAATCATGAGCCTGTTAAAACTATTCAATAAGAAATTCAATCAAACGCTCATCATCATTACCCATGACGAACGGATTGCCTTACAGGCGGATCGTATCATTTCGATTGAAGATGGCAAGATTGCGAAGAATGAGGTCGTCCGCGCATGAACATCATCAATAAAATGACACTTCGGCATTTGCGCGAGAACAAACGACGCTCGCTTGTTACAATCATCGGAGTCATCATCTCTGTATCGATGATTACAGCTGTCACAACGCTCGGATCTTCTTTTTTGGATTTGATGATTCGTCAAGACATCGCAGATAACGGAGAATGGCATGTTCAGTATCTAGATACAAACGAAAAGCAAGTCGAAGCTATTCGGGATGATGCGAACACGAAGGCTGTCATCCTTTCAAATGATGGTTATGCTCAACTAGAAGAGTCACAAAATGCTTACAAACCATACTTATATGTTCGAAACTATAACACATCCGGATTGAAGAGTTTTCCAATTGACTTGACTGAGGGGCGTCTACCGGAAAAAGAAGGCGAAGTCGTCATTTCAGAAGGGATTCGCCAAAATGCCCTCGTCACCTATAACATCGGTGATGAATTGACACTTGAGATTGGAGAGCGGATTGATCCGTCATCAGGTCACGTGTTGACACAAAATGATGGTTTGATCCGAGAAGATGAGACGATTCTCGAACAATTAAACGTTGAGGATACGGTGACATTGACGGTTGTTGGAACGATGGCTCGACCTGACTGGGAACCGACTTGGTCGCCAGGGTATACAGTCGTCGGATTCATCGATGATCAAGAATTGAATGGAGCAAGAGTCGAAACGTTCGTCGCCTTGAACGATGTAGACAACTCGATTTATTCGGAAGCGAAACAGTTGATGACCGAACAGAACATAGAACGTGTCGCCTACAATTCCTCGTTGCTTCGTTATTATGGAGTGACAAATGACGATGGCTTGCGTAAAACGCTATATGGATTTGGTGGAATCATCATGGCGGTCATTGTGATCGGTTCGATTTCTCTAATCTATAACGCATTCGCCATCAGTGTGTCGGAGCGTTCTCGTTACCTCGGAATGTTGGCAAGTATCGGGGCTACGAAGCGACAAAAGCGGAACTCGGTCTATTTTGAAGGGATGGTCATTGGGGGGATTAGCATTCCACTCGGTATCCTGGCGGGGATTACGGGTATTGCGTTCACATTCCTATTCATCAATGCATTTGCCGAAAAAGCGTTAAACGTGACGGAGAAGTTTGAAGTTGTCGTCACACCGATTACTTTACTATTAACTCTCTTCATTTCGAGCGTAACCATTTTCATTTCCTGCTATCTTCCGGCGCGTCGAGCCTCAAAGATTTCTGCGATTGACGCCATTCGTCAAACGCAAGATGTACGATTGACGTCAAAACAAGTGAAGACGTCAAAACTAGTTCGTCGTCTTTTCGGTTTAGAAGCAGAGATTGGGTTGAAGAATACGAAGCGCAACCGTAAACGGTATCTGGTTACCGTCTTCTCGCTCGTCATCAGTATCGTCCTGTTTTTAGTGGTCAGTTACTTCACTGATCGTCTCGAACAGTCCCTTGACATGTCTCAAGCAGACTATGATTTCGATATTCTTGTGAATGGTTCAACGCTTGATCAAAATGATTTACGACGTTATGAATCGTTAGATCATGTGACGAACGGAACATATTTTGAAAATGCAACGGTCCAAACGATGGTCAGCAAATCTCAATTACCGAGTGCGATTACCAAGAACGAGAATTTTGCATCAACGATCGTTGACGGAAAATTTATGTACTACGTATCCCTCTATCAATTAGATGATGAAAGTTTCAATGCGTACTTGAAACAAATCGGAGCGCCTGTCAGTCGTTTTGAAGACGGGGACCTACCAGGAGCCGTCTTGATTGATGAGATTTCGTATCAAGACATGGATCAGAAAAAATTCATCACTTCAGAGACGGTCGAAGCAGAAATCGGTGATACGTTTGAATTGAGAGACGAGAATGCAACGGGCGACGCGGCACCGCTTAGAACGATTCAAGTTGGCGCAATGACAGATATCGCCCCGACCGGTGTGATGACAGGTTCTCTTGGATGGCTAGATGTGATAGTACGAGAAGGGACGTTTGAAGAAGACGCAATCGGGGATTTGATGAAACAATCGAGTCCGTCAATCGCGTTGAATACAGATGACCCCGAGGACACACAACAAGTGATTGAAGCGGAACAGAATTTGGATTTGTATGTCTTTAACGTATCGGAACAACGTGAACAACAAGAACAGATGTTGTTACTTTTATCAATATTTGTGTACGGGTTTATCGTGCTAATTTCGCTAATCTCGATTGCGAACATTTTTAATACGATTTCAACGAGCGTCTCACTTCGTCGTCGTGAGTTTGCGATGCTTCGTTCGGTTGGGATGACTCCGAAAGGATTCAATAAGATGGTGTACTATGAAAGCATTTTTTATGGGGTGAAAGCCCTTGCGTATGGGATTCCCATCAGTCTTCTCATCATGTACCTCATCTATCGAGCGCAAATCAATACGTTTGATGCTCCGTTTACCTTGCCGTGGAATAGCATTTTGTTTGTCGTCATCATGATTTTTATGATTGTGGGTGCCTCGATGCTATATTCCGTTTCAAAAATAAAGAAAGATAACATTATCGACCGATTGAAACAAGAAAATGATTAAGTAGATTATTGAAAAATTCATGACAAACCATGAAGTACAAAACAAGGGGCTCAGTACATATTGAGTCCCTTTTTTATGATGTCATGACAAACAAAACAAGATTGCCAAAACTATACGAAGAACGACCAAAATAAAAATATTTTGTCACAGCTCTTGTTAATTAACCAAAAATAGGATATTTTTGATATATCGGATGACGATATAACGAAGAACGATACAAAGGAGCGGGATACGTGACACAACAGTCAAATACAGGCGCATTAACCGAGGCGGTTTATTATATATTATTATCTCTGCAAGTCCCGAGGCATGGGTATGGGATGATGCAATTCGTTCAAGAATTGAGCAATGGGCGGGTTCAACTCGCGCCAGGTACATTATACGGCGCCCTCAGTAGTCTAGTAGAGAGAGGTTGGATTCAGGCGCTCGAAGGTACGGGGCGGAAGAAAGAGTATGAAATCACGGCAACTGGTCGAGAGGCACTTCGGTCGGAATTAAGGCGACTAGAAGAACTGGTGCAGCACGGACATGAATGGACGAAGGAGTTGGATACATGAAGACGAAAACGGTCTATCGCATATTTGTTGATTATGAGAAGGAAGAGAAGTGGCTCAATGAGATGGCTCAAACCGGTTGGGCGCTCGAATCCTTTCGTTTGATGCGATATGTGTTCAAACAAGTTGAACCTGGGACGTTCACCTACCGAATCGAATTGTTGTCCAACTTACCTTCTCACCCCGAGTCGAAGGCGTATATGGAATTCTTAGATGAAGTTGGAGTCGAAGTGGTCGATACGTCGTATCGGTGGATCTTTTTACGAAAACGAACGAGTGACGGACCGTTCCAATTGTATTCGGATTTTGATTCGATGATTCAGCGGGAGAAACGAATCATCCAACTGTATGGAGCAGTGGGACTCGCCAATTTTGTTGTGGTGGTAGCGAATCTTTCCAATCCATATGCGCAGTGGACCATCCTATTGAACATAGCTGTCGTCGCGATGTTGGCTTATGCGGTCCAACATCATACTCGGAAAGTTAGGACACTAAAAGGTCTCAAAGCGATTGGAGAGATGAATTCGTCAGATTGAGCGCATAGGTTAGGAGGAGCAAGATGGATTCACCAGAATGGAAAGATTGTATCATTTGTTTTGGGTTGATTGCGGGGACGACACTCGGTGTAATTCTCTCGTTCTTCTTCCATATTCAATTGACATATGGGATTGCGAGCGGGGCGATGATTGGCTACATTGGCGGGCTTGTCGTATCGATTTGGAAGCAATGATGAATCAGGATAACATTCCTCGTCTCGATGACGAGGTTTTTTTTGATAGATTGTGACCGATGATATGAGGTTGGGATCTATAGTTATAGAGGGATTATTACGAAGGGGGTAACTGGATGGATGACCAGGTCATCATCGATTGGTACTGGGAACGATCGGAGTATGCGATTGTCGCGACGAAGAAGAAATACGGAAGCTATTGTCATCGTGTTTCTTATAATATTCTACAGAATCGCGAAGACACAGAGGAGTGTTTGAACGATTTATATATGAAAGCGTGGGAGTCGATCCCGCCGACACGTCCGCTTCGACTCGGAGCGTATTTGACGAAGATCGTGCGAAATCTCGCACTACAGCGTTATAAGAAGAATCATGCAAAAAAACGCGGCGGTGGGGAAGTACCGCTCGTCTATGAAGAACTAGAACATGTCCTTACGGAATCGATGAAAGACGAAGACCTCGTCGACGTGTTGAATGAATTTCTAGCAGACCTACCTCGACTGACAAGGGTGATGTTCATGCAACGTTATTTCTATTTACACTCGATTCAAGAAATTGCAACGACACATCAGCTCGGTGAGAGCCATGTCAAAATGACTTTGAAGCGCACGCGGGATGCGTTACAGCGAGCGCTTGAAGCAGAAGGAGTTCGCGTATGAAAAGTGAGCAGATCCTTCGACTACTCGGGGAAGTCGATGACCGGTACATAGAGGAATCGATGATGATAGAGCGAAAACCTTATCAACGACTGCAATGGGGAGCAGGACTCCTCATCGCTGTCGCTGCGGGATTCATGCTCTTCACATCGAATGTCTGGAACGAACAAATCACGCTATCCACGGATTCTACTGCGACTTCCGTTCACATTGTCGATCAATCAAAAGTAAAACCAGATATTTCCGAGGAAAATATGATGGAGATGACAGAGGATGAACTATTCTCAAAATGGGATCCGGTCGTGGTCAGAGGAACGGTCACGGATATTTGGCATATCGAGATTGACTTCAACGGAGAGACAGAATATCAGTCTCTTACCAAGATACACGTATCCAATGTGTATCGTGGGGATGTGCAAGTCGGGCAAGATTTGATTGTTCGTGCTGATGCCATCAAGGAAACCGGACAGACAACAGATGCGTCCGTTATCTCGCACGTGAAACAAGGCATGGAAGGGATTTTCATGCCGATTCCATACGATGACGAGTTTGTCTGGGAACAAAATGAAGCGACACTTCGATTGAAAGACATTGCCGATTACGGTTTTCCGGATGGGGAACGCTATCTGTTTTTAGATACGCCGAACGGATTGTTGTTCGAGCGGGATGCTTACCCGTCCTTACAAGGTTTGGACTCACTCGATGAAGTAGAGCACTGGATGATGACGCGATTTTCAGAATAATGGAGAACTCAAATCGATAAGGGGGAAATGGATATGGAACGGAAGATTACCGTAAAAGGGACAGGGAATGTCTCATCTCGACCTGATTTGATTGTGATTCACATGGACCTTGTCTCGAAAGCGCCACGATACGAAGATACGATGACCGAGGCGACAAGTGCGGTGTCCCATCTTCAAAAAGCCATCACGAGCGCAGGGTTTGACAAGACGGACCTTAAAACGAGTGACTTTTCCATCGATACGGAATATGAGAGCTATCGTGATCGAGATGAGAATTATCGGTCTCGGTTTGTCGGATACGTCTGTAAACAGAAGACGAAGCTCGAATTTGCGCTCGATACGTCCAAACTATCGGACGTCATCGAACAAATCAGTCAATCTCGCGCAAATCCTACACTCTCCATTCGTTTCACGATGAAAGACCCGAATACGATTGAAGATCAGCTATTGGTGAGTGCTGCGGAGAATGCGAAGAAACGAGCAGAACTCCTTGCGAAGGGAGCAGGCGCTGAACTAGGGGACTTGCTTCAAATTGACTACACGTGGGGGGAGATTCACCTGTTTTCGCCTACAAACGTCCTCTATAGTCAGGACGTCGTCTATTCGGAATCACGGATGCCCGAACTCGAACCAGATGACATTGACGTCAGTGATTCGGCGACATTCGTCTGGAGTCTCAAATGAGGCGACTGATTTTCTTGATGCTCCTTTCACTCTCGATTGCGCTGCCCGCATCTGCCCTTTCCTGGGCCTATACGTTTGTCGTGTTCGACCGAAACGCATATGAAGTGCTCGACACAACAATCGAAGAGGATGCACTCGGTGACGTGATCGGTGAAGTGGAGACAGTGGTCAATGATGAGACGGGACGTTACTATGGGAATGCTTCGAACGGATATCCGATTGGGACGGTGTACCGTGAAGTCGACGGGGAGTCTGTGGAAGACGTCATTGCGGTCGAGGACGGTTCGGAGTGGAAGCGAGCGGAGTATCGATTCGAAGCACCGTATCATTCACGTGATTTTATCACCTTCTTCGGCTATTTGCTGCTCGGGATGGGCATCATCATGATAAGTTGGTCGTTCTTCAAGCGAAGTTCGCTGTACCAAAAAGAAGCATGAACGAACGTGGAAATGGGAACGGGAATAAAGAAAGGTTCGGTAAAGGGGGATTTATCATGAACATCTTGATTATTTTTGACTCACTATATGGTCATACTGAAAAGATTGCTCATGCGATGCAGCAAGAGCTGTCGAAAGACCATGAGGCACGTATGGAACACGTATTGAATATTGGATTAGGCGACTTGGCACATGTCGACCTGGTCATCATCGGCTCACCGACACATGGGGGATACGAAACGGAAGACATTAAAGTATTTTTGGACGGAATTTCGGACAATGCGTTACGAGGGAAACGGACGGCTGCCTTTGACACGAGTGTCGTCAAAGAGAAACAGAATCCGATACTTGGTAAAATCATTGATTGGTTCGGTCATGCCGTCAATCGGGTCGAAGGGGAAATGATTGAAAAAGGGGCGACGGGTGTCCAAAAAGAGTCGTTCCTCGTCGATGGGACGACGGAGATGTTGAAGGAAGGCGAACTCGAACGCGCGAAAGCGTGGGCGCGTGAGTTGGTCGGATAATACACGAAACGCATTCTGATAACAGAGTGCGTTTTTTAGTTGAAGAGGACGAGAAGAAGAGAAAAGCGGGTAAATATATAGTATTCAACTCTTCAGAGAGGAAGCTGGTTGTGATGAAAAAAATGGAGCGGGATGTATTGGTCGGTTGGATTGTCGTCGTGCTTGTCCTCTTGATGCATTTTCTGATCACCATGTCTCTTGGCAACTCGTACTTTGCTGAAAGTTCGTTGAATCGAATGTTGTGGCTTTCGAGTTTTCCGGCATTCTTAATCGCATTCGTCGCAGCCTTCTTCCAAAAAACGAACACTGTCTTCCTAGCGGTTCGTCGTGGGCTACTGTGGACCATCGAGTTGATGGTCGCCTTCACCATTCTCGCTTGGGTGTTCCGTTCTTTCGAAGGACTGTATGCGAATGCTGGTCTCTACTGGTTGTTCGGTGCCGTCTTAATTGGACCAATCTTTTATATGATGGCGTTCCGACGTCAACATTCGAAACGAATCCGCACCCCTTGATTGAAACGCTTCCTCTCAAAGGAGGCGTTTTTAGATTGCCTCAGGATGGGAAAGGATAGAGAGAAGAGAGATTGGAGGAGAGTGCGATGAGCCAGTATTTTTCATCATCTTACGAAGAGTCGCGAGAGAAGTTCTTGAACTTACTGTCTGAAGTGAAACGATTTTATCCGAAAGCGGAGCTGTTGACACACTCGATCGGGGATGAGAGTATCGACGTCATTTTAGGAGAACCGAAACGAGAACGAAAAGCGATGATTCTCATGACGATCGGGGAACATGGGATTGAAGGGTATGCGGGCGCCGCGGTGACCCATCAATTTGTACAAACGCAACTCGCGCATGTCCATCATGAGACGACGGGGATTTGTCTCATACATGCAGTGAATCCATGGGGGATGAAACACTTTCGACGTGTCAATGAACACAATGTCGATTTGAACAGAAATTACGTCATTGATCGTGAGTCGGTCCCATATAACGTGAACCGTGAATATGAGCTGATGCGCCATCTCTTCGTACCGGATGGAGTAATTGACGACTACCATGAGGCGCGTGAACAGATCTATTCATTTCTCGGCTCTGGAATTAAGCTTGATGGCTTCAAAGCGATGAGTGGAGCAAAAGGGATGGGGCAATATCAATTCCCGAAAGGTGTGTATTACGGGGGAGAAGAAGACGAACCGTCTGCCATCTTTTTAAAAGGGATTCAACATGATTTACTTGAGCGCTACGGAAAAGTCGTCCATCTCGATTGGCATACCGCACTCGGACCGACGAACGAGGTCACGATGGTCATCAGCAAACGGGACGGTCGCACGGAAGATGAGTTAAAACAAGCGTACGGTCTAGACAACGTCAACGTGTATGACCCGGACGAGGTACTCGGAGATTCGACGAATCATTTTTACTACGTGCGCGATACGGAATACCCGGACAAGGGTCTCGTTTCTGCCTTATTTGAATTCGGTACGTTTGGGACGTCGACAAAAGCATCCATCCGTGAATTTTTAACGATTATTTTAGAGAACCGGCTGTACTTTGAAGGGACAAAGGACCCTGAGGCACGAAACGGTATTCAAAACGAATTCATGGCGATGTTCTATCCGGAAAACGCGGATTGGCGAGAAGCTGTTTTACGAGAAGGAGCGAAAGCCGTTGAAGGTTATCTAAAAGGTGAAGCGCTCTGGCGCGACACATAAGAGGGTTTCTCGAAGTCGGAATAGGGAATAATGAGGTTGTGAGTGTTTTCGCTAAATAATGACTGTGGAGGTTGGATGATGGGATATATTACAGCACATGACGGTACAAATCTATACGTAGAGGATGTCGGGTCTGGGGAACCGATTGTCTTCTTGCACGGCTGGCCAGCAAACAACAATATGTTCGAGTATCAGAAGAATGCGCTCGTCGAAGCGGGATATCGCTACATCGGCATTGATTTCAGAGGATACGGGAAATCTGATGCCCCGGCGACAGGTTATGACTATGAGACAATGGCGTCTGATGTGCATATGGTCGTCTACGGACTTGGCTTAAAAAACTTCACGCTCGTCGGTTTTTCAATGGGTGGGGCGATTGCAGTTCGCTACGCAGCCGACTATAAAGAGGATGGACTCAACAAATTGGTCTTGGCCGGAGCTGCGGCACCAATCTTCACACAGCGTGCAGATTATCCATATGGAATGACAACGGACGAAGTCGACGCGTTGATTGACGATACACGGGCCGACCGACCGAAGATGCTCGAAGGGTTCGGAGAAATCTTCTTCGAGAAAGAACATTCGAAACCGATGCAAAACTGGTTCCACCATCTCGCGCTCGTCGCGTCGAGCCATGGGACGATTGCCTCGGCACAGGCGTTACGTGACGAAGATTTGCGAGATGCCTTGCCGAAAATTGATGTCGAGACGTTGATCATCCATGGGGTGCATGACAAGATCTGTCCTTTCGCATTCGCCGAGCAGATGGAACAAGGCATCTCGAACGCGCGAATCGAGCGCTTTGAAGAGAGTGGACACGGTACGGTGCTGGATGAACGAGAGAAATTTAACGATACGTTGTTGCAGTTTGTTCAATAATCGATGGCCTCCGAATCGGGGGCTTTTTGTATGTCGATAAGGGTAAGAACCAACAAAAACGGGTATAATTCAATTGGAGTTCCCTTCCATTTTTTGAATCACTGAAACATCGCTGTGACTAGAGTCACGATGTTTTTTTGTGTTGTTTTGGAGAAAGGGGGATGAAACTAGATTAGAACATGGATTTAGTTCAACCTGTCCTACCATTCATGGTACAATAGCGGGGTGGATTAACAGATTGAGGAGAGATTTAAATGAATATCGCTTTCTTTTTATATCCGAAAGAAGACGTCAAATATTTGGACCCCGAATCAACGGTACGACAAGCACTTGAAAAGATGAAGCATCATCGATTCACGTCTGTCCCACTCGTTTCGGAGAACGGATTTTACGCCGGGACGATGACAGAGGGGGATTTACTCTGGGCACTCGCAGAACAGCTTCGCGGGGAAGAAGACTATGAAAAAGTGCTCCGGACACGTCTAAAAGACATCAAGCAACGCGTTCGCTATAAGCCGGTCTCGATTACGGCACAAATTGAAGAGCTCGTCGATGCGATCACGGACCAAAACTTCGTGCCGGTCGTCGATGATGGGAAGTATTTCATCGGCATCATCCGACGCCGTGACATCATCGAGTATTACTCGACAAAGTTGAAACAATTGGAGAATGAAGTCCGATAATGAACAAGCCAGAACCGACTTACGGTTCTGGCTTGTTTTACGTTTCTTTCAGCTTCGTTTTTAAAAATAGGAGTAGGGCAAACCTCAATCAAGTGGTGGAAAATGTGGAAGTACATATTCACCTAATTCATCGATGACTTCTTCGGCTGGACGTTCTCCGTCGAAGAGAGCGAAGAAGAGGTGGTTCACGCCGATGGCACGATACGCTTCAAGCAACTTGATCAAGTGGTTGCGACCGAGTCGGAATCCGAGACGAATCGGTGTCGGTGGCTCGTCTTTGTCGTGCGTCAAATCAAGATGCATCGGCATCGAGAAGGGACGGAAGGCACGACCATGCGCTTCACCGCTCGCACGCCACGCGTCGAGCACTTGCTGTTGTGCGAAAGGTGCCTGCGGGTAGTACGTCCACCCGTCTCCGTTCGCCCCAAGCCAGTCCATGTCTTGTTGTGCGAACCCGGTGATCATCGTCGGGATCCGCTTCTTCGGACGTGGCACGAGCGTTGCCTGTTCGACCTCCCCATAAGGTGATTCAATAGTTGGGTAGTTGTTATAGAGCGCCTGCTCCATGACACGAAGCGACTCTTTGAACTGGTCGCCACGTGTCGGGTGATCGACTCCGAGCCCTTTGAAATCGGCACGACGGTCACCTGAAGAGATCCCGAGAATCAATCGTTCTGGGAACAATGCTTCAATCGTTGCGACTTCCTTCGCCGAACGAAGGGGGTGACGGAGTGGCAAGACGAGCGCGGACGTACCGAGCGCAATGTTTTTCGTTTGACCAAGTAAATGTGTTCCGTAGATTAGCATATCGTAAATTTGACCGACAGCCGGGTCTAAAAAGTTCGGGTCTTTTAGTAGGACATCCCGTAACCAAAGAACCGTGAAGCCGTAATCGTCTGCCTTTTGGGCAAGCTCGACTTGACGCTCGAGGGTCGGGGTACGCATTTTAAAATTCTCTAAAGGAATGTGGAGGCCGAGCGTGAGCTCGCCCTCCCGGTACATCCGGTTGTAGCTTCTATGATTGTTGAACATAAGCGCCTCCTTAGTTTGCTTCCAAACGACGTGAAATGGCTGTCAAGATGACGGCGATGATGACCATGATGCCACCGACCCAAGGGGTATGCACAAGTCCGATTGAATCGGTGACGAGTCCACCGATTGTTGCGCCGAGGGCAATCCCGATGTTGAAGGCCGCGATGTTGAGTGCGGATGCGACATCGACAGCGGCAGGTACATATTTTTCAGCCAATTGCACGATATACAGTTGAAGTCCAGGCACGTTCATGAAGGCGAGGAGTCCCATCAAGACGATGGCAATCAAACCTGCCACTTTGAACGGAATCATGAACGACATGATGATCATGACCGCTGCGTGAACGATGAACATATAGAACAATGCTTTCGCTGGATTTTCGTTGGCGAGCTTTCCACCGACCGCGTTCCCGATAGCGACTGCGATTCCGTAAACGAGTAAGACGACACTGATCAAGCTCGGGCTGATCTTTGTCACGTCTTGCATGATGGGTGTCAAGTACGTGAAGGCGACGAACGTTCCACCGTAACCGAGTGCTGTAATCAAGAATCCGAGCATGAGACGACCGTTTGTGAGCAGTTTCTTCATATCTGAGAACTTCGCTGGGGGTGACTGTTTCAAATCTTTTGGAATCAAGAAGAAACTTGCGATGATTGAAATGATACCGAGTGCTGCGACGGCGAAGAATGTGGCGCGCCATCCGAACGCTTGTCCGATGAAAGTACCGAGTGGGACTCCTGTAACGGTTGCGACAGTTAAACCTGTGAACATGAGTGCGATGGCACTCGCTTTTTTATGTGGTGGTACGAGTTGAACAGCAATCGTTGCCCCGATGGAGAAGAAGACACCATGCGAGAATGCGGTGATAAATCGGGCGACAATCAAAAGTTCAAAGGTGGTCGACATGGCCGAGACCAAGTTTCCGCCGATGAAGACGACCATGAGTGCCATGAGTAACGTCTTGCGGTTCATCCGGTTCGTCAGTGCCGTCAAAATCGGTGCACCGACGGCTACGCCGATCGCGTAACCCGAGATAATGAGACCCGCGAGAGTGATGCCGATGTTTAAATCACTTGCGATCGATGCGAGGAGACCGACCGGGACGAACTCGGTCGTTCCGATGCCGAAAGCGCTGATCGCGAGGGCGAGTAATGCCAACCCTCCATTTTTAGGTGCCTGTTCTTCGATAGGTTGTGTGTACGGTTGATTCATGAGTAGTTCCTCCTAAAATAAATGAATAGTGTGGAAGACGAGGGCCCTTCGTCTCCGGATAGCAAAGACATCTCACTTTCCTCTATTGTTCAGTACGGTCGAAAAAGTACCTTACCGTCTCAAGGGGATGTTACAAGCGAAATGAACTTGTATAGATTTGCTACAGTTGCTATCATAAGTGCATGAAAACAGTTTGAGAAGTACGTACTTTTTAGTGCGGTAGGCACCAAAAAGTGCCTATGTAAGAAATGGAGGAAACGAAATGCCATATAATATTCCGGTCGAAGCGACACTTGACGTCATCGGCGGTAAGTGGAAAGTCGTCATCATGTGTCACTTGATTAAAGGGGAGCGACGGACGAGTGAACTGCGTAAACTCATGCCGAACATCACGCAAAAAATGCTCACCCAACAATTGCGTGAGCTCGAAGCGGATGGTGTCGTCGTTCGTACGGTGTTCGAGCAAGTTCCGCCGAAAGTCATTTACTCACTCTCTGAGTACGGATGGTCACTCAAGCCAATCTTGGACGCCATGTGCGCCTGGGGCGAGTGCCATATCGATCAGTCCGGTGAAGAGGTCATTTCATAACCATCACGGTCGTCCAATACGGACGACCGTTTTTCGTAGTGACAAGTCGGGTACAGGGACAGAGACAAGGAGGGAATTAGGATGGACGTGAAAACTTTTTTGTTTACAGATGACGGCTCCATTCCCAACCATCCGGATTATCCGGCGCTCCTCTATCGTGGCGTCTTTGATGACCCGAGCGGGATGCGAGAGACGTTTGCCCATAATGAATGGACGAACAGTTGGGTGAACGGGGTGTTCGACTATCATCACTATCACAGCAACACGCATGAAGTATTGGGCATATTACAAGGTGAAGCGACGCTTCAACTCGGAGGGACGAACGGTGACCTCGTCCGCGTCCGCCTAGGTGATGTCCTCGTCTTACCGGCGGGAACGGGACATCGTCGCATCGAGGCGAGCGAAGATTTTCAAGTGGTCGGGGCATACCCGGACGGTCGTGACTATGACACGTTGACAGGAAAGACCGAAGAACGACCGGACAACGTAAAGCGAATCGAACAAGTCGAAAAACCGAAGTTTGACCCCGTCTTCGGGACGACGGGTCCACTACATGAAGCATGGACAAAGGAGGAAACGTTATGAATCAACGACTACCACATTCTTTATTACTTGCAGCTTTGAAGCAAAACGTCGTCAAATTGAAAGACGGGCGCGAGATGCGCGCACTCGGACAAGGTACATGGCGCATGGGGGAAGACAAATCGAAGCATGATGCCGAGGTTGAGGCACTTCGGACAGGAATCGACTGCGGACTCCATGTCATCGACACGGCGGAAATGTATGGGGAAGGGGAGTCTGAGAAGTTGGTAGGGGAAGCAATCCAAGACCGACGCGAAGATGTCTTTCTCGTCTCGAAAGTGTATCCATACAATGCGTATGGCGACAAACTCGTCAGCGCATGTGATGCGTCGCTCGAACGACTCGGGACGGACTACCTGGATCTTTACTTACTCCATTGGCGAGGCGATGCCTCGCTCGAGGAGACGATTCAAGGGATGGAACAGCTTAAAGCGGACGGAAAGATTCGGGCATGGGGAGTCTCGAACTTCGACGTGGACGATATGAAGGAATTGCTGTCGCTACCGAATGGAGACAAGTGCGCGGTCAATCAAGTGCTCTATCATCTTGGCAGTCGCGGGATTGAGTACGACCTCCTTCCTTATCTAAAAGAACAAGGGATTCCTGTCATGGCATACGCTCCACTCGCTGAAGGAAGTGACGTGAAAGAAGAGGTCTTCAATAACGAAACGATCAATCGGATCGCGGAGTCGTATAGTGCCTCAGTCGCGCAAGTCTTACTTGCTTGGACGATCCGGAGCGGACACGTCATCGCCATCCCGAAAGCCGGGCAGGCCGAGCATGTCGAGGAGAATGCGGCAGCGCTCTTGCTCGACATGAGTGAGGAAGATTTTGCTTCGCTCGATGAGGCGTTCCCGCCACCGACAACGAAACAACCGTTAGATGTCATTTGACGACGTGAACTGGACCAAACAAAGGTCCAGTTTTTCTTTTGGCGAAATCGATTGCCCTTTACTTGATGCGGGTAAATAAAGGGAGGACTTGCTTGTGTAGATGACATCGATACGACAAGGGAGCTGAACTCTATATGGAACAGACGTACACCGCTGAAGAATTCAAAGACAAGATGTACTCGAATTTAAAAGTACGGCCGAGTGATTCCGTCATTTTGATGTGCTCCATCTTTATCGCGTCAATCGGATTGAATATGAATTCCATTCCCATCATTATCGGGGCGATGTTGATTTCGCCGCTCATGACGCCTATCTTGAGTATCGGTCTCGCCTTGTCGCTCTATGACATGAAACTTCTTCGAGCGGGTGTGCGTTTACTTCTGGTCCAAGTCGCAGTCAGTCTCACCGTCGCGACCATTTATTTCGCTATCTCGCCAATTACCTATGCGAGTAATGAAATCATTGCCCGAACGGAGCCGACGATTTGGGATGTCATCATCGCTTTCGCTGGGGGGACTGCCGGCATCATCGGGGCGCAAAAGAAGATGAGCAATAACATCGTCCCAGGTGTCGCCATCGCGACCGCCTTGATGCCCCCGCTCTGTACGGTCGGCTATTCGATTGCGACGTGGAACGTCGATTATTTGATCGGGTCGAGTTATCTGTTCGTTATCAACTGCGCGTTCATCGCCATTGCGACGTTCATCGGAGTCAAGTTCATGGGTATCTCACAAGTGTTGACGAAGCAAGACGCGAACCATAAAAGAATCAATCGACTTCTCATTGCCTTGTCTGTCTTCATCGTCGTCCCAAGTATCTTCTCGGCCGCGACGCTCGTTCAAGACAGCATCGTCCGGACGGGAATCAACAATTTCATCGAAGAAGAGTTTTCAGACGCCATCATTATCAGTCAGGACTATCAGGAAGATGATGATTTGCTTCTCGTGACGACGACGGGGAAACGACTGACCAATGAAGAACTTGCGGAGATTGAATCCCGCTTGCCTGACTATGGGCTACATGCGATTGAATTGTCCGTGACACAAGTACCGGATTTGAATGGTTTGTCCGGCGAACAGGCAGCGCGCATTTTTCAAGACTATCTCGAAAGTCGCCTGCAACAGTTCAACTTGTTCGACAGCCGTCAAATCGATTTAGAGGACTTGCCGTTCGAACTGCAAAATGAGATGAATTAGTATTTCGATTATTTTTAATTATGTATTGGTGATTGAAAAGTGATTTCTTTATATGAGCTAGAAGATCATCATATTTCCCTTTCATTTAAAAAGGTAACTGGAATCTCAGAATTATTGAAGTAAAATAGACGTACATGACTATTGATGATCGTGATACACGAAGCGATTAACTTAAACTAGTTTACCGGAGGAGTTTTCATGTTTCTAAATGTACTTTTATTTTTTGAGATTTCAATAGTCTTATGTATGGTCATTGCTCTGTACAAATTTAAACGTAAGCAATTTTCTAGTGATTTACTTTTTTTGTTTTTGGAAGAAAAAAATAGAATGCAGCTTGAAACTAAAAATATTGAAAATACAAAATATCATAAAGTTAAAAATTTATTGTTGCTGCAAGCTCTCAATATATTGATATTGCTTGCTACATTAAATTATATGATTATAAGTAACGATGGTAGAAGTGAGATGAATTTAATTGTTGTCTTCTTCTTACTTCTTAATCGATATGGAGTGAATTTTTTTGTAGAGAAGAGTCTAAACTAAGTAGTGCAAAACCGTGTTGCTTGAAATCTGAATTCTCTTGGGTATCAGTCATAAAAGAATAAAAAAACAAATAGCAGAAATAACTCGAATTCAGTAGAGTCATTTCTGCTATTTTTCATATCAAGTGAATAAAATAATTCTGAAATGTTATTTTTCCAAAGCGCCCGAATTTCTTTTGGTAAGCCTATTGATTGGAAAAAATTCAGTAATCATTTTACTCGTTAGTTCGCGAGCGGATGTTTCAAGAGATAGTCTTCGATTTGATCAATCGTTTCTTTCAACACGCCGTCTGCGAATGGTGATTTGAGACCTGCCAGTTCGACGAGCTCGAGGAACGAACGGCTTCCACCTGCCTGACAGAGCGTGAGGTAATCGCTCCATGCCGCTTCGCGGTCTTCATGCATGCGCACCCAGAACTGGAATGCACATACTTGTGCGAGCGTATAGTCGATATAGTAGAACGGGCTTTGGAAGATGTGACCTTGTTGGTGCCACCATGCGCCCGATTCGAGATAGTCGTTCGTCTCATAATCACGGTGCGGGAGATAGACCTTCTCCAAATCGCGCCACGCCTGACGACGCTCGGCAGCTGTCATCTCTGGGTTGCGGTAGACGACATGTTGGAACTCATCGACGAGCACGCCATACGGAAGGAACGTCATGCTACCTGCCAAGTGATTGAACTTATACTTGTCGACTTGGTCGCCGAAGAAGAGCTCCATCCATGGCCAACAGAAGAATTCCATCGACATCGAGTGGATCTCACACGCCTCATAAGTCGGGAAGGCGTATTCCGGTGTCGTCAAATGACGGCTTTCATACACTTGGAAGGCATGACCGACTTCGTGCGTGAGAACATCGATGTCGCCTGCCGTCCCGTTGAAGTTCGAGAAGATGAACGGAAGTCCTTCAGACGGTAAGTACGTGCAGTATCCGCCGCCAGATTTCCCTGGTTTCGCCGTCAAGTCGAGGGCGCCGCGTTCCTGCATGTACTGGAAGAACTCGTCCGTCTCATTTGAGAGTTCACGATACATTTTGTTTCCGCCTTCGATGATGAACGACTCATCGCCTTGCGGTGTCGCGTTTCCGTCTGGGAAGACGAACGACTCGTCATAGTAATAGAGGTGGTCGACACCGATTCGTTTCGCCTGCTTTTCTTTCAAAGCAGAAGCGAGCGGGACGATGACGTCACGGACTTGTTTCCGGAAGTTGTCGACCATCGACTCGTCATAACCGACACGCTGCATCCGTGCATAACCGAGTTCGACGAACGACGGGAAGCCGAGCGCGTGAGCGATTTCCGTACGGACGCGTACGAGTTCCCCATAAATGCGGTCGAGCTCATCGCCGTTGTCAGAAAGGTATGTATAGCGGGCGACAGATGCGGCTTTTCGGACATCACGGTCTGGTGATTGAAGATATGGGCCGAACTGTGACAAGTTGAGTGTCTTGCCGTCAAACTCGATTTGCGCAGCGGACATGACCTTTTGATAAGCTGTCGCGAGGCGGTTTTCTTCCTGCAGTTTCGGGATGAGTGACTCCTCGAACGTTTCAAGTGCGCGCTCGGCGAGAGAGAACAGTTGGCTGCCCCATTCCGCTTCGAGTTCAGTGCGAAGCTCGTGGTTCGTCAACACGCGATAGTACGCTTGAATCTCCTTCTCATAGACCGGAAGTGCATCGTCAAAGAAGGCCTGTTCTTCTTCGTAAAACGAATCGCGTGTGTCGACCGAATGTCGGATCGCGACGAGTTGACTTTGTGTCTCAAAGTCGTTCCGTTCTTTGTTGATTTGGCGAATGAGCTCGTTCGCTTCCTCGAGTGTGCTGGCTTGCTGTAATTCGGCAGAATAGTCCGACAATCTGCTGTTTAAAGCGTCCAAGTCGGGCCGTTCATATGACAATTTTGTGAAAGTCGTCATTGTAAGCGCCTCCATCGTGTGAAATTTTTACAAAGTGTAAAAAGGGCTTGCAAAAGCGATTGCACACTCGTATTC
Organism: Exiguobacterium sp. s121; assembly: GCF_018617245.1. Taxonomy (GTDB): domain Bacteria; phylum Bacillota; class Bacilli; order Exiguobacteriales; family Exiguobacteriaceae; genus Exiguobacterium; species Exiguobacterium profundum. The sequence continues at coordinate 583,516 of NZ_JACSJV010000001.1, forward strand.
TTACGATGTGTAAAACGATTTCGCACTACCTTATTACAACTATACCGTTAATAGGGTAGGGATTGAAGTATTAGCTTTTCGGGTATAAAAGTGAAGACTTCGATTCAATAGAACATGTTGGAGGGATTAAGCTATGGGATTCTTTAAAAAACTTTTTGGTGGTAAAGAAGAACAACTCAACGCGGTTTCACCGCTTACAGGAAAGGTCGTCGACATCACGAACGTACCGGACCAAGTATTCTCACAAAAAATGATGGGTGACGGGATCGCAATCGAGCCGACAGAAGGAAAAGTCGTCTCACCGGTTAGCGGAACAATCGCGACAGTATTCCCAACAAAACACGCGATCGGTATCAACGCGGACAACGGTGCGGAATACTTGATTCACATCGGTTTGGATACGGTAAACCTTAAAGGTGAAGGCTTCGAGACACACGTTACAGAAGGTCAATCTGTCAAAGCAGGCGACCCACTCGTCACGTTCGACCTCGACTTCATCAAAGCGAACGCGCCATCGACGATCACTCCGATCATCATCACGAACCACGACAGCTTCGGCGTGAACAAACTTGTCGCAGAAGGCGACACGGTGACAGCTGGATCTTCGGAAGTCGTCGAGTTGACAAAGAAATAAGAAGACGACCCATGACTCGGGAGCTTAGGCTTCCGAGTATTTTTTTGCGAATGCGGGAATTATAATGAAGAGAGGGAAGGGGGAATTGAGATGGATGGAAAAAATGCACCATACCGGGGATACGGGGATCGGATTCGAATATTACGGGAACGGGCAGGATTGTCGATTGAGACGCTTGCAGAACAGATTGGTGTCGCACCGTACTTTATCCGACGTACCGAACTGAGTGAGGTCTATCCGACCATGCCTTACATAGAGGCGCTCGCAGACGCTTTGCAAATCGACCCGAACTATTTGGCACGCCATATTTGGACGGGCGAGTCGCTCAAAGTCCTCATGCGAGGAAAAGTGCCGGAACTCGAACAGATGAAGCTCGCCTATGAAGAAGCGATGCACGGGAAGTCCGTCGAAGAAATGCAACGGCAACTCGAAGAGCGGATGCGCATCTTTGACTTGATGCACGAAGAAGAGTTACAACGAATCTTTGACCAAGATGAAGAGCCGACGACACATCATGCACTCGAAGCGCTCGTCGATGCGGTGCTTGATCTCGGACGGTCACATGACACGACGCGTCACATCGTCCCGTTCGCACGCTATGTGGAACGGCTTGTCCCAGACCAATTCGCAGACAACTCATTCCAGTACGCGGAGTATGGTGTCGTGGATAAATCGTATAAATTGCAATGACCGTAGAGCATTCTACGGTTTTTTTGTGCACAAAAAAGCGACCAGGAGAATCCCCTGGTCACTTCAATCAGCGCATCGGACGCGCTTCGTAGCGTACTTTTGGACGAGTGCCGGCGAGTAAGAAGCCGAGCACGATATTCAAGATTGTGAGCACCCATCCGACATAACCGAATGTGTAGGCAAGACTCGCCAGCATCGTTTGCCAGTCGAGCAATGCTGCTGCGTCCCCGCGGAATGTGAAGCGGATGACGGTGAAGCCAATGAGTGTCGTTGCAGTAATCATGATGCCGATCCATGCGCCACCGAAGCGGGACGTTTGAGAGCGTCTGCTGACCGGATACCAAAACGCGAGCGTTCCGATGAACGTACTGCCTGCATAGGCAAGCAGGATTTGCCATAACGCATCCGCGTCTAAGAAGACGGTATAACAGATGAACGTCGTGAGCGTCGTCATAAACGTAAAGATTAAGGCTGCGAGTAATCGTGATCGCATAGTTCGTTTTCCTCCTCATTTTGCACATTCTTTAGAGTAAACGAAAACGAATTTGCTGTAAACGTTATTGACGGTTTTGTAATATTTGTCGCCATTGTTTAATAGCGTTCGTTCCATAGAACAAGACGCCGCCACGATAGAATTTCGAGCCAATCCACAGTGTGATACCGATCGTTCCGATGAGTAACCCAATCGAAAGCGCCACTTCCCATACGGCCACATCGACGAGCATGACGCGAAGGAACATGAGCATCGGAGCGAAGAACGGGACGAACGAGAGGATGGTCACGATGGTCGCATCCGGGTTGTTCAATCCAAACATCGCGACTAAGAACGCAGCGACGAGGAGCATGATGACCGGCATGACCATTTGTTGTGACTCTTCGACACGGCTGACAAGTGAACCGAGGACAGCGAAGAGTGAGGCGTACAACAAGTACCCGAGCAAGAAGAAGACGAGTAGATAGATGACAGCCCGTGCGTTGCCGGCGTTCTCGATGACCGTCGTCGCCAGTTCGCTACCACTCGCACTTACATAACCAAACCCGAGGAAGATTCCGATTTGGATGAGGGCGAGTGTCCCGATAGCGGTCACTTTCGCAAGCATATGGGTCACTGGATGAGTCGTTGAGATGATGAGCTCCATGACACGCGATGACTTCTCCGTCGTCACTTCTGTTGAAATCATCGATCCGTACGTGATGATTGAAATGTACAGGAGCATCAACATGACGTAAACGAGCGCCGAAGACGAGAGGAGCTCATCCGAGTTCTCTCCACCGCGTCCGAGATAGGACTCGTCGAGTTGGATCGGTTCGCTGAGAGCAGCGATGACTGCCGGGTCGACATCGGACGATTCAATCAATTCCGCATTGCGCAACTGTTGTAAAGATGTTTGCAAGATGGTCGTGAACTCCTGTTCCGGTCGTTCGGAGATGACGCGGGCATCATAGCCGTCGACAAAAGCGACGACCCCATACTCTCCGTCGTTGATGCCGGTCCGTGCCTCTTCTTCCGTGATTTCGCTAGATGCGACGTCTTCATAGCCGAGTGACTTCATCGTGTCGACGAGTTCTGTGTTCTCAGATACAACGAGAGCACTCGCCTGTTCAGAGTCCTCGAATGAGGACATGATGCGGTCGATGTTCGTGAACCCGAAGATGAACAGGATGGTTAGCGCCGTCGAGATGAGGAATGCTTTTGAACGAATTCTCGATTTGAGTGTGAACGCATAGAGCGGTCCAAAGTTATGAAACATGCTGTCCGACCTCCTTGATGAAGATGTCATTGAGCGATACCGGTTGGCGCATGAACGTCTTCACGTTCGCCTGATGACGGACGAGTGCCGACAGGACGGCGTCACTGTCTTCGAAAGAATGTAAGCGTACTAGATGACCGGATTTGTAAGGCTCGATTGTCTCCACGACTGGGAGCGACTCGAGAATGTGAATCTGGTCCGTTTCAATAAAGAGGGCAGGTTCTTCGTATCTCGACTTGATTGTCGGGACGTCACCGCTTACGACGGCACGGCCACCTTTCAAGATGCCGACGTGTTGGCACAATTCTTCGACATGTTCCATTCGATGACTCGAGAAGACGATGGTCGTCCCGGCGTCACGCAACGCGAGAACTTCACGCTTCAGGATTTCAACGTTAACCGGGTCGAGGCCGCTGAACGGTTCGTCTAAGATGACGAGTTCCGGGTTATGGAGCAGGGCGGCGACGAGCTGAATCTTCTGTTGATTCCCTTTTGATAGCTGCTCGACGCGCATCGTTTCATATTGAGGAATTTCAAGGCGTTCGAGCCATGACTTGACCGCGCGTTTGGCATCGCTCCCGCGCATGCCCTTTAGGCTTGCGAGAAAGACGAGCTGTTCACGCACTTGGGATTTGGGATACAGGCCACGTTCCTCGGGCAAATAGCCGACGATGCGATGGTCGACCGCTTTACCGTTCCACGTGATACTCCCATCGGTCGGCTTCAAGATGTCGAGGATCATCCGGAACGTCGTAGTCTTTCCAGCACCGTTTGCACCGAGCAAACCAAACATTTCCCCTTGTGGGACGCGGAACGTGAGGTCGTCGACAGCTTTGAAGTCACCAAACTCCTTGGTGACGCGTTCGATATGTAATGCCATATTCTATTACCTCCTTAGAATGTCTCTTCTTCTATCGTACGCCACCTTGAGCAAAAAGTTTCACTTTTTCTGGTAAATGATTTATCTTGAAATCAAGATAATAAAAGGAGGATGACAATGAAAACGCAGTCTACGGGAATCCATCACATTTCGTCGATGGTACAAGACCCGCAACGTACGCTAGATTTTTATGGACAGGTACTCGGTCTCCGCTTCGTGAAACAGACCGTTAACTTTGATGACCCTGGTACGTATCATCTCTATTTTGGGGACGAAGTCGGGACACCAGGGACGGTGATCACGTTCTTTCCAATCCCGGGCTTAGGGAAAGGGCAGGTCGGGAGCGGACAGGTTGGCGTGACGACTTATCTCGTACCGGCAGGAAGTTTACCGTTCTGGGAAGAAAGACTACAACAGCACGGCATCGCGACCGTCGCCACTGAACGGTTCAGCGAGGCATCACTTTTATTTGAAGACCAGGACGGACTCGTCGTCGAACTCGTCGCCCGACCGAGCTCTAAACAGACACGCTGGGTCATCCCCGGTATCACAGAACATGAAGCAATTGTCGGATTCGCCGGAGCGACTTTGTTGTCGAAAGCACCGGACGAAACCGTGCGCTTGTTGACGGAACTGTTCGGCTTTGAACGGGTCGCAGAGGATGAAGAGTGGATCCGTTTGAAAGGGTCAGCAGATTACGGGAACGTCATCGATGTGAAGAAAACGATTTTACCAAACGGGGTCCCTGGAACGGGAACGGTTCATCACATCGCGTGGCGCGTTACCGACGGAGACCATTATCCGACCTGGCAAGACGCCATCTTTGACCTTGGGTTAAGACCGACCGAAGTGAAAGAACGAAATTATTTCCGCTCCGTCTATTTCCATGATGCCGGACGTATCCTGCACGAACTCGCGACAGACGTACCTGGATTCACTGTGGACGAATCCGTTGACACGCTCGGTGAGACGTTGCGCTTGCCACCATGGCTCGAAGCGAACCGAGATAAAATCGTCCGCACACTACCAGCAATCACGATACCGAGAGGAGAACGCATATGATTCATCAATTCATTCAAGGTACAAAAGAGACGACACTCGTTTTATTACACGGAACTGGAGGGACCGAGCAGGATTTGATTCCGCTCGCGAAAGAACTATCGACCGAAGCGAACATTTTAACGCTTCGAGGGGATGTCATTGAAAACGGGATGTCCCGTTTCTTCCGTCGCCACGCGGAAGGGGTGCTCGACCTTGAAGATTTAAAGAAACAGACAGAGCGCTTCCTTCAGTTTTTAGATGAAGCGGCGACAACGTATGGTATCGACCGAGACAAGATGATCCCACTCGGTTATTCGAACGGGGCGAATTTGATCGGGTCGGCACTTTACCGTCATCCGGCGTTCACTGCTTCACTCCTATTCCACCCGATGGTACCGGACCGTTCATTGACGCTACCTGACTTGTCAGGAACGAACGTGTTCATCTCGGCTGGCGAACGCGACCCGATTTGCCCGAAAACAGAAACAGAAGAGCTGACGTCGACACTCCGAAACGCGGGAGCGGACGTCGAGCTCTTCTATCACTCGGGGGGACATGAACTTCGCATGGAAGAAGTCGAGGCAGCACGGACATGGATTGCCGCATACCTCGACTGATTCATTCAAGCCATTTTTTTCGGTTTGTTCGGACGAGAATAGACGACGAGGACCCCTCGGTCAATCAAATAGGCGGCGAATAAACGTTTCGCTTCCTCAGCACGCACAGTTCGGTCGATTTGGATATACAATCGGCCGAGCTTTTTTTGTGAGGTGCGCGTGAGCAACCAAATCGAGTCGAGCGTATACTGCCAACTTTGGAGCGTGTCACCACCGATATATAAGTAGCGGTTTTGGGTGCGCTCGAGCAAGTAGTTGAGCCACCAGACGTCACGAGCCAGTTTAGCGCAGACACCGAGCACGAACGTGAGACCGAGGAAAGCCATGCTAGATAAGACAGGATGAATGGCAGAGAACCCGTTGCGGACGGACTCGAAGGCGACAAAGAGCAATCCGACGGAAAAGACGCTGACGAACCACCAGAATCCGAAGTTAGAGAATGAACGTTTTGGGTCATGCACCATATGATGTCGATTCCGGATGATCGATGCCATTCTCTCCACCTCCTTTATTAGAATATTCTGAATATTTGGTAACACCACTATACTATACTGTACCCAATCCCGTCTATTTGAATACGCACACAACATGCTGAATCGTGAGGATTTTTTGACGTTTCGGCTTGTATTCCTCCAATTATGGGAATGATGACAGTGAAGACATGAAAATTTTGTTGAAACGTAATTTCACTTAGCAGAGGAATCGCTTATGATAGGTGAGGGATTTTCCAAGACCTACATGGATTCTGTCTGTAAAGAGAACGTGAAAACATGAAGGTCAGCTTCATTGCAGTCATCATAGAGAACTAGAGGGAATGTTATGAGAAATTATTGGTATGACAATATTAAAGGAGTGCTCGTCCTACTCGTCGTCTTCGGACATTTGTTGACCGATGTCCGCGGTGCTTATGACGATATTTTACCAAAGTGGGTGTATCTGTTCCTGTATACCTTCCACATGCCGTTGTTCATCATGTTGAGCGGTTACTTTTATCGGGAGAACCGCTATTTGCGCGTAATCCAGTTATTCGTGGTCTATGTCATTTGGCAGGTCATCCTTGGGTCATGGTTCGCATTTACAGAAGGGATTCCGATTTTCTCACTTGAAAATCCGGGTCTGAATTTGTTGAAGCCGTACTGGGCGCTTTGGTATCTGATGGCCATCATTTTCTGGTACATCATCACCCCGTATGTGACACAACTGAAAGGCTACGTGTTATATGCACTATTATTCGCGCTCCTGTTTGGATTCCAAGCCGAGGCGACGGGGTATTTCGCGTTACGAAAAGTCATCATGTTCTATCCGTTCTTCTTGATCGGGAACTGGATGTCCGAGCGCAATACGCTCAACTTCTTTGAGTTACCAAAACGGGCCGAGCACCGGAATCGATATCGCATCGGTGGGGCGATTGTCTTCATCACGCTCACACTGGGACTCTTGGTCTCGATGCGGGTCCAGCAAGACGATACGTTCTATCATATCGGGAACTTGTTCAAATTCCGTTTCGCCTATGACACGGCCGTCCCAGAGGCGATGTGGAGTGGACCGTTCGCCTTTTTGATTGTTTATACGGTGTCGCTCCTCATGTCAATTAGTTTCGCGCTCATCATCCCAGGACGACAGCTCCCGATTTTTTCGCGTGCCGGGCAGTATAGTCTGTACGTCTATCTCGTCCACGTCTTCTTTGTTGTCGCCTGGAAGGCGTTTATACCGGCTGGGTTCATGCCGACATCTTGGATGCAACTGCTCGTCTTGTTCGGTGTCGCCTTTGTGATGGTCCTCGTGATTATCAGTCCACCGATGGTCCGTCTCTTGCGTCCGCTCGTCGAGATTGACGTGAAGCGAGTCCAAAATACGAAGGGTGTAAAAGGGTAAAGTCTTTTCTAAACGCTTCATTTCCGCTACACTTTATTAAGAAGAAACGAAACTAGAGTTAAGGAAGTGACCCTATGCCATACGAAAATGGAATGCACAGCACAGAAGGCGACGTGAACGTATCACGTCACGTCGTTGAAATGATCGCCGCGGTCGCGGTCAAAGAAACGAAACACGTCTCGTTCACGCAAGAAGATACGAAATTGTCAGAGCGTGCGCTCATGAAACATGTGAAAGTCGATGAGTCGGACGAAGGCATCACCATCAACCTATCGCTTTATATCGCGTACGGACAGTCGATCATCAAAACGGTGACGGCCGTCCAAGAGCGCATCACGCAAGATATGGACACGATGCTTGCGATGACACCACGTTCTGTGAACGTCAAAGTGGTCGGCATTCAGCTGTAATAAGGAAGGGGAGAGCGCATGCTCTTCTCTTTTTTGATTTTTGCGAAAACGGTTGCATCAAGAGAACGTTTTCATTTATAATAGAAATCGAACAAGTGCAACCGTTTGCATCATTGACCAAACGTGCGACGGGTACTTGTCAAGTTCCCTAAATGTAGTCTGACGACACAAGCATTTGAAGGAAAGGCGGAAAGCATGTATGTCAACGATTGAAGCAGTGATTTTCGATTTGGACGGTGTCATCACTGACACCGCAGAGTACCATTACCTCGCATGGAAGCAGCTCGGTGAAGAGCTCGGAATTCCATTTGACCGCGAATTCAACGAAACGCTCAAAGGCGTGAGTCGGACTGAATCGCTTGAGCGGATCCTTACGCTCGGCGGTAAACAAAACGATTTCACACCGGAAGAGAAAGCAGAACTCGCACAAAAGAAAAACGAGCACTACGTTGAACTCATTCAACATATCTCATCCGACGATCTTCTTCCAGGTATCGTTTCATTCCTCGATGAAATCAAAGAGGCGGGACTTAAAATCGGAATGGCTTCTGCTTCAAAGAACGCATTTGCGGTCGTTGACGCACTTGGTGTCCGACATTACTTCGACCATATTGTCGATGCAGCAACTGTCGCCCAATCAAAACCACACCCCGAAGTGTTTTTGAAGGCCGCTTCTGCCCTTGGCGTGAAACCCGAACTCGCCATCGGCGTTGAAGACGCGGCTGCCGGCGTAACTGCAATCAAAGCGGCAAATATGTTTGCTGTCGCCGTCGGAGAAGAATCGATGCTTGGTCATGCAGACCTCATCGTCGCTTCTACTGACGAACTGTCACTTGAACGCATCCTCGAACGCGTTCACGTGTAAATGACTACAATCATCTTCCGTGAGACGGCGACTGCCCCGAACAGTCGTCGTCTTTTTTGAGCCTAAAGTCCTAAATAGACAGAATTGCCCAAAAAGAGATGACAAACACATTACAAATCCGTTACACTTTTATAGAAGATATAGAGGGATTATTAGGAATTACTGATTTAAATTAGGGAATTCCAAATTATAATTGGATGTAGAAGGGGATTTGTGTATGGAATCTACGAATGTCAATGACCACATTTATCGAGAATTGATGGAAATTGAGGAGTCGTATCGCCAATTGCAACGACGTGCCGAGTATTTGATTGCGGAATTGAGTCGAGATAGAGAAGATAAGGACTCCATGACTGATGCGTCAAAACGCCTACGTCCGCGCCGTGTGAACCAGCGTTATCCGCTCGAGGTGTACGTTCATCAAGTGACGGATCTACTGAAAGAGCGTCAGACGATGAGCGTGCGTGATATTCAAATGGAACTTGAACTTCGTTACCGTCATCACATCAGCAACATTTACCAATTGATGGTGAAAATTGAAGGGGTCAACCCGGAAATCAAAAAAATTGGTCGCGGCTTGTATACATACGAACCGACAGAAGAAGTGGCAGCGACACTTTCATGATCCAGAGCTGATGGGGAACGCCTCATCGGCTTTTATTGTAAACGGACTGATATCCACTCCTCGATTCAAAATGTGATATAATTCGCCAGAGTCTATTTTTTTGAGAGAGGAACTGTCGGCCCATGCTATGGATTGCCATGTTGGTCAGTTTTGTGATGGCCATCTTGATTACACCGCTCGTTCGTCGATTCGCATTTTTCATCGGTGCAGTCGATCATCCGAACGCACGAAAAGTACATTTACGGACGATGCCACGAATCGGGGGTCTCGCGATTTTTATCGCATTTTTCATCGGCTACGCCTTGCTGCTTCCGACGAGTCGATATAACGACGCTATCTTGATTGGCGCTGTCGTCATTCTCCTTACCGGACTGATCGATGACCGGTTCCAGTTATCAGCCCGTGTCAAGTTGATGGGACAGATGATTGCGACGGTCGTTGTCTTGAACTCGGGGATGCGAATTGAACTCATCAATCTTCCGTTCGACCAGCAACTCTACCTCGGGTCATGGAGCATCCCGATCACCGTCCTTTGGCTGATTGGGATCACGAATGCCATCAACTTGATTGATGGTCTCGATGGTCTCGCCGCCGGTGTGTCGAGCATCGCCCTCGGGACGATTGCCGTGTTAGCCATCATTCAGGGGAACGTCTATTTGACGATGATGGCGCTCTTGCTTCTTGCGAGTACGCTCGGGTTTCTCGTTCATAATTTTTATCCGGCGAAAATCTTTATGGGCGATACGGGAGCACTGTTCCTCGGGTACATGCTCGCCGTCTTCTCGCTCATCGGGTTTAAGAACGTGACATTGTTCTCGCTCGTCGTCCCGGTCCTCTTGCTCGGGTTGCCGATCTCGGATACAATTTTCGCCATCGTGCGCCGGCTCGTCCAAGGGCGACCGCCGATGTCGCCGGATAAATCGCATATGCATCATCAGTTGATCGATATGGGCTTCACGACACGGCAAGCCGTCTTGCTCATGTACGGGATGACCTTGTTCTTTGGCATCTCATCCATCTTGTTCGCCAAGACGACGATGCTCGGTGCGGTCATCACGTTCATCGTCGTGTTGATTGTCATTGAATTGATCGTGGAATCAACCGAACTGATTCATCCAAATTATAAACCGATTATTCGCACGTCCCGACGACTGCTCGGTCGACCGCGAACCTAAAAAATAGCCAGTATCGCCGCGCGATACTGGCTATTATTGTTTTAGTAAGTGATTGTCTCAGTCATCGTATCGTCTGTTTCGTCAGTTGATGGTTCATCCGCTGTAACGGGCATGCCGAGCTCCGTCTGGAGAAGGGCCTGGGCGTCACGAAGGTCAGCCGGGTCGATTTCATAATAGTAGACCCCGTTCAGCGTCAGGTCCGTCCCTTCAAGTGTTTCGCGGTTGAACGACTTCAGCGATTTTGCGTAAGGCTGAAGTTGTGAGGCCTCTGACAACGTCATGTTCGTCCGGATGTTCTCGCCGACAGCATTCATGATCCGGTTCAGCTTCGTAAACGAGTTGATGGTCGTCGCCTCATTGATGATGGCCTCGATAACTTGCTGTTGTCGACCGGCTCGACCGATGTCGCCGGCAGGGTCTTGCTTCCGCATCCGGGCATAGGCAAGTGCTTCTTTTCCGTTCAAGACTTGAACGCCAGGCTCTAGCTCGACATTTCCGGTCGCTTTTCCAGAGATGGGGATGAGGACATCGATCTCGACACCACCGACCGCATCGACCAAATCTTCGATTCCATCAAAGTTGATGGTCGCATAGTAATCGATTGGGATGTCGAGCAGGTTCTCGACGGTCGCGATGGTCGTGTCAATGCCTCCGTAAGCGTAAGCATGGTTGATCTTGTCTTTGAACGGATCCTCATCGTCGATGATGATGTCGACATATGAGTCGCGTGGGATGCTGACGAGCGTCACTTGCCGCGATTCCTTGTTGAACGTGGCGACCATGAGCGAATCAGTCCGTCCTTCCTCGAGCGAGGCGCCGCCATCGACTCCTGCTAACAGGACAGAAAAGTGATCTTTCGTCAAGTCGATGGTCTCGTCGCGACGTTCTGACTTGTCGCCACGTTCCAACGCCTTGTTCGCGTTTTCGGCGGTTTCATTCGCTTTGAAGACAAAATAGCCGAAAGCGGAACCACCGATGAGCAATACGACACCCAACACGATGAGGACAATTTTCCAAGGTGATCTTTTCTTGCGTGGGGGTGTTTTCATGTTGTTTCCTCATTTCAGTCGTTTCTTTTAGTATAGGCGTTTCAGCGTTTGAAATCACGTTCGATGATGCGGATCCCATGAGTTTGAAGCTGACCTTGACCGTTCGTCATGTCTGTCAGCCAAGCGAGCGCCTCCTCTGTCTCTTCCACGGGTACCGAGACATGAAACGTGACGAGGTCCGCGTAGATGATGTCATCGAGCAGATAGCTAGACTGTCTCAACTCGTTTTCGACTTTCCCAATCCATGTATAGTCGACGGTGAGTGTCAATTGTTGCATCGGTAGGCGTTCGACGATGCCGATCGCATCAAGTCCTTCGCTTACAGTTCCACCGTAGGCACGAATAAGTCCGCCGCCACCGAGCTTGATTCCACCGAAATAACGTGTCACGACGACGACCGTATCTTTCAAGTGGCGTTTGCGTAACACCTCGAGCATCGGCATGCCGGCCGTACCGCTCGGCTCACCGTCGTCGTTCGCTTTTTGGTGCTCGTTCCGTTCCCCGATGATATAGGCGGAACAGTTATGGTTTGCATTCCAATGCTCTTTCTTGGTGGCTTGGATAAACGCCTGCGCCTCTTCCTCTGTTTCGACACGTTTGAAATGAGCAATAAATTTTGATTTTTGGATAACGACTTCGTATGTTCCACTTTGTTTTATAGTATAATTTGACTCAATAGACATTTCTGAAAATTCTCCTTTCTATTTTTAAATATTTTTTTTAGAATTCAAGTAGGCACATACGCTATTTATAGCGAATGGAATTATAGAAAATCTCTCATGTCCGCTGTAAACCTGTTTAGAGTGGGACGATATATAAGAATAGATGAGGATTAACTACCGAACTATTAGGGGATGGCATCGTGAATCATATTACCGATCGGACAGCTTTAGAACATATCATAACAAATATGATTGAAACGGTGACGGAAAGTAAAGAGGAGATTGTCCGTATAACCGAAAGTTCTGCAACTGAATATTCAGCAATTCAAAACGAGTTAAAAGAATTGACGGATAAAATCGAGTTCTACATCGAGGAGTCCGATCGACTCGACCGACTCGTGAAAGCTGCAAAGGCCAAGCTCGTTCAAGTCAGTAAAAAGTTTCATATACATAGTGAACAAGAAATTCGCGAAGCCTACGAACGGGCGAATCAAATGCAACTCGAACGTTTTCTTGTCCAAAAAGAAGAGATGGCGGCACAGCAACGCCGGAACGACTTAGAGCGTCGTCTGCTCATCTTAGAGGACACGATCGAACGTGCCGAAAAGTTGATTGGTCGCGTGAGTGTCGTCTTGAACTTCTTACGGGATGACTTACAGCAAGAGTATTCGGACATGATGAAAAAACAAGAGATGGCCATCGGCGTATTCGAAGCGGCTGAGCGCGAACGGCGCCATCTCGCCCGCGAGATGCACGATGGTCCAGCGCAATCGCTTGCTCATATTCTGATACGGGCCGACCTGATTGAAAAGACATTTGATAAACGAGGAAAAGATGAGGCATTTGCCGAATTACATGAATTGAAAAAGCTAATTCGTGGGGCGCTCGTCGACGTCCGTCGTTTGATTTATGATTTACGTCCGATGTCGCTTGATGATTTAGGCTTTTTGCCGACGCTCGAGCGCTATCTCCATCAAACGGAGGAGTATACGGCAATCAAGACACGTCTCAACTATCGAGGGTCGCGTGCGCGATTACCGGAGAAGCTGGAGATTAACGTGTTCCGTCTCGTTCAAGAATCGGTACAAAATGCGATCAAACATGCAAAAACAGCCGAAATCATCGTCAATGTCGAGCAAGCGAGCGACGTGATTCACATCCACGTCCGCGACTATGGCATCGGGTTTGAACCGAGCGCAATTGGCGAAGAGTCGTTTGGGATTGTCGGAATGCGCGAACGAATTGAATTGGTGAACGGAAGCATCACCATCGACTCGGAAGTCGGCAAAGGGACAGTCGTCCGGATGTCGATTCCGATTCCGTGAGAGAACAAGGGGGAAGACATACATGGAAATGACACAGACACGCATTGCGATCGTGGATGATCACGAACTGTTCCGCGAGGGATTGAAGCGGATTTTTGATTTGGAGGATGAATTTAAAGTTGTCGCCGAAGGGCGTACGGGACGCGAAGCAATCCGCATCGCTGGCGAGCAAAAACCGGAAATTCTAATTATGGATATCAACATGCCGGACATGAACGGAATCGAGGCGACGAAGCAACTGTCACTTCTTTCACCAGAGACACGTGTCCTCATTCTGTCAATCCATGATGATGAGTCGTATATCACACATGCGCTTGAAGCGGGGGCATCAGGGTTCTTATTAAAAGAAGTCGCATCGACAGAATTGATCTCGGCAGTCCGTGCTGTCGCAAAGGATGGGGCGTATCTTCATCCGAAAGTGACAACGAACGTACTGAAGGATTACCGCCGTCTCTTACAATTCAAAGGGGAACAGGCGGGACGTGGCGTCGAGAGCCGTACAGATGACCCGGTCTATCAATTATTGTCGCGCCGTGAGGTCGAGGTGTTGCACCTTCTCGCCGACGGTCGCTCGAACCGAGACATCAGTGACATGCTGTTTATCAGTGAGAAGACGGTCAAAAACCACGTCTCCTCCGTACTTCGTAAAATGGACGTGAACGACCGGACGCAAGCCGTCGTGGATGCGATTCGCCGGGGTTGGGTCGAGATTTGAGCGTCACCGATGCTTTACCTCGTTTTTGTGTTACAATATGGAATGGAATCCTAACATAATTGGAAAAATGAAACGACGTAAAGTGAGGATATAGTATGGGAAACATTGCGATTTTAACCGACAGTACCGCCTATCTGTCGGATGATTTTTTGGCGCGACATGACGTCCATGTCGCACCACTCAGTGTCATCTTCGATGGCGCGTCGTACCGCGAATCGATTGATATGTCGACCGAGGCGTTTTATGAGCGTATCGAGGCGGGTAACCTGCCGACGACGTCGCAACCGGTCATCGGTGAGACGGTGGAATTGATTGAGAGCTTGCCGGACGATGTGACGGACGTGATTGCGATCACGCTCTCCAGTGGAATCAGCGGAACGTACCAATCGATGGTCGCGCTAAATGACATGGTCGATGTGACGGTTCATGCGTTTGACTCAGAGATTTCGTGTATGCCGCAAGCGTTCATGGTCGAAGAGGCCCTTCATCTCCGTGACAACGGGGCGACACCAGAAGAAATCATCGCCCGACTTGAAACGGTCCGTGATTCGATTCGCGCGTACTTCGTCGTCGATGACCTCGACCACTTACAACGCGGTGGACGGTTGAGCGCGGCGCAAGCGCTCGTCGGATCGTTCTTGCAAATCAAGCCGGTCCTTCATTTCCAGGATAAATTGATCGTCCCGTTCGAGAAGATTCGGACATACAAGAAGGCCGTACGCCGAATCGAAGAGATGATGGACGAATCGATTGTCGGAGATGGAGAAGGGTACTGCATTGGTATCATTCACGCCAACTGCCCGGAGCGTCAGGCGGAAGAGATCGCTTCGATGAAGCTGAAGTTCCCGAAAGCACATATCTCGGGAAGCCATTTCGGTCCCGTCATCGGAACGCATCTCGGACCTGGTGCAATCGGCATCACATGGTATCGTCGCGAATGGTAAGAGAGACGACCGTCTAAGGTCGTCTTTTTCAATGGAGGAGGGAATGAAATGGCGAAATATCGCCAAATCTTTGAGCGTCTGGCAGAAGAGATGCGAAATGGCACGAGACCCGCTGACTCAAAGCTTCCGTCTGAAACCGAGTTGATGCATCAGTTCGAGGCCAGCCGGGGGACGGTCCGGAAAGCGCTCGATCTTTTACAGGAGAATGGGTATGTCCGGAAGCATCATGGAAAAGGCGTGTTCGTGTTGAAACGTGACCAGATTGAGTTTCAATTCAACGGCATCGTCAGTTTTTCAGAGGTCTACGCGAGCATGCTCGGTCGTTCCATTCAGACCCACGTCGCTTCGTTCGAAGAGATAGAAGCCCCGACATGGCTCGCCGAACGGATGAACTTAGTGCCAGGGACGCATGTGTTTCGCATCGAACGGGTTCGAAACTTTGACGGGGAGAATGTTATTTTAGATATCAACTATTTCGTCAAAGATCTCGTCCCCGGTCTGACAGAAGAGATTGCGGCTCGATCGATTTATGGATATATCGAAGATGAGCTTGGGCTACAAATCAGCTATGCCAAACGGAAGATTGCAGCTGAAGACGTGACGGAACTTGACCGGAAACGGCTCGACTTGCATGACTATGAATACGTCATCGTCATCACGAACGATACGTTCTTATATGAAGGACAACAATTTGAATATACGGAGTCGCGTCACCGATTGGACAAGTTCCAGTTTAGCGACGTCGCCCGTAGGTAAACCTCTTTCGTACAGGAAGGGGTTTTTTGTTTGTCCTAAGTCAAAATAGGGGAATTTTAACAGTAAATCACGACGCAAAACTTTCATGTTTAACTTATCTATATAAGTTATTGACTTAACTTATATAGATAAGTTATACTTTGTTTGTACTCATAAGTAACCGTTTTCATTTACAGTTTTCAAACAAAGGAGGACATTCAACATGAAGGCAGATTATCGTCAAATTGCCGCTGAGATCTTAGAAGCGATCGGGGGCAAAGACAACGTGGACAAGGCCGCGCACTGTGTGACGCGTCTACGTCTCTCCCTCAAGGATCAATCAAAAGTCGATGAGGCGCGCGTGAAAGAAATCGACCTCGTCAAAGGGGCGTTCGAGAACTCCGGCGTGTATCAAATCGTCATCGGAGCCGGCGATGTCGATCGCGTCTATGCCGAGTTCATCAAGCTCGCTGGACTTGAGGCGGCGACGGTCGCCGAGGTCAAATCCGCGGGCGGCAAAAAAATGAATCCGCTTCAAAAACTCGTCAAAGTCTTCTCTGACGTCTTTATGCCAATCATTCCAGCCATCATCGTAGCCGGTCTCCTTATGGGGATCAACAACTTACTTGCATCGGAAGGTCTCTTCATCGAAGGACAGACACTCATCGAGGCGTATCCGAACCTACAAGGACTTTGGGATCTCATCAACATGATGGCGAATACGTCATTCGTGTTCTTACCTGCACTCGTCGGTTGGTCGGCGACGAAACGATTCGGTGGGAGCGAAGTACTCGGGATCGTCATGGGTCTCTTGCTCGTTCACCCGGACCTCTTGAATGCATGGGGCTACGGAACGGCAGCACTTGAAGGAGATGTCCCGACGTTTGATATCCTCGGACTCTTCGAAATCGAGAAAGTCGGCTACCAAGGTCAAATCTTGCCGGTACTCGCCGCTGCCTATATCTTGAGCCAAATCGAGATGTTCTTGAAAAAACGTGTACCGAACGCCATCCAACTCTTGGTCGTTCCAATCACAACAATCGTTGTCACAGGATTCCTCGCACTCGCAATCGTTGGACCGGTCACTCGTGGAATCGGGAACGTGATCGCGACAGGACTCGTCAACACGTTCGAAGCCGTACCGGTCGTCGGGGCACTCCTCTTCGGATTGTTCTACGCACCGCTCGTCGTCACCGGGATGCACCACTTGTTCATCGCCATCGACCTTCAGTTGATCGCAGATACAGGCGGTACGTTCATCTGGCCGATGATTGCACTCTCAAACATTGCTCAAGGTTCGGCCGCACTCGCGATGTTCTTCGTCTACAAGCACAACGCGAAACAAAAGAGCATGGCATCGACTTCAGCCATCTCGGCTTATTTCGGAATCACAGAGCCGGCCATGTTCGGGGTCAACTTACCAAATAAATTCCCGTTCTACTCAGCTATGATCGGGTCGGCAATCGCTGCTATCTTTATCACATTGAACGATGTGCAAGCAATCGCCATCGGTGTCGGAGGACTCCCTGGATTCCTCTCAATCTTCACAGATAAGATCCTTCTCTTCATCGTGGGCATGGTCATCGCGATCATCGTTCCGTTCGCGCTCACTTTCATCTTGTCGAAGCGTTATATGAAGAAAGGTGAACTTGAAGAAAACAAAGTCGCATAAGTAATGACTCGGGAGGGAGGGACGGCAGTTCTTCCCTCTTTACTATTGAAATGAAAACTCTTACAAAAAGGAGATGTCGTTGATGACACAGAAAAATTGGCGCAAATCAGTCGTCTATCAAATTTACCCGAAAAGTTTTTACAGTCCGGAAGGGAACGCGACCGGATCGATTAAAGGGGTGACGGCGAAGCTGGATTACTTGGCAGAACTCGGCATCGAATACATTTGGATGACGCCTGTCTATCAGTCACCTCAACACGATAATGGCTATGACGTGAGTGATTATTATGCCATCGACCCGTCTTACGGAACGATGGAGGACCTCGACGAATTGATCCGTGAAGCAGAGGCGCGGGGCATCGGCCTCATGATGGACATCGTCGTCAACCACTCTTCGACCGAGCACGAATGGTTCCAAAAATCATTGGCGGGAGACGAGCGGTACCGTGACTATTACATCTGGCGCGACGAACCGACGAACTGGGAATCGAAGTTCGGTGGGAATGCGTGGGAATATGATGAGAAGAGCGGACAATATTATCTCCACTTGTTCGACGTGACACAAGCTGACCTGAACTGGGAGAATGAACAGATGCGCGAGGACGTCTACGAGATGATGCGGTTTTGGCGTAAAAAAGGAATCAAAGGATTCCGTCTCGACGTCATCAACCTCATTTCAAAAGAACAGAACTTCCCAGAAGACGCATCGGACGGTCGCAAGTTCTATACGGACGGTCCACGCATCCACGAATATTTAAAAGAAATGAACCGAGAAGTATTTGATGGGCATGACGTCATCACGGTCGGGGAGATGTCTTCGACGACGCTCGATCACTGCGTACGCTATTCAAACCCGGACGAGAACGAGCTCAGCATGACGTTCAGCTTCCACCACTTGAAAGTCGACTATCCGAACGGCGAGAAATTCGTCGCGGCGCCGTTCGATTTCATTCAATTAAAAGACATCATGTCGACGTGGCAACGTGGGATGCACGGGAAAGGATGGAACGCCATCTTCTGGTGCAACCATGACCAACCACGTGTCGTCAGCCGTTTTGGGAACGACACGAATCACCGCGTAGAGAGCGCGAAGATGCTTGCGACAGTGCTCCACGGCCTTCAAGGGACGCCGTACATCTATCAAGGGGAAGAAATCGGGATGACGAACCCCGGCTTCGACTCGCTCGATGAATATCGGGATATCGAAACGCTCAACATCTACAAGTTGAAGCGGGAAGAGGGTGTGTCGCATGATGACATGATGGCCGCCATCAAACAGAAGTCACGCGACAACTCGCGAACGCCGATGCAGTGGGATGCAACGACACATGCCGGCTTCACGAGCGGCACACCATGGATCAACGTGGCGCCGAACTATGAGGACGTGAACGTTGAAACGGCGCTTCGTGATCCGAACTCGGTGTTCTACCACTACAAACACTTGATTGCATTACGAAAAGAACTTGACGTTTTGACGGACGGAGACTACACGCTTCTTACTCCTGATTCGCTAGACGTTTGGGCATATACACGGAAGACGGACCGAGAGGAGCTACTCGTCGTCGCCAACTTCTATGGAATTGAAACGACGTACACGATTCCAGAAGGATTCGAGCGGGTGAACGTCGTCAGTCACAACTACGACGTGCCTGAGCTCGACGGAATATCGTTGTCTCTTCGTCCATATGAGGCGATCATGTTCTATAAACAGATTTAACAGATGGGACCCGACTTTTTCGTCGGGTCCTATTTGTGTAGTAGACCTATGTTGTTTTTGATAAGTTGAATCGTATTTACATAGGTATTTTGGTAGCGTGATGACAAAAAGGAGTCAGGTTATGGGAGAACTTATTGTCGCACCGAAAGGAAAACGAGCCATCCGCTTAGGCGTCTGCCAACGCTGTCTCAGCACGCACGTCCGGACGTTCACTTGTCATCATGGACGCTGTGCCTATTGCCGAAATTGTTTGTACCTCGGGCGTGTCTGCCGATGTGATTTTCTACAGGAACGGGACATCACAACTCCAACCGAGACGACCGAATTGACGATGCCATTCGAGCTCGTCCCAGACCAAAAGCGGGTCGCGAACCAACTGCTCACGTGGTGGGACGAACGGAGGACGGGACTTGTGCATGCGGTGTGTGGCGCTGGGAAGACCGAGATGACGTTTCCCGTGATTGAGCGTGTCGTCAATGAAGGGAAGCGAGTGTTGGTTGTCTCTCCGAGGAAAGATGTCGCCATCGAATGGGTCGAACGATTAGAACAGGCGTTCACAGTCCCTGTCACTAAACGATATGGAGGGGGAGAAAAAGACTCCATTGGGATGATCACGGTGGCGACCGCACCGTTACTCATGAATTTACGTGACGTGTTCGATTATGTGCTCGTCGATGAGTCCGATGCCTTCCCGTTTGCCTTTGATGTGGCACTTTGGAATACAATCCGTCGGGCCGGGAGAAATGTCTTCTTATTTATCACGGCGACCCCGACCGTTTGGCAACAATTGCTTCCGAAGGTTCATCTGTCGCGGCGCTATCACGGATTCGATTTGCCGGTCCCGACACTTGTCAAACAGTCCGACGAACGACTCCTAGACTTCTGTCGACGTCACGCCTTGAAACCCCGTCTCTTGTTTGTGCCGACGAAGCCTGATTTGGAGCGATATGAAAGTCGGTTACAAGAGGCAGGTATCACGTGTCAAACCGTTTCTGCTGACACGGAAGAACGGTTGGATACACTCCATTGGCTTCAAGAAACGAAAGGGATCGTCCTTGCGACCTCAATCTGGGAGCGAGGGATGACGGTTCGCGACGTGCAGGTCGCCGTGGTTGAAAGTGAACATCGTCTCTTCTCGACGCGGGGTCTCATTCAGATGGCGGGTCGGGCGGGGCGAAAACCGGACACACCGACAGGAGAGGTCTGTTTCTTTTACAAGGAGCGGACATTCCGACAAGATGTTGCCATCCAGAAGATCAGGGAGGCGAATCGGCGATGAAATGTCTTCTTTGTCATGAGTCGATGACCGTCCCGTGGACACCTGACACGTTATGGCGACGGGACTGGGTGTGTCCCTCTTGCGAGTCGAAACTGACGCCGCTCGGGACAGGTTGCCCACGCTGCGGTCAACCAAATGAGACCGGTGAGACGTGTCCGGACTGCATCCGCTGGC
Organism: Exiguobacterium sp. s121; assembly: GCF_018617245.1. Classification (GTDB taxonomy): domain Bacteria; phylum Bacillota; class Bacilli; order Exiguobacteriales; family Exiguobacteriaceae; genus Exiguobacterium; species Exiguobacterium profundum. Next base: position 604,351 of record NZ_JACSJV010000001.1, read on the forward strand.
TCGCGCTCGGTCTCGACTTGACCGTCCGCTGCCTGTACGCGTACGATGATGCAGGAATTGACTGGCTACATCGATATAAATTCAGCGGGGATGTCGTCATTGCCTTATCGGTTGCCCCAGCGCTTCGGGCATTGCGTTCATCTGGCGTGACCTATGTTCCGATTCCGTTGAGTAAGGAGCGACTTCAGACACGTCGTTTCAATCAGGCCGAGGTGCTCGCGCGATATATCGGTCCGACGCGGCAGATTCTCGAAAAAACGGAGGTTTCAAGTCAACGTGAACTCGGGAAAGAAGGAAGACGACACCGAACGAACCCTTTCACTGTACCAACTTCAGTGAAATATGGGAAAATCATTCTTGTAGACGACGTCTATACGACGGGAACGACCCTTCATCAGGCGGCATTTTCGTTGCGACAGGCAGGTGCATCAGAAGTTTCTGCGATTTGCTTGTTTCGGGCGCTAAACAAATCAAAATCGCGTCCGATATAAAGGGCAGAGGTGAAACCAATGGATGCAGCAACTTGCCAAATGTGTGGGCGCTTGTTTATGAAACAGGGACGTTCACCGTACTGTCCATCATGTAATGAAGTCGATTATAAAAACTTCTTGAAAGTCCGCGATTTCATTCGTGAACCAGCCAACAAACAGACGACCATCGGAGCCCTCGTCGAAGCGACAGGTGTCTCTGAACTTGATATCACGCGATATATCCACGAAGGACGCTTGATCATCAAAGACAATCCGGCGCTTGCCATCAGCTGCGTCCGTTGTGGTCGGCCTACGAATGAAGGAAAAATCTGTTCGAACTGCCAGAGAGAAATGCAGAAGGAACTGTCCAGTCTACAGGAGATGCAGGAGGGCTTGGCGAAAAAGTCGAGTATCCGCGCTTATCGTTTGGATTAACATCATGAAGAGGGGGAAGACGCATGCGCATCGATTCAGCCAAGTGGGTACACTTACCAAACACTTATGAAAAGAAAACGCAAGTCGAGCCGAAGCCCGCGCAATCAAGCCAAACGGACCAATTGTCAATTTCGGCGGAAGCTCGCGCCCGGTTTGAAGAACCGGTGAAACATCCGGACCGTCTCGCTAAAATCGACGCTTTAAAAGCGGAGATTGATGCAGGCACATATTCACGGGACGCGCGCGAAATCGCTAAACGCTTTCTACAAGGATGAATGGAAGCGAGGTCCGTTTGAGGCCTTCGCACTGAATAACACGGCACGGAAGCTGACTAAATAAGGGGTACCCCTTTCTTTAGTCGGCTCTTTTTTTGAAAAAGGAGAGACTCATGCTCACATTACATAAACGGTTACTCGAATTGGCTTACGCAAAAGAACAGCAACTCATTCAAAATGACATGGTGGCATTTAGCACGCTCGTCAAAGAAGAAGCAAAACTCGTCCGACAAATTTCACAAAAAGAAGCGGAACGACTTCAAGGGACGTATGAATTGGACGATGAAGAGATAGAGGAATTGAGACCGGTCTTGTTCGAGTTAAAGCGACAGAACGAATTGAACGCGACGTTGCTCGAACAATCCCTTCGTTATATTACTTGGCACCTGGATATGCTCATGCCGGAAGCAGATGATTTTACATACGGACAACAAGCGTTCGAAACACGCTCGTTCAGCCGTGACGTTTAAGGAGGAAGTGGAATGGGTTCAACATTTATGGGATTAGAGACGGCACGCCGCAGTCTCTCGACACACCAATGGGCGCTTCAAGCGACCGGGAATAACGTGGCGAACGCCTCAAACCCTGGCTATTCGCGCCAACGACTCACACTCGGGATGACCGAACAGCTCTCGGTCAACTTCGGCGGGACGAAAGCCGGACAATTCGGGACAGGTGTACGCGGGGAGACGCTCGCCCGAATTCGCGATCTTATGATCGATCAACAGTATCGTGACGAGTCGGTGAAGAACGCCTTCTATGCGACGAAAGAAGCCGCGTTCGGTCGGATGGAAGACATCATCAATGAACCGTCTGAGAACGGACTCGCTAAATCGCTCGACTTGTTCTGGGCATCACTTCAAGACTTGTCGGTCAACCCGGACGATACGGGTGCGCGAAGCGTAGTTCGGCAACGAGCATTGACGTTGGCACAGACATTTAACTATATGTCTTCATCATTGACTAAAGTACAGGATGACTTAAAGACCGAAGCAGGGGTCGTCACGAAAAAAATCAATGATTTGTTGACGAAAATCAGTGACGTCAACCGTCAAATCGGTGATGCAGAGCCTCTTGGTGTTCTGCCAAATGAATTGTATGATGAGCGCGATCGCTACATGGATGAGTTGTCGCAATACATTGAGTTCGAACGTGTGCCGGTGGATTACACGAACGGCGAAACACGTGGGAACTCGCAACGTGTCGCAGAAGGACGAATCGATATTCGTGTAGTCGTCGGTGGTACAGAAGTAAAACTCGTAGACGGTCTTACGGGCGGAGTCGGGAAATTTGATGGGATGACTATGACCGATGCTGCAGGTACGAATACATCGATGGCGCATGCCGACATGCCTAACGGAAAATGGAAGGCTCTTGTTGAGATGTACGGAAGTGCAACTGGTCCAGAAGCAATCGACGGGGCATTCACCAACATGCTCAAAGACTTAGATGAGATGGCGAACGTCTTCGCATCAGCATTTAATGTAGCGCATGGAACAAACATGGACGCGGACGGGAATGCCGGTCGAACTGACTTTTTCGTTGGTACTACTAGCGCCGCTACCATTACTGTGAACCCTGATTTCATGAAGAACTTAGATTTAATTGCAGCATCTAAGGACGGGAACATCGGGGATGGAAGTGGTGCTCTCGAACTTGCGCAATTGAAAGAAAGTGCGCTTAACTTTGCGGGTTCGGTTACGACCTCAACCTCGATCGGCAAGTACTATCAAAATGTTATCGGAAACATGGCAGTCGAGGCTAGCCAAAACGCGAACTTGGCAAAGAGTACATTTGCTCTCTTAAGTAGTTCGGACCAACGTCGGTTATCGGTCAGCGCAGTCTCGCTCGATGAAGAAATGACGATGATGATTCAATATCAACACGCTTATAATGCAGCGGCTCGAAATATCACAGCTGTCGATGAAATGTTAGACAAAATCATTAACGGCATGGGTGTCGTAGGGAGGTAATGACTGATGCGTGTCACACAGACAATGCTCACACAGACGAACTTGAAGCATTTATCAAGTAGTTACAACACACTCGCTCGTGTCCAGGAACAACTCATCAGCGGGAAACGGATTCAAAAAGCATCGGAGGATCCAGTCGTTGCGATGCAGGGAATCCGTTACCGGACTGAGGTGCGAGAAGTCGACCAATTCCGACGTAACGTCAGCGAAGCGACAAGTTGGATGGATTTGACGGACTCGACATTGAACGAAGTCACGGAAGCTGTCAAGCGGATTCGTGAGTTGACGACACAAGCGGCGAACGATACGTATGAATCGTCGCAACGTGCCATCATCAAGAGCGAGGTCGATCAATTGATCGAACACATCGGTTCACTTGCGAACTCAAAAGCAGGTGAAAAGTATATTTATAATGGTACGAAGACAGATCAACCTCTCATCAATGTCGACCAGTTAAAAGCGTATTTAGCGAATCCGGCTGGTTCTGTCGATTCAATTTATGAGAGTGGAACGGCACCTGCAACAAGTGGGGAGATCGAATTTGAAGTGTCAAAAGGAATTACTGTACAAGTGAACATGCAACCGGAAACGGTTTTTGGTAAGGAGTTATTTGAAGGGCTTCATAAATTAACTACACTTCTTAATGATCCAACGACTGCCGGGGCAGATTTGTCTGCAGAACTTGATACGCTCGACACACTCGGTCAAAACTTGATCACGGAACGGGCGGAGCTCGGTGCCCGAGCAAACCGTTTGGAGCTCGTCGACAATCGTCTTCAAGATCATGAGATTATCGCCAAGACCATCATGTCTGATAATGAAGACATCGATGTAGAAAAAGTCATTATGGAGCTGAAGTCACATGAAACTGTACACCGTGCAGCGTTATCTGCAGGTGCCCGCATCATTCAGCCGACGCTCCTCGACTTCTTACGGTAATTGATGATGAATCTCGCGAGACTTGAGATGCGGCAGACACAGGCCGCAATCCAGATGACATCCAATCGACCGGTACTCGAGATGCGTCAAGGACGGGCCGACCTGTCCATCCAACAAGGGAGAGCCGAGATGACGCAACAGACGACACAAGGGAAGCTTGAGGTTGATTCATCAGTAGCGAGAAGTGAGAGCAATCTGAAGGGTGTGCTCGAACTCGGTAAACATTTCGGGCGGATTGGGGAACAAGGTGCCCGAGAAGCGATGGCGAATATCGCTCGAGACGGCGACCGCATGATGCGAATCGAGAACGGGAATCCAATCCCTTCGATAGCGGCTGAGAAAGTGAATGACCCATATCCGATTGTTGACATGGGCTACATGCCAAAATCAATCGATCGTGTCAAGTTGACGTATACGCCGGCGGATGTGAAAATCGAGTGGAATATCACACCACCCCAAATTGATGTATCGCTCACTCCGACCGACATCTCGTTCACGCCGTGGACGACGGACATTTCGCTCCGTCAACAGGCGTCACTCGAGATGTGGCCGGTCGGTGGGATGTATGATGAAACGCGTTGAAAGTGAGGACAATCCATGTTCATTGAAACAGACTACTTTGGCAAGATTGAAATAAACGAAGCGGAGACGATCACCTTCGTCAGTGAGATTCCGGGATTCCCGGAATCAAAGACGTTCGTGTTGATTCCGTATGGGGAAGATTTGCCGTTCTGGTCGCTTCAGTCGATTGAGGAACAGGCATGCGCGTTCGTCGTGACGAATCCGTTTTGGCATAAGTCGGACTATGCGTTTGAATTGTCGGATGGCGCGAAAGACCAACTTGGAATCGAGGAGGCGGAACACGTATCGGTCTATTCTATTGTGACGCTTCGTGAACCTTTTGATTCATCGACGCTCAACTTGAAAGCACCGATCGTCATCGAGACGAAGGAACGTCGCGGGAAACAAGTCATCCTAGACGATGCGTATCCAGCTCGTTATCCACTCGGTGGCACGAAAGCGGAGGTGCGCTGATGCTCGTATTGAAACGAAAACAAGGTGAGGCCATCCATATCGGCGACGATGTGACGCTCACGGTACTCGCCATCGAAGGCGACCAAGTGAAGCTCGGGATTGATGCCCCGCGTCATATCGATATTCATCGTCATGAGGTGTACATTCAGATGCAGGAAGAGAACGAGTCGGCACGAAACAGTGCTAACTTGATGAAGCAGATGATTCAAAAGCAGTCGGAAGCGTGAGCTTTCGACTTTTTTCATGAATCCGGTAATTGATGGATGACAGCGCTCGATGGGTTGGGATAGGATGGAAACGTGAAAGGAAGGAGGGGAATCGGTGGAAACAGGTATTAATAGTTTTTTTATCAACATCAGTCTGATCTTTTTATTCATGTCGCTCACACTCTATGTGATGCGGACAGTTTTACCGATTCAGCCGACTTCCCCGTTGTTCGTACGCTTTTGGTTTGGAGTCTCTAACGGATTGACGGCAATTCTCTTAACCATCAACTCCATCGAATTAGGGGATGCACGAATCGACCTTCGTCTCATCCCGATTGCCTTATCCGCAACGTTCGCTGGACCGTTCGGAGCTATCGTCACGCTCGGTCTGATCTTCATCGGACGCACGACGCTGCACGGAATGAGTGCTCCGTTCGTAGACTCGTTACTACTGTTATTTGTCTTCTTTTTATTTTCTCTTGTCATGACACGCTTACCGATTCGTCGAGGGAGAGGGTATGCCATCTACATCGGGTTAGGTGCGCTCCTCGTCTTGATTCAAGTGAGCGGCAGTGTGAATGAGACGGTCTTTATAAATGTATTTGTTCCTTATTTTCTCATGTTATCTTTTGGGGCCTGGCTCTGCTATTGGGCCGCAAAGAAGCTCGAGACGCATCTATGGATGTTTCTCCTACATACGCACCGGGCGACCATTGATGAGTTGACGGGACTTCCAAACCGTTATCGGACGCTCGAACAGATGAACGATTTGGAAATGTCCGGGAAACCGTGGACGTTACTCGTTATCGACGTCGATCATTTTAAACAGTTGAACGATACATATGGGCACTTAGCAGGAGACGCAGCACTTCGTCATATCGGACAAACGTTGGAGCGGAGCTGTCCGCCGTCTGGATTTGTCGGACGATACGGTGGCGAAGAATTTTTGCTCGTCATTGAAGGTAGTGAAGGTATGGTGAAGGTGGCAGAAAACATCGTGCAAATGGTACAGCGAACACCATTCGAATTTCAGGGTGAAACTATTCCGATGACTATTTCAATCGGTGCAGCGATTGCAGGGCATGAACCGAGCATGGTCGTGTTCGAAAGAGCAGATGAAGCATTGTATGAAGCGAAGCAAAATGGACGAAATCAGGTCAAGTTTGCGTAAAAATCCCCTATAACCGTTGGCGATGATGGTCCAGCGGTTATAGGGGATTTCACGTTTAGTGAATGTTTTTCTTCTTTAATTGTCCGCCGCGGACGTCGTGAATGTTGCCAATGGCGAGGAACGCTTTTTCATCATAGTCATCGAGAATGTCTTTTAATTTCGTTTCTTCTAATCGACTGATGACTGTGAAGACGACTTTCTTCCCGTCACCTGTGTAGGCGCCTTCTCCATGAAGATACGTCACACCTCGACCGAGCCGGTCCATGATGGCTTGCCCGATATCGTCTGGTGCGGACGTGATGATCCAGGCCGCTTTCGACTGGTCAATTCCTTCTAGGACAACATCGATCGTCTTGAATGCGATGAAATAGGTGAGGAGCGAATACATGGCCCGGTCCCAACTGAAGACGAATCCGGCCGTCCCGAGGATAAAGATATTGAAAAACATGACAATCTCTCCGACGGAGAATGGTAATCGGTTCGTGAAGGAAACGGCAAGAATTTCCGTTCCATCGAGTGATCCTCCCGCCCGGATGACGAGCCCGATTCCGGCACCGAGTAAAAAACCGCCGAAGACGGTCGACAAGAGGAGGTCGTCTGTGAAAGGCTTGATGTCGTGAAGGACGATGGTGAAGGCTGACATGAGAAGGATGGCCGTCAACGTGACGACGGCGAACGTCTTTCCGATTTGCCGATACCCGAAGTAGATGAACGGTAAGTTGAAGAGGACGAGCCAAATCGCGAGCTTCGTTTCCGTCAAGTACGACACGATAATCGAGACGCCGACGATACCACCGTCGATGATTTGATTCGGTACGAGGAACGCCTCCAAGCCGACTGCAAAGACGAGGGAGCCGAGCAGCAAAAGGACGACTTTTACAAACAGTTCAGAAGCCTTGATCGGATTATGTTCCCGCCTTAAGCGCTGCACTTCCTCCGGTGTCGGGGAAGGCATAGGTGTACGCTGCATACATGGTGCCCCCTTTCCATTTTCTTAAGTATAACAAATGATACGAACCGACAATCATTTATGACAGAGAATCTGACATGAATATTCAGAATTGATGGAGGATTCTTGATAAATTATCTTAGTATTATTTTATGTTAGGCTAAGAAGGTTGTTGAACAATGGATGGAGGTCTATAGGATGAAACGAGAAAACAAAACGTGGTTGATGGCGTTTCAAATGATGATGAACATCATCGGGGGACTCATCGCGGCGTATGGATTGGAATCGGTCCTCATTCCGAATAACGTTTCGGACGGGGGCGTCACTGGGATTAGTATTGTCGGGTCACAACTGACGGGACTGCCGCTCGGTATTTTCATCGGGGTGTTAAATATTCCGTTTGTCTATCTGGGTTATAAACAAATCGGGAAGAGCTTCGCCATCCTTTCAGTCACCGGGATTGCATCTTTGTCTGTTGGTACGGTCATTATGCACCATGTTCCGACTATCATCGAAGGGGATGCGCTCCTCATCACGGTGGTCGGTGGGATCATCCTCGGGTTCGGGATGGGGATTTCGCTTCGCAACGGGGGAGCGCTTGACGGCATCGACATGTTGGCTGTCCTGTTATCCCGTAAATTGCCGTTCGGTACGAGTGATTTGATTTTATTTTTAAATACGTTCGTCTTTATCGTCGTCTCGACGGTGTTCGGTCTTCAAGGAGCGGTCTTGTCCGCCATCGCCTACTTCATCGCCTCGAAAGTGATTCATATCGTCGAAGAGGGATTGAGCGGGGCGAAGACGTTCAAAATCATCACGAGTGAACCGCAGGAGATGGTCGAGACGATTCGGGACCGTCTCGGACGGAGCGCCACGTTGAATCAAATCCAAGGAGCATATTCCAAAGAAAGTTATTACGAAATCACGTGTGTCATCAACCGGCTCGAAGAACGAAAAATCAAAGACATCATCGATGATGTCGACTCGAAAGCGTTCGTCGTCGTGTATGAGGTGACAGAGGTCAAAGGCGGGAACTTCCAAAAACGCGATATTCATTAACGGATGGCCAAGGGTCGTCCGTTTTTTTAACCTCTACACGTGTGAACCGACCAAGCAGGAAATCGCATATGGTAAGTGGAAGAAGTCGATGCAAGAGAAAGGGGAGGATTGGAAATGTACGCACTGATTGGAAAGCTTGTCACGAAAGCGGGGCAACGCGATAGACTCGTAGCAATTTTGTCGGAAGCGGCGCGGGAGATGGAGGCGACATCGGATTGTGAATCGTATCGGGTCCACGTGTCGCTCGATGAGGCGGATACCGTATTCGTCTATGAAGTATGGCGAAATGAGGAGGCGCATGCGGCGTCGTTGTCGCTTGTTGGAGTGAGGGCGTATATCGATCAGGCGAAACCAATCCTCGAGCGGATGGAGCGGATTGCCGCACTCGAACGCCGGACATGACCAAGAAGGAATAAAGAGACGGATGGCCAAGGGTCGTCCGTTTTTTGCAGGAGAAATGGCGAGATGTCGAGAACATGACAGGATTCGGAAAGGAGGGAACGTATGCGTCCACTCATACTCGGTGTCTTCGCCGCCTTGTTTTTTGCGAGCACGTTCGTGTTGAACGAAGTGATGCAAGTCGGAGGTGGCAGCTTTGCCTATAGTGCCTCGCTCCGCTTTTTGTGGATGATTCCGTTACTGCTAGTTGTGGTCGCGTTTCGTGGTGGACTCAAGCGAGTCCTCTCAGCATTGAAAGAACGTCCTCGTCCATGGATTCTTTGGGGGACGGTCGGGTTCGGATTGTTTTACGTTCCGATTTGTCTCGCGGCCGAGGTCGCACCCCCGTGGTTGATTGCGGGTACGTGGCAAGTGACGATTGTCGCCGGGGCACTGTTGTCCCCACTCTTCAAGAAGGCAGACGGAACACGGGAGCGAATCCCATGGCGCGGACTTCGCTTCTCGGTCTTGATTCTCATTGGGGTCGTAATGATGCAAGTGGAGTTTTTCGAGTCGTTCGAACCTCGGTTCATTTGGCTTGGGGTCGTGCCGGTCATCATCGCCGCATTTGCCTACCCGCTCGGAAACCGGAAGATGATGCAGCACACGGACCTCGACGTGTTCGAGCGAATCCTCGGAATGTGTCTCGGGTCACTCCCGGTCTGGCTCCTGTTGTTCGGTTACGGGTTGACGACGGGGCGTCCCTCATCGAGTCAGCTCGGGCAGACATTCCTCGTCGCCCTGTTATCCGGGGTTGTCGCGACCGTGCTATTCTTCATGGCGACCGATCTCGTCAAACATGACATGGGAAGACTGGCGTCCGTCGAAGCGACGCAAGCGCTCGAAGTCCTGTTCGCGCTCATCGGGGAACTGGTCTTCCTGCATGCCGTCATGCCATCGCCAATCGCTTTGTCCGGGATCGCGCTCGTCATGGTCGGGGTCGTCTTCCACAGTCGGAGTCAGTTTATGGAGCTCCCGACCGTCGTTCGACAAGAGGCATAAAAAAATCCCCTCAGTCTTTTGAGCGAGGGGATGGTCATTAACTTGTTGTCAAACTGCCTTTGACTTTGTCATAGAAATCATCCATCATACCGGTACGACTACCGAGTTGGCAGATCAGTTCGAGCGTTTCTTTATAGAACTTCTTGACGAGTCCTTTGTTTTTGACGCCGTCCATTAATGCGAGCGTCTGGTCGAGATTCTCTAAAATCTCTTTGATTTGCGCGTCTGAGTCCGGTTTGACGACTGTCATGTTCTCAGGAATGCTGACGACTTTTTCTTGACCTTGATGACGGAACGATGCACCGAAGCCAAGGTTCTCGATGAAGAGGTGCGGCATCACTTTTTGACCGAAGAAATGCTTGTGCCAGTCCGTTGCTTTCATCGTGTCCATGTCCTGTTTGAACGTAGATGCCGTGGAGACATATTGTTTAAACAAATCCGTCATGAATTTCTCGATGACCGGGATTTGAAGGGCGAAGACGTTTTTCAAGAGCGCGTCGAGCTGAGCGCGTGTCAAAGTAGTTTCGTTAGACATGTCAGTTCCTCTTTTCTATAGTACGTTACTACCATCGTATGGGATTGACGGACACTCGTCAATGTAAGGGGAAACATTTTTTCAGAATATTTAATGAAAAGTCGTCAACTTGTGGGATAATCAAGTGAAGACATTAACAAGTGAGGAGTGGTTCTTGTGAACAAATCGATGAAGTGGGCGCTCGCGCTCGGTGTGACAGGTGCATTGGTGGCGACAGTTGGTGTCGTCTCGTCCCGGGGACGGACAGAGGATACGACGCAGACGATTCGTGACCGTGAGCTCGGTTATGAGATTATCTTGCCGTCGAAGATTGTCGAGGCGATCGAGCGAGGTGATGTCTATATCGAGAAGGCGCAGGACGTCGTCGACATCGGGGACACGAAGAGCTACGGTACGTTCGATTTATACTATAACGTTGAGGACGGGGACGACCAACTCTTGTTCCACCTGGACTTGATCGACCGCGAATTGACTCAAGAAGCGTTCGCGACAGAAATCGGCTACGGCAACTACCTCGGGACGAACGACAAGACGTTCTTCTGGGTCGAACCGACAGAGGCCGTCCCAGGTGCGGAGGCGCATACGGACGAGATTGCCGAGTTGATCGAGACACTACCTGAGTTAGAGTTCCGGACGTTGTAATATGATGAGACTGTAGACGGCTGAATCGTTTGCAGTCTTTTTCAGAGAGGTGGGGGACGTGTGCGAAAGACATTACCAAGCCGAAGACGAGATTATTCGGAGGGATTGATTGTAATCCTTTTGTTTATCGTCGCGATGTATATATTTGATTTACCGAAACAAGAAAGCTTGATCACCTTGGCTGTTGTCATCGTCATCTCAGTCATGATGCGAGAATTGACTTATCTTTTTCAGAATGAAAGAAATCATTGAATGTCTGCTCGCTACGGCGGGCTTTTTCCTTTGTGCTACAATACAAATGAGGTGATATGAATGAATTGGACAGTAGAAGAAGTAAGACAGGCAGATGACGTCAAAGCGTTAGAACAGGCGGTCAACGCGAACGACAAGATCGACGTAAAGGTTGGGCATGAGTCGGTCGGGCAGAACGACTATGCGGTATATGACGGGGAGACGCTCGTTGGTTATCTCATGCTTTTCCCGTATCTTCCGAACGAGTATGAAGTGAATGCGCTCGTTCATCCTGAATACCGGAAACAAGGTGTCTTCACGGCACTACTCGAAACGGCAAAACAAGACGCGAAGTTGAACGGTTGCGAAGCATTCACGTTCGTCATCGACCGAAACTCGGCATCCGGGAAAGCGGTGCTCGAGCATCTTCAGGCGGCGTATCAGTTCTCGGAATACAATCTCGTCTTGAAAAAAGCGGAACTCTTCTTGAAGCCGGACGAAGTATCGCTACGTGAGGCGGCGTCAGAGGATCGTCCGCTCATCATCGCGACGCTCAGCGAGGCGTTCGGAGATCCGGTCGATGTGACGGAAAACATCTATCAACAAATCGATACGCCAGACCGCGTGACGTATATCGGTGAAGTGGACGGCAAACCGATCGGTGTGATTCGCGCCCTTCTCACTGGGGATGATGCGGCAAGCATCCATGCGTTCGGGGTCAAAGCAGGCGAACAAGGCAAAGGCTACGGTACGAAAATGTTGAAACAGATGGTCCAACAACTGTTCCGCATGGGCCGGACGAAAGTCGAGCTCGATGTCGAGACGGAAAACAAGGCGGCGCTCGAGATTTATAAACGTGCCGGTTTTGCGGAGAATGGTGGCTATGAGTTTTATATGATTGAAGTGTGAGGTGAACCACATGGTGAAAAATCTGAAATGGCTCGGCGCGGCGCGGCGTTTGAAGCCTTCCTCGGGATTCCGCTTCTTGGCGGTCTCTTCATCATCGGAATGGGCTATTCGCCCCTCGGTTTCATGTTCGTCTACCACGTGATCGTGTTGATTCTTTCGTTCAGTCGATTGAGTCGCTTCTCTTACGGTGCGGCGGTCGGAATTGCGGCCTCGGTGCTCGGCTTCATTCCATTTGTCGGGATGATGCTACACTGGGCGGCTGCCATCGCGCTCGCAATTGATGCGGCGACGACACCACGCCGTGTGATCCATGTTGAACGTGACGATGAAGCATTTTGATGAAACGTACTCCTTGACGGAGTACGTTTTTTCATTGACCAAACGTTCAACTGAAAACGCTATACATTCATTGGAAATTGGACGATATAGTAAGTGATGAACACAATGAGGAGGAACAAACAGTGAAAGTATTTAAAAACTTTACGACGCAATTGCTCGCGTGGATTTTGGTCACGTCCTTTATCACGGGCGGAGCGGTCGGCTACATCACCCTATTACTCTTGACAGAACTCGAGATGGAACAAGGTCAAGTCATGCTCGTCGGTACGGTCGTGGCATTACTCATCTCATCACTCGGCGGAATCGTCATTTACTTGATTGCCCGTCGTCCACTGAAAGCGGTCGAGATGGCTTCTGAAAAAGCTGTCGAAGTCGGGAATGGTGATTTGACGGTGCACTTCGCCGACGAGAAGACGACAGATCGTTCAGAGATGGGACGTTTGCTCTTGTCGATGGACAACATGGTCGAACACCTTCGGGAACAAGGCACGAACATGCGTTACACGGCTGACCAATTGACGGGTTCGGCACAGGAAATTGCAGCTTCAGTTCAAGAAGGGAACGTTGCAGGAGAAAGTATCCGTTCTGCGATGGATTCTCTCAACAAGATGTTAGAAGATAACGTCAGTGCGACATATAACTCGATGGACTTGCTCGGAGCGGTCGCGCGTACGATGGAGAGCATCCGCCAAGAGATGTCATCGGCGCTTGATTCGGCAAGCGAGATGCAACAGGAAGCAGAGAGCGGGAAAGGTCTTGCCTCGTCTTCAGTTCATGCGATGCATGCGATTGCCGGGAAAGTCGAACAGTCATCGACGCTCAACAGCCAGTTGACAGAAATGACAGGCGAAATCTCACGGATCACGGATGTCATCAGTGACATCTCAGCACAGACAAACTTGCTTGCCTTGAACGCATCGATTGAAGCGGCACGTGCCGGAGAGCATGGGCGTGGATTCGCTGTCGTTGCGGCAGAAGTGAAAAAGCTCGCGGAACAAACAGCGAACTCGACTCAAGAAATCACGGATCTCATCGTAGACGTGAAGCGTCTCGTTGGGGATACATCGTCTTCAATGGCGAACGTCAAAGCAGAAGTGGAGACAGGTGTCGGTTTAGTTGAAAAAGCAGGTGGTGCGTTCGCATCGATTCACAATTCCGCAAATGAAGTATACAGTCATGTCCATTCGGTCGATTCACTCCTTGATGAGTCACGTGGTCAGATCGATTCGGTTGTGACAAACTCGGCGGGCATCGTTGGCATGGTCGAAGAAGCATCGCGTTATGCGAATGAAGTGACATCAGCGGCGAGCCAGCAAGCGGCTAGTCTTGGTGAGGTGAACGGGGCGATGTCAGAGCTCGTTCGCGTCGCAGAGAGTTTGCAGAATGAGACGGAACAGATGAAAGTAGAAGTGTAAGAAGGTTGAAAACGTCCCAATGATGGGGCGTTTTTCATTACATAAATATAAAATTTGAAGAAATCATAAAAAAAGTTGTAAAAAGACTAAACTGCCGAGCCTTCACTCCGATATAGAGTATGGAAACGATAAAACGTTCCAACAAATGTAAGGTGAGGGGCCGGCCTAAACCTTACATGCTCGGACAAACGGATTTGGAAGAGCGGAAAAACTCAAACCTATGGAGGGAAATTACAATGATTATCAACCACAACCTTAACGCAATGAACGCACACCGCAACATGGCGTTCAACACAACTAACTCTGGGAAGGCAATGGAGAAACTTTCTTCAGGTCTTCGCATCAACCGTGCTGGCGATGACGCTGCTGGTCTTGCAATCTCTGAAAAAATGCGTGGACAAATTCGCGGTCTTGATCAAGCGTCACGTAACGCACAAGACGGAATCTCACTCATCCAAACAGCTGAAGGTGCATTGAACGAAACACACTCTATCCTTCAACGTATGCGTGAACTCGCTGTTCAATCGTCAAACGATACGAACACAACAACTGACCGTCAAGAGCTTCAAAAAGAAGTTGATGAGCTCGTTAGTGAAATCACACGTATCGCTGAAAACACAGAGTTCAACACGAAAACATTGATGGATGGCGGTTTCTCAGCTGTGGGATCTGGTCTCAAATTCCACATCGGTGCAAACTCAGGTCAAAACATTGAGTTGACAATCGGAAACATGACTTCTACTGGTCTTTCTGTTGATACAATCGATATCGAATCACAAACAGGTGCAAACAGCGCTATCTCAGTAATCAACACTGCGATTGAAACTGTATCTTCTGAGCGTGCGAAACTCGGGGCAACACAAAACCGTCTTGAGCACACAATCAACAACTTGAACGTTGGAGCTGAAAACCTTCAAGCTGCTGAATCACGTGTACGTGACGTAGATATGGCGAAAGAAATGATGAACTTCACGAAAAACAACATCTTGAACCAAGCTGCACAAGCAATGCTTGCTCAAGCGAACCAACAGCCACAAGCTGTACTTCAGTTGTTACGTTAAGATTCATTTAAAACCATATAAAAAGGGAAACGGACATAAAGTCTGTTTCCCTTTTTTTAAATAAATTTGTCAGTCTATCGATATTCATATATTGAAATTGTATACTATATACAGATGAACTTTTAAAACATAAAGGAGTGCCTTATGTCACAACTGCAAAACATCGTAAAAGAGCTTCGGGACATCTCAAATCAAGTTGTCCTCTTAGTTGAAAACGAAAAGTGGGATGTCCTCGACGAGATTGTGGGAATCATTCGACTATTTGGCGAAAATATTCATTCTAATGGAATTCGGACAGTAGAACATGTAGCGGAGCTCCAAGCCATCAAGAAAGAGAATTTACAACTGTATGTCAATGTTGTCTATGATAATTTGCAATTATTAATTACAGAATATGAAGCATTAATAGAAGTAGAACATCAGAATCAAATCGTCCTCCCGTTCCGCTATCATGAGAACGAGATGGCTCTTATAAAGCAGAACGATAGTAGCCACTATTTTGTGAGTGAAACGCTTTTAGAGTTTGAGCGGTTGCAAGCCGAGATTGCTGATGACACGGAAGCTATTATCCTTTTAGGGTATGGAAGTGGGCTGTTTCATGCTGAATTGATAAAACAATATCATGTCTTGACGATTGATCCCCTCAACTTACCGTCAAATATTAAAAGTGATTCAGTCTTGTCTTTTCTTGATTCGCAAGACGATTATAAAACGTTATTGCAATCAAAGTTTCAATCGTTTATTGGTTTGAAAACGGAAGTTATTAAACATCCTCTTTATGAGGATACAAAAACGTTACTTGAATTATTGAAATTGGTTCGAAATTATTTGAGCGAAAGTCGAATTGATTTAACGACACGTAAAGTGTACACGGAGAGCTGGTATCAAGAATCGTTTCAAAATGCGAGCTACCTAAACCGGCATTCAGATCGTCTTTTTAACATCGATTGTCTCAAACATAAATATAAAGGAAGCCATGCGCTGATGATTGCAGGGGGTCCTTCACTAGAAGATGCGATCCCTTATCTTAAAAAGGCTCAGTGCGCTTACTATATCATTGCGATTGGTCAGACAGTTAAAGTTTTACTGGAGAATGAAATCCGACCGGACTTTGTCATATCGATTGACGCTGGTGAAGCTAACGCTCATTTCTTCAACGATATTGAAATTGATGTCCCACTTGTCTATTCGTTACAAGTGAATCATCAGATTCCACAACGAGCAAAGGGGTTACTTGTACCTTATGCTGATGCCAAGGTTACACAAGATTTGCTACCCTATACAAAAACAGTTTTCAGTACGTACCCTACGGTGGCGTTAGCAGCGGTTGCATTTGCGAACTATTTGGACTTTGATTCAATTGGGTTGATCGGACAAGATTTAGCATTGCGAGAAGGTGAATATTATAGTGCTTCGGTCAAACAAGCTTCTTCAAACGATGGTCAGTTCACTAAAACGTTATATGACGTACCATTGAATAATGGTGAGATGGGGAAAACCACACCAATCTTATTTGGTTTTTTAACTAGTTACCAAGCATTAATCAAGTCACAGCTCGGATTAAAAGAAAAACTAGTCAACTACGCGGAGAAAGGTGCTCGAATTGAGGGAGTTTCGTATCAATCCCTTGAAAGGCTCCACACCACACCGATTCAAAAACAGAAACTTGAACAAGTCAAAGAATCAGAATTGAATGTCCCGATTGAGCATGTACAACAATTACTTGATAGTGTGAGCGAACGATTGCAAATGCTTGAAAAACGATTGGGTCGCGCTATGAATCAAAAAGCGGTCACCATCGATGAGTTTGAAAAAATGCTACGGGATTGGGATGCGATGATTGAAGCGCCATCTTTCCGAACACATATCATGCCGCTTCAACTCGTCAATTTATTAATCATTCAAAATAAAATTAAATTCCATAATCGATACAATCGAACGAGTGCATTACGTCTTTCGATTTTGTCGCGAATGTTTGAGTCGATTCAAGAACTACAAACTCAACTTCACACGATAAAACAAGCGTATGCAGAAACTATTAAGTAACAAGTAGCGCCAATAATATATTTATTAGACATTGTGCATGAGAGAGGAAGTATATAAGCATGTTTACAAATCAGACAATTTTAGTCACGGGTGGTACAGGATCTTTTGGGAAGAAATTCATCTCCACCGTATTAAAACAAAACGTAAAAAAGGTCATCGTATTTAGTCGTGATGAGTTAAAACAATATGAAATGGCGCAAGAATTTACAGATCCCCGTGTCCGTTTTTTTATTGGGGATGTTCGTGATAAAGAACGCCTTTATCGTGCGTTTGATGGAGTAGATATTGTCATCCATGCTGCGGCGCTCAAGCATGTCGGAGCTTGCGAGTATAATCCATTCGAGGCCGTGAAAACAAATATTCATGGTGCTCAAAATATTATTGAAGCGGCTATTGATCGTGGTGTCAAAAAAGTTATCGCACTAAGTACGGATAAGGCTGCAAGTCCGATTAACTTGTATGGTGCAACTAAATTAGCATCAGATAAATTGTTTGTCGCTGGTAACTCATATGCCGGGGATAAAGACACACGATTTGCTGTCGTCCGATACGGTAATGTCGTCGGAAGCCGAGGCAGCGTTGTACCATTCTTCAAGAAGTTGAAGCAAGACGGAGCAACGGTCATTCCAGTGACCGATGATCGGATGACTCGCTTTTGGATCACATTAGACCAAGGTGTCCAGTTTGTTATCGATAGTTTGACACGTATGAACGGTGGAGAGATTTTTATTCCGAAAATCCCAAGTATGTCGATTCTTGATTTGGCTGAGGCGATTGCTCCTGAGTGCGACATCAAAATTGTGGGGATTCGTCCAGGTGAAAAATTACATGAGGCAATGATTACGGAAGATGATGCGAGACACACGTTAGAGTACGACGATTATTTTGTCATTCAACCTGAGTTCCCTTGGTGGAGTGCAGAGTATTCAAATGGTGGAAAGTCGTTACCAGAAGGGTTTACATACGTCAGTAATGTAAACAATCAGTGGTTATCGGTCGATGAATTAAGAGAGTTAGTGAAATAAGGAAGACGGCATAATCATTTTTTGATGAGAGGGAGTTTAGTTTGATTGATCAACCTGTAAGAAACACGTTTCTGCCTTATGGCAGACAATGGATCGATGAAGAAGATATTCAAGCTGTGGTCGATACGTTACGAGGTGACTTTTTAACAACTGGTCCTGCTGTTGATGAGTTTGAACAAGCAATCGCTCAGTATGTTGGAGCTCGCTATGCTGTCTCTTTTTCTAATGGGACGGCCGCCCTACACGGTGCCTGTTTTGCAGCAGGAATTGGTGAAGGGGATGAAGTCATTACCACTCCGATGACATTTGCAGCTAGTGCGAATTGTGTTCTTTATCAAAAAGGAACACCTGTGTTTGCTGACATTGATCCAACGACGTATAACTTAGACCCGAATGCGATTGAACAAGCCATCACTCCACGCACAAAAGCCATCATCCCTGTCCACTTTACAGGTCAACCTGCAGCGATGCGGGAGATTCATCGAATTGCCGAACAACATGACTTAGTCGTCATTGAAGATGCGGCTCATGCGTTAGGTGCCACCTATCAAGGGAAACGAATCGGTGCGTTAAGTGATATGACGATGTTTAGTTTTCATCCTGTTAAACATATTACTTCGGGTGAAGGTGGCATCATCACGACAAATGATGAAGTGTACTATCGTAAACTATTACAATTTCGGACCCATGGAATTACAAAAAGTGCTGAACAGTTAGTTGATCACCATGGTCCTTGGTACTACGAAATGCAGTTTTTGGGTTTCAATTATCGAATGACAGATATTCAAGCTGTCCTTGGAACAAGCCAATTGAAGAAGATTGAACGATTTATTGAGTTACGAAAACACTATGTTTCTTTATATAATGAGGCATTTCGCGAGTTATCTGAAATTACGATACCGCATCAAGATGAAAGTGGAGAGTCAAGCTGGCACTTATATATCATTCGCTTAAATCAAAACCGGTTAAACGGTTCACGGAAAGAACTGTTTGAGGCCTTATTAAATGAAAACATTGGAGTCAACGTCCACTATATTCCTGTTCATTGGATGCCATATTATCAAGAGCTAGGGTATGAAAAAGGGATTTGTCCACACGCAGAAACGCTATACGAAGATATCATTACACTCCCTCTATTTCCTGCGATGACTGAGGAAGATGTGTACGATGTGATCGATGCAGTGAAAAAAGTGTTAAAACGATATGGGAAGTGAAAAATGGCTATGAAAACGGTGGCGATTATTCAAGCACGGATGGGCTCAACGAGGCTTCCTGGGAAAGTATTGATGAAACTGCAAGGTCGCACGGTGCTTGACCATGTGATTGCTCGAGTAAAACAAGCGAAATTAATTGATGAAATCATCGTTGCAACGACAACGTTGAGTGAAGACGATGTATTGTCGGAGGAAGCAAAGCGATATGGTGTTCGTGTGTATCGAGGAAGTTCAGATAACGTACTGAGTCGATACTATGAGGCAGCTATGGAAGCCGAAGCTGAAGTGGTGATTCGAATCACTTCAGATTGTCCTTTGATAGACCCTTTCATTATCGATCATGTGATTCAACAATACCGCGACACAACAAACCATCTTGTGACAAATGTAGGGACCAAGCCAAGTGAGCGAACGTTTCCAAGAGGTCTAGATGTAGAAGTATTTTCATTTGAATCCCTCTTCGATGCTTATCATCATGCAACAAAAGATTATGAGCAGGAACATGTCACCCCGTTAATCTATGAACAGCATCAACATAATGTATCTTGTTACGACAATGAAACAAACTATTCTCAGCATCGGTGGACGTTGGATACACCTGAAGACTTGAAATTGATTTCTGAAATTTATAGTCGTCTTTATAAGGGAGAGCATGACTTTTATTTAGAAGACATTATTCGGCTATTTAAGGAAGAACCTCAATTAATTGAGATTAATAAGCATATTGAACAAAAAGTAATAAGATAAGAGGGACACATTATGAAAGTCATGATTTTTACGGAAGGTGGAATAAAAACGGGGTTTGGACATCTGACAAGGTGTATTGCTTTATATGATGAAGTGAAACGGAGAGGAATAGAAGTTGAGTTAATTGTTCAAAGTGATGTAGATTTGAGAAACTTGGTTGGGGACCGTCATTGTACAATCATCAATTGGTATACCATCGATTATTTGTATAGAGTCGTTCAACCTGATTTTTATTGTATCGTTGATTCATACATCGCTACGAGAGATTTATATCAAGTAATCGCTCAACGTTCAAAATCAGCTATCTTTTTAGATGATACAAATCGTATTCATTATCCTGATGGGATTGTAGTCCATCCTTCTCTAAGTACAAATGATGTACCTTCCGGAAGTTTAGCTGGACCAAAATATATCATTTTACGAGACGCGTTTCGAGAAGAGGTACGTCCTTTTATCCGGCAGGATGTAACCAATGTTTTGATTACTGTAGGTGGTACGTTACAACCTTCACTTATCCAATCCATTGTCCATCTCATTTGTTTTAATCATCCAGAAATTACTTTTCATATTTTAATTGGAGATAAGCATGACCCTATTCTTGAACGAGAACTATTGTCCGTGTCTAATATTATTCTGCATCGATATGTACCCAGCCATGAAATGAAACGATTGATGAGTTGTTCAGATTTAGTGATTACCGCTGCTGGACAAACCATCTATGAATTGATTATCTCGGGAGTACCATTTGTTCCAATAAAAATCGCTGAAAACCAAGAGCGAAACATGCTTGCGTTACGCAGTAGAAAATTAATTTCTTCAAATGTGACCTGGGGATCTTCAACGTTTGGTCAAGATTTACAGACTGAATTCAAAAATATGCTTCATATGCATACTCGAACTGAACAAACGATGAATTACGAGGGGTTGTTGGATGGAGACGGTCCTCTACGAATCGTGAATTCTTTACTTCGTAGTCAGGATTTCAATTTCTTTCTAAGAAAAGCAACGATTCAGGATTCTCAACAGATATTTGAGCTTTCAAATCAGGAATACGTTCGTAAATATTCAATTAATCAAAAACCGATATTATGGGAGACTCATAAAAATTGGTACCAACAAGTTTTGTCGTCGAAAAAACATCTTTTTTTTATTGTGACGAATCATTCGAATCAAGTGCTAGGTCAAATTCGATATGAACGAATAACTAATTATGCCGTTATTAGTATCAGCTTATCGGAAATGTTGATAGGGAAAAAAGTCAGTCAACCACTGATTCAGCAAAGCCTTATGATGATTCAACAAGAGTGGAAAGATATTCGTGAAATAACGGCCTATATTTCAAATGAAAATATTGCGTCCAAGAAGACGTTCGAAAGAGTAGGTTTTGAGATGAATGCACACGAAGAAGATAATAAACTACTCAAATACATATATATAATGGAATAAGGGTGACTCTTCATGAATCTTTCAAAACAAGTATTTATCATCGCGGAACTATCTGCTAACCATGGCAGTAGTATTGAAATCGCGAAACAGACAATGAAAGCAGCGAAAGAAGCAGGTGCTGATGCAATTAAAATTCAAACATATACACCTGACACGATTACAATCGATAGTCGTAAAGAGTACTTTCAACTAACACAAGGTACAATCTGGGATGGTCGCACACTTTATGACTTGTACCAAGAGGCCTATACACCGTGGGAGTGGCATAAAGAGTTGATGGACTATGCAAAAGAGTTGGATATCGTTTGTTTTTCAAGTCCTTTCGACCCTACTGCTGTGGATCTATTAGAAAGCTTACAGGTACCTGCGTACAAAATCGCTTCATTTGAAATCACTGATCTGCCACTCATTGAATATGTTGCCTCCAAGAACAAACCAATCATCATCTCAACTGGAATTGCAACGCTTCAAGAAATTGAAGATGCAGTATCCGTTTGTCGTAAAGTTGGAAACGAGCAAATCATATTATTGAAATGTACGTCAGCCTATCCAGCAAAAATTGAGGATGCGAATCTCGTAACGATGCAAAATATGAAAGAGACTTTCGGTGTCGAAGTCGGATTGTCGGATCACACGCTTGGAATCACTGCACCGATTGTGTCCGTTGCATTGGGAGCGAAGGTGATTGAAAAACATTTTATTTTAGATAAATCAATTGGTGGCCCAGACGCTAGTTTTTCTTTAGAGCCTCATGAGTTTAAAGCGATGGTCGATGCTGTTCGAGAAGCGGAACAAGCACTAGGGCGCGTCGACTATCAATTAAACGAGAAAAAAGTGAAGAATCGTGAGTTCGCACGTTCTTTATTTGTTGTGAAA
Source organism: Exiguobacterium sp. s121 (assembly GCF_018617245.1). Classification (GTDB taxonomy): domain Bacteria; phylum Bacillota; class Bacilli; order Exiguobacteriales; family Exiguobacteriaceae; genus Exiguobacterium; species Exiguobacterium profundum. Next base: position 626,789 of record NZ_JACSJV010000001.1, read on the forward strand.
GATATTCAAGCTGGGGAAGTCTTCACGACTGAACATGTCAGGTCAATTCGTCCGGGACATGGATTGGCTCCGAAACATATCGATTCCATTCTTGGTAAAGTGGCAAGAAAAGATATCGAGCGTGGAACACCAATGAGTTGGGATTTGATTTAGTAAATAAGATGATTGTCGAGGCGGCGGTTACGTCGCCTCTTTATTATGTGTGAGAAAGAAGAAGAAACTTAAGGAAAAAGTATTTTGACCGATATAAGAAATGAGACCATAACATGTGAGGGAGTAGAAGACTATGAATCCGACCATTTCTGAAGTCAGACTTCACTTGCCTTCTTCTGTATTACCGTATGAGCAAACTAAAAATGTGTTCGTTGAGGCCAATCAAACTCAACTCGCCGATGAAGGTATTGTTATTCTTCCGACGCCTCAACACATTACAAAGTTAGAGGCAGCGGTCGAGAAGGCGAATCAAGTCCTTGAAAAGCAACGTACCGGCTTGAAATTTATGAAGCACGAAAAACTGAATGATTATTATATTCAAATCGTCGATGCGAACAATGAAGTAATCCGTGAAATCCCAAGTAAAAAATCAATGGATTTCTTTGCGGCGTTTATGGAGTTTAATCATTTATTCGACGAACGGATATAAAAAAGGAGTGGGCATATGACATCACCAATTCGATTTGGCGGATTAGCCAGTGGGATCGATACCGATAGTATCATTAAACAAATGATGCAAGCAGAACGAATTCCAGTAGATCGTTTAGAACAGAAAAAACAATTGACCGAATGGCGGCGTGACTCTTATCGTGAGGTCAACCGTTCACTGTTAGCATTACGAAACAGCGCGGTCGATATGATGTTCAGCCGAAACTATTACGCAAAAACGGCTTCATCCTCTGATGAATCGCGTGTATCTGTCGTTGCAGGTCCATCAAGTGGAAACGCTTCGCTTACTATCAATTCAGCGACGTTGGCTACCTCGGCTTCTCATGTAGCGGTGGCAAATGGTGGAGGCATCACAAATGACACGGCAGTTTCGACACTCGGGTTAGAGGTTGGTATTCGGAAACAAACGTTAACTGCGGGAACAACTGAACTCGTAGTGAAACCGCTACCGAATAATCCGCCAACTTTTACGGATAAAGATGGTAATGCGATTTCGTTAGCACATACGTACGATGCGGCAACTGGGAAGATTACGTTCGATAGTGGAGTGACAATCCCTGAAGGTGCACAAGTCGTGTATGAAGCTGGCTATCAAGTTCGTTTCCGTAATGAAGACGGTGGAGCTTTACAGACAGTATATGTTGATGAGAATGCTAAGTTTAAAGATCTCGTTACCGCGTTGAATGGCACGAAGACGGGAATTAGTGCGTTCTTTGATCAAACTTCAGGGCAGATTTCATTAACACGTAAAGACACGGGCGTGAAATCGATTATCGAATTTGAAGGCACTGCAGCTAAAGCACTATTTGGTTTAAATGGATCCGTAGCCGGGACGAATGCATCTGTGGATGTGAACGGCATTACGTTGACCCAAAGTTCAAACACCTTTACGATTGATAATATGACCATCACATTGAAGTCCTCATTCAATGATGGCACTAAAGTAAACTTGTCCTCTGCGACAGACACTCAAAAAATCTTTGACGGAATTAAAGGGTTCGTTGATAAATACAATGAGACCATCGACCTCATGAACAAAAAGACACGAGAAGAACGATTCCGTTCGTTTTCACCGTTGACTCAAGCTCAACGTGATGAGTTATCTGAAGACGAAATCAAGAAGTGGGAAGAAAAAGCGATGAGCGGTATGCTCCGCGGTGATACGATTTTGCGCGGAACCATGGACAATCTTCGGAGCAAGTGGTCGGGTGCTACAGCTGCATCGAATGACGTCGAGATGTCACGATTGTTCCAGATCGGTCTTTCGACTGGAGCGGATTTCACCAATGGTGGTAAAATCGAACTCAATGAAGAGAAGCTGAAAGCGGCTATCGAAAAAGATCCGGAGCAAGTATATCAGTTGTTTACAGATGCTGAAACTGGATTATTGCCACAAATCCGAGATGCTGCCAAAGATTCGCGCGATACGATTACACGAATCGCAGGAGCGGACGGTTCTGGCTCACAAACCCATTCGATGGGGAAAGAAATGACCGATATTGATTCGCGTATCAAGCGGTTAAATGATTTACTCATCGATAAAGAAAACGCCTATTACCGTCGTTTCACAGCGATGGAAACAGCGATGAACCAAGCGAATGCTCAAGCGGCATCGCTGTCACAGTTTTTAGGCGGAGGCATGTAAGAGGAGGAGTTTAAATGGTAGCCAATCCATATGCAGCATATCAAAACAGTGCGGTCACGACCGCGAATCCACAGGAACTGACGCTTATGCTTTATGACGGAGCGCTCAAGTTCATGCGCCTCGCCAAGCTTGCAATCGACCAAGGTAACCCTGATTTAAAGAACGTCAACATTCAAAAGACGCAAGCTATCTTTCGGGAACTTCGTCTGACACTCAATAAAGACATCGCTGTCTCAGCGAACTTAGATTCGCTCTATGACTACATGTGGCGCCGCCTCGTTGATGCGAACGTCAAGAACGATACAGCTATCCTTGACGAGGTACTTGATTTTACGACCGAACTACGTGATACGTGGAAGGAAGCGATGAAACTCGCGAAGCAGTCATGAGACCGATTGATGAAATCATCTTAAAGACGCAACGCTTGAAAGAACTGCTCGCACAAGTCCCGGAAGAACCAACGTACGATACATGGATGGAACAAATCCATGAGCTTTTAGATGATCGGGAACAGTTGCTCGCAGCACACGGTCCCGATTTGGAAAAAGCCGATCAAAAGGTCCTTAAGCAACTCGTTGACGACAGTCAAAAGATTTCTCGTCTAATTGAAGCCGAGCACCAGCGTCTAGGGATGACGCTAGGGACAGCCCGGATGGAACGGAAGACGGTCAAATCATATGTCGACCCATATGAAGACGTCGATTCTAACTTTTCCGGTCTATTTGACCAACAGACGTAAAAAGCTCGAAGGCATGCGCCTTCGAGCTTTTGTGTTAAGAGGCTTTGACTTGTCGACGCATCCGGATGATGAAATAAGAAGCGGTAAATAAAATCAGACCACTCACCGTGAAGTTAAAATAGAGACGTGCGGCATCTTGAAGCGATGTGATTGGCGTAGATCGACCGAACCAGAGAAGTGGTAGGATTGTCACGTGCATAACGCTCCAATGAATGAAGATTTGTTTCTTGAACGACCACTGTTGGACTTCATAAATAACGCTTGTGAGCCCGAGGAAGAAGGCGACCCCGGCATAGACGAGCATCGCGCGTAAGGCGTCTGCATTTCCTGACCAGACTTGATATAGGACGATGATAGCGAATGGCAGCGACCAAATGAGACTCCGTAGTATTCCTTTTTTCAATAGTTGCATATGAATTTTCCTTTCATCGAATCGTTGTAAATGTATACGGCTGTGGAAAGGAAAAGTTTCATATAAAGGGTATAGATGAAATGACGTCTGTTTTCCGCTATAATCGGGTAAACATCAATGTAGCTGTTGCTTCTTTTCTGGAAAGAGGAGGGAAACGAGATGCGTGAGAAAGAGTCCAAACCGATATCGTCACGGAAGCGCCGTTATTTCGTCTATGGTCCAGAGGGAGCGTACGATGAATACGTGGAACGGGACCCAAAACTTGAAGCGTACGTCGAGGACGATACGCCGTTTGAGGATCGTCCTGACCCATACGAGGAAGAAGAGCTGAAATCAAGAGGATAAGTATACATGTCAAGGTCCGATTATGGACCTTGACTTTTATTTTACCTGGAACTTTTTCTTAATACGGTTTGGTTTGTCAATTCGTTATATTCGTCTTAACCACAACATCACTTGGATTAAGAAAAGGGAGAGATGAAGATGAACATGAAACGATTTGGCTTACTGGTGGCGGTACCGCTCGCACTACTTGTCGGTTGCGGGGAAGCAGACGAACTGAAGACGACGGCGACGGATACGGAAGAAGTCGTAGAGGCGGAAGCGAACGTACCAGAGGAGACGACTGCTGAAGAGACGGACGTCCAAGAAAGTGAACTCGGTACGAACAAGATCTACATGAAGAATAAGGCACTCACGATCACGGAGACGATGGGTCCGATTCAATTCGCCATCGACAAAGTACAGACGTCACGCCTCACGGTCGCAGAAGCTTATAGCGACTCATTCGATGGACAAGAAGAGGTGACGGTCGTCGCGATGAACATGTTGGTCGAGAATACGGTCGACGAGACGATGAGCTTCCATCCGAACCAGGCGACACTGGTGACGAACACAGGGGAGCAGGTGTCTTCGGACTTATGGTTCTCAGATGACGTCGGTGGAGAATTTTTAGGAAAGGTGAAGAAAGAAGGGAACGTCCTCTTCTTCGTGAAAGCAAAACCAGAAGAGCTGACGGACTTAAAAGTCGTCATCGATGGACCATTCAACGAGAACTTCGACAAAGTGGCAGAAGACCGCTACGAATATACAATTAACGTGACGAAATAAGAGTAGGCGTGCCGAATAAAATCGGTACGCCTAGTCTCATGGTTGATTATTACTACACAATAAGCATAGTAGTTAGCATAGAGAATATGAGAAGGGATTCTCATATTTTGAGAGTTCCTTGTATCTTAATTTTTTCATTTTGTAAAATCTTAATTCTTAATGGGTACATATAAATCGACTTTAGATTTTCCGCCGGGATCTTCAGCTGGATTGTTCAAATTGAACTCCAAGGTATTTCTAGATTCGTCCACTGAATATTCGCGTTCTGGTAACCATTCTTCAAAAATATATTTATACGTCTCACTCAGTTTTTCTGGAGTATCGTAGAAATGGTGCACGATGTATTGACCACCTTCTAGCATTTTAAATTGTATCTCCCCGTGTCCTGTTTTATCAAAGTTTTTAGGAACTGTGACACAAGCATCATGTCTACATTCATGAGGATCAACATCGTTCGGATTATCTAATGAAATACCGATAAATTGACTTGATGGAGGGTAAAGGTTGTGTTCCGTCGCCCAATGTATTAATTTCCCCCAATGTTCTTGTGGTTCAAAATAGCTACCCGTACGTCTGATAAATGCAATTTCAGTCTCAGGCAATTGCTTTAAAGTCATATCCATTTTGTAACCCCCATTAAAGTTGACTGATTCAATTGTCTTGATTTCCAAAAAAGTGCTTCATTGAAATAATATCTCGATGAAGTGTTGCAACAGGAATTATTATTTACGCTGATGCGGCAATGGAATCGACAACACATCCCAGTCGCTCCCGGCGAATAGCTTCGACAGATAGACGATTTGTCCGACATGATACCCATAATGCGACACTTGGCGTTCGATCGCGTCAATCACGGAATGCGCTTCCCCTCGAATCATCACGTTCTTCCCTAAGTCATCTGGTCTCAAATCAGCTAAGACATTATCCAACAGTTGCCAACGCTCGTCCCAAACCTTCATGAGCTCCGCACGGGATAGCTGCTGGTCCTCGAACTCGGCGTCCCGGTCTCGGTCCGGTTTCTCGCCGTCTGCCGTCAAAAAATCGGTCCAACGCGACTTCATGTTATTCGCCATGTGCTGGATGATCAAGGCGAGCGAGAGTGTGTCCGGCGCAAGTGTCTTGTGCAGGTCCTCTTCACTCACTTGGACGAGCGCGCGCTCAGCGAGTTGTTTCTGGCTTTTAAACGTAGCACGTACGGTATCGAGATATTGCGTTTCAAACATGAAAAGATCCTCCTCTTCGTATGTATCTGATTTGAATATACCCCATATCTATCCCACTAAAAATTAAATTAATGTTATAGCAATTGAGATTCCATGTGATACATCCTGCAAGACGTCACCGCATAGTCGACATGAGGGTACTGGGTAGTCAATGTTGCGTGGATCTCTTATTCATCAATTGTGCCGATTGCGTTTGAATGTGAGTGGATGAGTGCGATTTTTTGTATTCAAAAAGTGTGAGACACAAGGTCCCACACTTCTGATTAGGCGTGCTCCAATCGAAACTCTTCCCAATGATCACGGGCCTGGTTCCGGATGCGTTCCGATACTTCCTTACTGCTGAGGAGAATCCCATACCAGCGACGCGCGTCCTCGTAGTAGTCAAGCGCGGCCGACAAATCGGCAATCCGCAACATGAGCTGGTCGTACGGTAATCCGGTCCGAATCGGGTCTGTATACGCTTCTTGCACCTCATTGTATTTATCGAGCGTCCGCTGCATCCATTCCTTTTCAGACGCTGCATCCCCAATCAATCGGTACATCCATACGATTCGCATCCCGAGCATAGCGATGACAGATGGTTTTTGTCCGCTCAACTGGGCCGTCATGACGGCGAACTTATAGAGAAGGATGACGTGCTCATATGAACGGTCGCCTTTCAACACATCCGGATTCACTTGATTGAAGTAGCTCGTCTCAAGCGCTTCTCGGTTATGTTTGCGCACCTTGTCGAACGAGTCGTGGAAGACGAGGTGACAATGGTCACAGACGGTCGGTTCGTATAAATAAGGATTCGGTCCATCATACGTTGTGTAGCCATCCTTCTCAACTTCGAGTGGACGGATGTGACGTGATAAGACACGGTTCGTCTTACTTTCTTGTAAACAATACGGACATTTGACTTTCTTCAAAAACAAATGTTCTGCCATCTCGACACCTCACACATAGACATTGACGAGCAATCCGCGAATTTCACCGACTTGGTCGAGTAGGGAAAGGCGAGAGGCCTCACCCGAGATGACCTGATCTGTCAGCGCGAGGAGTTTTTGGTCGACTTGTTCGACGACCTTATAAATCTTCGCGCGCCCGCGGCGATTGAATCCGCGTTTATCTTCGAGACGGAGTGCCGCGTCTACGGCCTCTTTCATAAAGTCTTTAATCATTTGTTTGTATTCGGCAAGCGCTTCGACAGTCTGACTTTCAGCTAGAAGTTCTCCTTGTTCATGAATCGCGGCGATTTGACGTTGGAAGCGTTCATGCTCCCGGTCTTCGCGCTTCTGACCGATCACATTTTGGAAGGAGACACCGGGTTCGACTTCGGCGCGCTTTGCCTTACTTGAGCCGAGGAGCGATTGCGTCTCCATGATGCGACGAATGTCCATATGGGCAACCGTCCTTTCTTTAGGTTAGTTCAATAATTGTAACACGCCTTGCGGCAATGCGTTCGACTGGGCAATCATCGCCATGCCGGACTGGTTCAAAATGTTTAGACGTGCGAAGTCCATCATTTCACGGGCCATGTCGGCATCACGGATTCGTGACTCAGACGCCGTTAAGTTTTCTGAGCCGATGGCGACGACGCTGACGTTCGCTTCTAAGCGATTTTGGATGGCTCCGAGTTTTGAACGTTCGAGTGACACTTTGTTGATGGCTGCATCGAATTTCGAAATGGCATCACCCGCATCCTCAGGTGTCAACACACTCAATGCATAATACGTTTCAGTGGGTGTCGTCGAATCGTTGTCATGGTCGACGGCAGGAAGTTCTCCGCCACCGGGTGTCGTCATCGTGATATTGAGTGCATGCGCCCGCATATCTTCCACATTTAAGATGACGGCTTCATTGTTACCTGCACCGATTTGGAAGAATAACGTATTATTGCCTTGCATGTATTCGCCATTCATAATTTTCTTTGAGTTGAATTCCGTCGTTTCGGCAATTCGTGTCACTTCGGCAGTCAACGCGTTAATTTCTTCCTGGACAGCTTTGGCGTCGTCTTCACTGAGCGTTCCATTTGCTGATTGAACCGATAATTCACGCATCCGTTGGAGAAGGGCGTGTGTTTCGTTCATCCCGCCTTCGAGTGTCTGCGTGAGTGAGATACTGTCGAGCGTGTTGCGTTCTGCCATCGAGAGCGAGTCGAGGCGCATCCGCATTTTCTCTGAGATGGCGAGTCCTGCCGCATCATCAGATGCCTTGTTGATGCGAATCCCACTTGAGAGGCGATCCATCGTTTTTTTCATTGACGCTTGATTCAGGGAAAGAGATGTATACGCTTTTAATGCTTGGACGTTATTCGTAATTTTCATAACGGTTTCCTCCAGTCGTGACAGGTTGGGTCTTGGCACGCTCCATTGCTTCACCCCATGTTTGATCGAGGTCACTTGCGAGCGTATGTAGTTCGGCGATTTTTTCCTTATCCTGGTCGATGATAGCTTCGACGCTTGCGTTTGCCATATATAGATAAATTTCATCCAGTTGAGCCGCGATAATCCCGCCGCCGTCATGGAGTCCTTGGTGAAGTTTGACTAAAAGTTCACGGGCTTGGCGAAGATGACGGTTTCGTTCGGCAATCGTCGAATCTTGCGCATGTTTATAGTGATAGACGAGTGCGTGAAGCATCGCCTGAGTCAGCTCTTCCGGCCTCATTTCATATAATTGGGTTGAATTCATCTTTGTTCTCCTTTGATCGAATCAAGTTCCTCTATCAACAACAACACTTCTGCCATCACATCATAAAGTTGGGGTGGGATGGCGTCTCCTAGGTCAAGGTCGAGCAAATGGCCAAGCAAGGAATGGTCGTTCTCGACCGCTACTCCTCGGGCACGTGCTTCCTGTAAAATCTTTTCAGCGACGGCTCCGGTCCCGCGGGCGACGATGACGGGCGCTTTATCCGTCGTTTCATCATAGCGGACGACCGCGGCCGTCTTACGTTTCGTCAAATCCATGCGTTGGTACATCGGGACCTCCTAAATTCTAAAGTCATATCCTGTCGTCGGTGCTATCGTAGGCTCTTCGATGACACGATCAGCTTTCGTGAGCGGTTTGAACTGGGTCGTCACACTCTTATATCCAATTGTCTCGAGCGTTTGTTCGATTTTCTCGAGAAGGGGACGAGCGAGTCGCTCGACCGTCGAATCGTCGTGCTCGAGTGTGAGTCGGAGGTTTCGATCTTTCGCTTCGAGTTTGACACCAATTTCTCCAAGACGTGGCGTCTCTAAACGAATGTAGAGGACACTGTTCTCCCAGTCGACAACGTCCCCGGCCTCCCGGTTTTGGATATGAACATGGATTCCGGTGTCGATCTCTTGCACTTTTGCCGGTAGGGCGAACAAGAGTTGATGGAGCTGACCGCCATCAAGGCGGTTGAGCGTCTGTTGGACTTGGAAGAACGAGGCGAGGCGTTGCGCCTCGGGGTTCGTCGTATCTCCACGTACCGATAAAGCTGATGTCGGCGTATTGGACGTCGCTTGGGCGAGCTGTGCCTGTGTCTGCACACGTTGCGCTACTTCCTGGATGTGTCGTCCAGATAATGTCGAATCGAGCTTGAGTGGCGCGACGGTCGGCATCTCGCCGGCACGTGTCGCCCCGTGTGGGATATATTCGATGCGTGTCTGATTCGGCGCATAGCGGAAATCATTCAGTGCCGCTCGGACCTCTTTGACGAGTGTCGCACTCTCTTGTGGTTTCGTCGCAAGCAACGACAACGCGACGTCGAGTTTGGCCGTCATGGCGACCAGTTGCTTCTCTTGAGTCACGTCGGTATGAAGCAAGGCGTCCGTCTTTTGGACGAGTTGTGTCAGACGGGTCGAGACGGTCTCGAGTGCAGGGCGTGCCGCATGCGGGTTCGTCTCGATCAACGCAGCGACTTGTCCGAGTTGTTTCGTCACGGTCGCCTGCTCGTTTCGGAACGTGTTCGTGACGGTCGCTAGATGTGACGTCACTTCCTTCACCATCACTTGCTTCCCGTTGATTGGAGGAAGCGGCATCGCTTGGCGCGATTCAGATTCAATCGGACGCGGTGATGTCAGTGTCGTCGGCGTGAGGTCACGGATGACCCGATCAATCGTTTTCGGTGTCGGCGTGACGCGTTCACTCACGGGACGTGACAGATTGACGAGTTCGACATACCGCTCTTTTTGTGGGTAAGGAGCGTTCGGCGCCGGCGGTGTGATCTGTTGTTTCGCTTCGTTCAAAGAGAGGAAAGCGATCTCTCGAGCCATCTCACGAGGAACGGTCGGAGTGTCGAGCGTCTTCAAATGTAGGATGACGTCCCGCATGTCCCCTTTGAACGCCGTCTCGAGAAGGCGTACCGTATCTTCGTTCATCGGTAAGCGTCCGGATTGTAGCAGGCGGCTGACCGCGCTTCGTACTTCAGGTGGAAGGGAAGCGAGGAGCGTCTGAATCTTCGCATCAAGCTTTGACGACGCGGACGCAGGTGGTGCGGATTCAAGTGTCTCTTCCTTTGGAGGAACGACGGTCGCCATCAAGATGCCGTCCTGTTCGGCGAGCGTCACTTGGAACGGGTTCGTTTTCGGAAGCCCGTCTTTAAATGTGACCTCGACTTCTTCACCGTTGATCTTGACGATCGCGGAGTCGGGTCCTGTTTGTTTGACGAGTTCGGCCTTGTACGTCCGGTTCGTCTGGATGCCTGGTAAGACCGAACTGACGGCGGTCGCTTGGGCTTGAATTTGCATGTTTGTCACCTCGACCATAATATCGACCTCTTTTTAAAAAAATGAAGCGATACAATAGAAAAAAACCTTCCGTCTTTTCGACGGAAGGCGTGTCAGGACTCGAGCACGGGGCTCGCGTTCAATTGTTGGAACCGGGCGACAAGTTCACCTGTCGCTTTGAGCTGGTTCCGGAGGACGTACGGTGTTGCGTTCGTTTGGATTTGATGTCCATCGGTCGTGAGGACAAGCCCGTTCGGCTCACCCTCAATGTTCAGTATGTCTCGAATATGGGACCAGGCATACCATTCACAATCGTCTCGTTTTGGAGACTTCGTCGGGAAGAAGACGAGTCCAGTTGTCGGTTCAATCACGACAGGGACTTTCCCTTTTACGCCGGCGACGCGTTTGGCGATGAAGATTCTTTCCTCGATCGAGCTGTTGTACTGGCGGCAAGAAAGTTGCAACAACTGGTACGGCCGGAGCGGGGTTGAAATCTCGGTGCCATCCTCGAGAATGATCCGTGACTGCTTCATGATGTCAAAGCAAGGGAGAATCGCCACGGTTCGCTTTGTGATGCGATATTTTTCCTCAGAATAGTAGGAGCGCATACGCTGCACCATCCTCCTCGTATTAGATTTTCAGGATCGGCTAAAGACAAACGGCACAAACCTAAATCATCCCTTCAATGATATATCACAAAAAATGTAAATTCAACAAGACAATATGAAAAGTAGGGAAATATAATTCCAATGAAAGCCAAATGACGAAACGTTTACAAATATTTGAGAAAGTATTTGTCACGCTTACAAGAAGGTGGTAAGATTAGCCGTAGAGGACAATCCTCTGTATTCTCCAATGGTGAAAGGAATGGATTTACACATGGTAGGTAAAGTAAAATGGTTTAACTCAGAAAAAGGTTTTGGATTCATCGAAGTTGAAGGCGGCAAAGACGTGTTCGTACACTTCTCAGCAATCCAATCTGAAGGCTACAAATCACTTGACGAAGGTCAAGATGTAGAGTTTGAAATCGTTGATGGCGAGCGTGGCCCACAAGCGGCTAACGTTGTAAAATTATAATTTCAAACCACGAAGCCGGCTCCCTTGGGAGTCGGCTTTTATTTTTTCTACATAATAAAAAAAGGCGTTTAAAAATGAGTGGAATGGGTATTTTCTTTCTATACCTTTCGCTCGTTCTAGGAAATGTTGAATTCGGAACAAAATTGTCATTATTTTCTGATGATAACGTTTTCAATCGCAGCGTTTTCGGGGTATAATATGAGTGAGCCACCTGGTTCCCCTTTCTTTTTTAAGAAATGAAGCAGGAGATTCCGTCTCGTTCGACGAATCATTGGTTCAAGCGGTTATTTCTAAGGAGGAGTTCAGATGATTTATAACATTCGCGGCGAAAACATTGAGGTCACACCAGCAATCAAAGACTATGTCGAGAAAAAGCTGGAGAAGTTGACTCGGTATTTCACAACTCCTACGGATGCACAGACGGCTTACGTCAACTTGAAAGTGTATAACGAGAAACAAAAAGTGGAAGTGACGATCCCGATGCCGAACTTGTTGCTCCGTGCTGAGGACATCAACCTCGACATGTATGCGGCAATCGACCTCGTCGTCGATAAATTGGAACGTCAAATCCGTAAACACAAAACGAAACTCAACCGTAAAGGACGCGGTAAAGAAGGTGGCGTCGGCGAGTACTTCAAGTCTTTAGAAGGACCTGATGATACACCGGCCGTCTACGATGAGGACGAGGCAGAACTCGAACTCGTGCGGACGAAACGCTTCACGTTGAAACCGATGGACACGGAAGAGGCGATTCTTCAAATGGATATGCTCGGTCACAGCTTCTTCGTCTTCTCAGACGCAGAAACGGGCAACACGAACGTCGTCTACCGTCGTAAAGATGGGAAGTACGGCTTGATCGAACCTGAATAATAAACTTGACACTACACGACCTCCCGGCTTCGGGGGGTCGTTTCCTTTTGCCTTTCCTTGAAAGGTGGCACCACTTCGGTTAAACTGTACATTAGGGAAAAAACATGCATTTTTTAGTGAGTGCAGAGGAGATATGAGTATGGCGAACTTTTTGAAAGAGTTATTTGCTCCACAGAAACGAATGTTGAAAAAAGCAGAGAAAGCGGCCGACTTGATCGAGTCGTTCGCCGAACCAATCAAAGCATTGTCCGACGAACAGCTTCAGGCGAAGACGGAAGAGTTCCGGGAACGTCTGGCAAAAGGCGAGACACTTGACGACCTCTTGCCGGAGGCGTTCGCGGTCTGTCGTGAGGCATCGGAGCGTGTGCTCGGGATGCGTCATTACCGTGTCCAGCTCATCGGGGGCTATGTGCTCCATAACGGCGACATCGCCGAAATGAAAACCGGTGAAGGGAAGACGCTCGTCGCGACACTTCCTGTCTACTTGAACGCGCTCACTGGCCGTGGCGTACACGTCGTAACGGTCAACGAATATTTGGCGAAACGAGATAAAGAACTCATGGAGCCGCTCTACTTCGCACTCGGTCTTTCAGTCGGCCTCAACGTGTCGAACATGGACCGTGTCGAGAAACAAGCGGCCTATAACTGTGATATCACGTACTCGACGAACAACGAGCTCGGATTCGACTACCTCCGTGACAACATGGTCCTTTATAAAGAAGACCGTGTTCAACGTGAGCTCTACTACACGATTGTCGATGAAGTCGACTCAATCCTCGTCGATGAGGCGCGTACTCCGCTCATCATCTCAGGATCGGCTCAAAAGTCGACTGAACTCTACACGCGCGCGGATGCGTTCGTCCGTACGTTGAAAGAGGAAGACGATTACACGGTCGACGTGAAGACGAAGTCGGTCCTCTTGACGGACCAAGGGGTCGACCTCGCCGAGAAGTTCTTCGGCATCGACAACCTGTTCGCAATCGAGCACGTCGCCGTCAACCACCACGTCGGGCTCGCCCTTCGTGCAAACGCGGTCATGCATCACGATATCGACTATATGGTACGTGAGGGGCAAGTCATGATCATCGACCAATTCACGGGTCGTGTCATGGACGGACGCCGCTACTCGGAAGGTCTTCACCAGGCAATCGAGGCGAAAGAAGGCGTCGAGATTCAACGCGAATCGATGACGCTCGCCACAATCACGTATCAGAACTACTTCCGGATGTACGAGAAACTTGCCGGGATGACCGGTACAGCGAAGACAGAGGAAGAAGAGTTCCGTAACATCTACAACATGCAAGTCGTGACGATTCCGACGAACAAACCGATTCTCCGGGATGACAAGGCAGACCTCATCTTCAAATCGATGGAAGGCAAGTTCAAAGCCGTCGTGGAAGAGATTTCGGCAGTTCACGCGACGGGACAACCGATCCTCGTCGGTACGGTCGCCGTCGAGACATCTGAATACTTGAGCAAGCTTTTGACGAAGAAGAAGATTCGTCACGATGTCTTAAACGCGAAGAACCACGCGCGTGAGGCGGAAATCATCGAGAACGCCGGTCAAAAAGGTTCCGTCACGATTGCGACGAACATGGCCGGTCGTGGTACCGACATCAAGCTCGGAGAAGGTGTCATCGACCTCGGTGGTCTTTACATCATCGGGACAGAGCGTCACGAATCACGCCGAATCGATAACCAGCTACGTGGTCGTGCGGGCCGTCAAGGGGACCCGGGTAAATCCCAGTTCTACTTGTCACTCGAAGATGAGCTCATGCGTCGCTTCGGAACGGATAGCCTCCAAAGCATGATGGAGCGTCTCGGGATGGATGACACGCAACCGATTGAGAGCCGCATGGTCTCGAAAGCGGTCGAGTCAGCGCAAAAACGTGTCGAAGGAAACAACTACGATGCGCGGAAGCAGCTTCTCGGTTATGACAACGTCATGGCGGACCAACGGAAGGTCATGTACAAGGACCGCTCGAGCATCCTCGAGAACGAGTCGGTCACGGATATCGTCCGTTCGATGATGGCACAGACGGTCGAACTCGGTGTCGGTCAATACACGCCGATCGAACTCGTACCGGAAGAATGGAACATCGACGAGCTCGCGCACTGGGCCAACCAGACGCTCGCGCTCGAGAAGACGGTCGAAGGCAAAGACTTCTACGGCAAAGAGCGTGAAGAAATCATCGAGCTACTCATGGAGCGCGTGAACGAGCAGTACGAGGCGAAACGTGAACTCGCGCCACCGGAACGCTTCAACGAGTTTGAGAAGATTATCGTGCTCCGTGCCGTCGACTCGCACTGGATGTCCCATATCGACCATATGGACCAGTTGCGCCAAGGGATTCATCTCCGCGCCTACGGACAGAACGATCCGCTTCGTGAGTATCAAGCGGAAGGGATTAACATGTTCGACGCGATGAACGCGGCGATCTCAGAAGAAGTGACAGGCTTTGTTCTTCGTGCCGAAGTCGGGGACAACCTCCGACGCGAGAAAGTCGTCGAAGAGGAAGTCGCCGTATCAGGCAAGAGCGATGCACCGGTCAAGAAGAAGCCGGTCCGTCGTTCGAAAGAAGACAGCATCGGCCGGAACGACCCGTGCTGGTGCGGTTCTGGTAAGAAGTTCAAGAACTGTCACGGTAGACAACAGGCTTAATTATTGAAGAGGCGGGTCCGCTCGCCTCTTTCCTACGGAAAGGTGAATCACACTATGGAAATTTCAGATATTCGGAACGAACTAGAGGCGATGGCGAAACGCCTCGAGAATTACAGAGCGTCTCTCAACTTGACAGAGAAAGAAGCACGTATCGCCGAGCTCGAGAACGAGATGACGTATCCAGACTTCTGGGACAACCAGGAGAAGGCACAAAAAGTCATCGACGAGTCAAACGGTCTCAAGGCGATGGTCGACAAGTATCAAGACCTCGCGAACCAACATGAGGACGGCGAAGTGACGCTCGAACTCATCAAGGAAGAGCCGGACGCCGAGATGCAAGAAGAGCTCGGGGAATCGATTCAAGCGCTCAAGAAGGAGTTTGATGACTTCGAACTCGAGATCCTCTTGAACGGACCGTACGATGCGAACAACGCCATCCTCGAATTGCACCCGGGTGCGGGCGGTACCGAGTCACAGGACTGGGCATCGATGCTCCTTCGGATGTATCAACGCTTCGCTGACAAACAAGGCTGGAAAGTCGAGACGGTCGATTACCTCCCGGGTGAAGAGGCGGGCGTCAAGTCGGTCACGCTCCGCATCGTCGGTCATAACGCATACGGCTACTTGAAGGCGGAGAAAGGGATTCACCGCTTGGTCCGCATCTCGCCATTCGACTCGTCTGGCCGTCGTCATACGTCGTTCGTGTCATGTGACGTCATGCCGGAATTCGATGACGACATCGAGATCGAAGTACGGACAGAAGACCTCCGTATCGACACGTACCGTGCATCAGGTGCCGGCGGTCAGCACATCAACACGACGGACTCTGCCGTCCGGATCACGCACGTGCCGACGGGCGTCGTCGTTTCGTGTCAGACCGAGCGCTCACAGATCAAGAACCGTGAGTCGGCGATGAAGATGTTGAAAGCGAAATTGTACCAACGCGAACTCGACGAGCAGCAACGAAAACTCGACGAGATCCGTGGGGAGAAGACGGACATCGGTTGGGGTAGCCAAATCCGTTCGTATGTCTTCCACCCGTATTCGATGGTCAAAGACCACCGGACGAACCATGAAGTCGGGAACACGAGTGGCGTCATGGACGGCGACGTCATGCCGTTCATCGATGCCTACCTTCGTAAAACAAATATGTGATGCATGTGGCTCAAAGACACCTGTCTTTGGGCCATGTTGTGTGTAAAGGAGACTTTCTTTAATGAAGCAAATCGTCAAAGACTATCTGTATTTGTTGACCGGCTCAGTGTTCGTCGCCTCGGCCTTCAGCTTATTTCTGTTGCCAAACAATCTGGCATCAGGCGGGGTGAGCGGGATCTCGGTCATCACTTATGAACTGTTCGGCATCTCGCCGGGGGCGTTCCAGCTCGTGGCGAACGTGTTACTTCTGATTATCGGGTGGGCCATCCTCGGCCTCGGCTTCGGTGTGAAGTCGCTCGTCGGCTCCATCTTTTTACCGGGTGTCATTCTTTTCTATGAGGCGATCGATGCCGGTGCGGCTGTGGACGATACGCTCCTCGCGGCCATCTTCGGTGGTGTCGGCGTCGGTGTCGGACTCGGACTCATCTTCCGTGGACGCGCCTCGACAGGGGGAATGGACTTGATCGCTCAGATCTTACATAAGTTCACGCACATCCCGCTCTATCTCTGTATCGCCATCCTCGATGGCATGGTCGTCTTGACCGCGGCCTTGACGTTCTCGTTCACGACCGGGCTCTATGCACTCATCGCATT
This sequence comes from Exiguobacterium sp. s121, assembly GCF_018617245.1. Lineage (GTDB taxonomy): Bacteria > Bacillota > Bacilli > Exiguobacteriales > Exiguobacteriaceae > Exiguobacterium > Exiguobacterium profundum. Next base: position 643,615 of record NZ_JACSJV010000001.1, read on the forward strand.
ATTCATCACGGTCAAGATGATCGACTTCGTCCAGCTCGGGTTCACACAGGACAAGATGGCTTACGTCATCTCGGAGAAGCGAGACTTCATCGTCCGGGCCGTCTTCGAGGAGCTTGACCGTGGTGCGACAGAGATCCAAGCAATCGGAGCATACTCACGTCTCGACCGTCCGATGCTCATGATTGTTGTCCGTCAGAGCGAAGTGAGTCGATTGAAGGAAATCATCCGTCGGCTCGACCCGGAGGCATTCCTTGTCTTCAGTGAGGCACATGAGGTGCTAGGACAAGGGTTTACGTCCGATAAGCGTTACATCAACGTACCGTAAGTTGTGGAATCTTTGTGTACTTTTCGTGAGATTAGGTTAGAAAGCATACGTTAACGGCTATAATGGTAAATGTAGGTCATTTCTACAACTTAGGAGGGGAACGTGGTTATGAAAAAATGGATGATGGCCATCGGCCTCGGCGCCATGCTGACACTCGGCGCATGTGGCGGCGGTGAAGAAGAGGATACATCGAGCAACGGGGATTCGGGCTCGAACACGGCATCGGTTGACGCGGAAGCGGTATACGCACAAAACTGTGCGGCATGTCACGGTGCGAACCTTGAAGGAATGAGTGGCCCGTCACTCGAGCAAGTCGGTGCTCGTCTGTCGGCAGAAGAGATTGAAAACGTCATTCGAAACGGTCAAGGCGCGATGCCTGCGAACGTCATTGAAAAAGACGAAGAAATCACAGCGGTCGCTGCTTGGCTCGCTGAGAAAAAATAAGATTCGACAGCATGAGGTGGAACACACCTCATGCTTTTTTGTTTTGGGTGTTAGGGCTTGGGGAAATATTGTTAAGGTAACGTGAGACATAGTGGAAATGGAGTGATGACAATTGAAGACGAAACTGATTGACTGGCCGACCTTTATCGGCTCGTTTGTATTACTGTTAGGGGTGACGTTACCGCTCATCTTCTTCCCAGAGACCGGTAAAGCGTGGGTCGGTGCGGCGAACGAATACATGACCTCTAACTTCGGCATGTTGTACTTAGCAATGGGCTTAGGTGCGTTCGGATTTTTGATTTTCATTGCCTTCAGTAAGAATGGTCATATCAAATTAGGTCGTGAAGATGAAGAACCCGAATTTAGTACATTCTCTTGGGCGGCGATGTTATTTGCTGCCGGCATCGGGTCCAGCATCCTCTATTGGTCCGTCATCGAATGGGTCTATTACTATGAAGGTCCGCCGTTCGGGCTGACACCGGAGTCACCGGAAGCGATTCAATGGTCGACAGCATATGGGATGTTCCACTGGGGACCGATCGCTTGGGCAATCTATACGTTACCGGCACTGCCGATCGCTTATTTCTTTTACGTCCGTAAGAAATCCGTCTTAAAGGTAAGTGAAGCGGTACGTCCCGTTATCGGAAAATGGGCAGATGGACCCCTCGGTAAATTGATTGATATCTTATTTATCTTTGGATTATTAGGTGGTGCCGGGACGACGCTCGCCCTCGGTACTCCGATGATTGCCGAAGGGGTCAACGAACTGACAGGGATTCCCGTCACGCTCGGGATGCAGGCCGTCATCATGTTGATTTGTACGGTCATCTTCGCCATCAGTTCTTACATTGGACTGAAGGGTGGCATCAAAGTACTCAGTGACTTGAACATCTGGCTCGCCCTTGGGATTTTGACGTTCGTGCTTATCTTTGGTCCGACTCGATTCATTATGGAGACGACGTTCAATGGAGTCGGAATCGTCATGGATAACTTTTTCCGGATGGCAACGTGGATGGAACCGTTCGGTGACTTCGGTGGCTTCACATCGACCGGGTTCCCGGAATCGTGGACGGTGTTCTATTGGGCATGGTGGCTTGTCTATGCACCATTCGTCGGATTGTTCGTCGCCCGTATCTCACGCGGTCGTACGGTTCGGAATATGATCTTTGGGACGATGGTGTACGGAACGCTCGGATGCATCTTGTTCTTTGGGATTCTCGGAAACTACGGGCTCTACCTTCATCTAAGTGGGACGTTCGATGTTGTCGGGTACATGGCGGCGAATGGCCCGGCACCTACAATCATCGCCATCATCGGCCAATTGCCTTTCGGGAAAGTCGTCATCGGCGTCTTTACGCTTCTTGCCATTATCTTTTTGGCGACAACGTTCGATTCATCATCATACATCTTGGCATCGGTCACGCAAAAACATGTCGAGGATGAGCCGATTGTCTGGAACCGTCTCTTTTGGGCGTTCGCGCTTGCTATCATGCCGCTCACGCTCATGTTCCTCGGCGGACTAGAGACGCTCCAGACAGCGAGTATCGTCGGTGGATTCCCGCTTATCTTCATCATGTTCCTTCTTGCTTGGTCATTCGTCCGCGTATCGAGTCGGGATATCCGGGCTTCCGATGACTATGAATCCTCAACGATTCATATCAAGTATCGGAAACGGAAAAAGTCGCCGTTTGATGCATTGAAAGAAAAACCACACGATTAAATGTGGCGTATTGGTGAAGGGTGTTCCTTAGGGAGCACCCTTTTGAAGTGCGGTTTCAATATTCTCTTGGGGAATAAGAAAGCGAGTTTCTTCGCGACATTTTCACATCGAACTCAATCGAACTGAAACAATCCTGTAATGGTGTTTTAAAAGTCGGATTGATATAATTGTAGTCGCTTCAACATATGCCCTAGATGATTTTTTGACCAGGCTAACATAAAAAAGCGACACCTTGACAGAGGGAGCCGTTTCCTGTAAAAAAGACTCTAGGCGAAATATACAGTAACTAAAATAATTGATTCAAATTCGTCATAGATGCTTAAAAATAATTTAAAAAGGGTAGGGAATACGTTATGATCTCGATGCAAAAAGTCAGTAAAGTATATCCGAACGGCGTCGTCGCCATGGATGACCTCGATCTAGAGATTCGCGACGGCGAGTTCCTTTATGTCGTCGGGCCTTCCGGTGCCGGAAAGTCGACGTTCATGAAGATGATTTATCGTGAGGAGAAGCCGACAGCCGGTCAATTGTTGATTGACGGACTCGATGTCGGGAAAATTAAAGACCGACACGTACCGAAGCTACGCCGTCAACTCGGCGTTATCTTCCAAGACTTCAAATTGTTGCCGTCACTTACGGTATATGAGAACGTAGCGTTCGCATTAGAAGTTGTAGGAGCGGATACGTCTTCGATTCGGAAACAAGTCATGGATGTGTTGAACCTTGTCGGATTGAAGAACAAGGCGCGCAACTATCCGGACGAACTATCAGGTGGAGAACAACAACGTGTCTCGATTGCTCGCGCAATCGTCAATAAGCCAAAATTGATCATCGCCGATGAGCCGACAGGGAACTTAGACCCGGAAACAGCATGGGGCATCATGGAAGTGTTTGAAGAGATTCACCGCCGCGGAGCGACAATCGTCATGGCAACACACAACCGTGACATCGTCGATAAGATTCGTCACCGCGTCATCGCGATTGAGAACGGGAAAGTCGTGCGCGATGAAGAGAAAGGAGCATATGGCTATGATATTTAAGACTGGATTGCGCCATTTGCGTGAAGGGTTCAAAGGAACACTTCGGAATGGATGGATGTCGTTCGCGGCGATTAGTGCCGTGACCATTACGTTGCTACTTGTCGGTGTATTCGCACTCGTCATGTTCAACATCAATGAAATTTCAGATAACGTCGAAAATGATGTCGAGATTCAAGTGTTCATCACTCGTACAGCGGATGAGAACTCGGTTGAGAAACTCGGAGAGAACATTGAACAGGTGCCGGGCGTCTCGACGGTCACGTTCAGTTCAAAAGAAGATGAGCTAGCGAAGTTCCAAGACCAGCTCGGCGATGATGCGGCTGCATACGGAACGGTCGAAAAAGATAACCCGCTCCACGCCCGCTATATCGTCAAAGCACAAGACCCGACAGAACTAGAGGAAGTGGCCAAATCGGTCGGTTCACTCGATAATGTGGACGATGTGAAATACGGAAAAGACTACATCGATAAAATGTTTGCTTTCTTCAACGGGATTCGCATCGGTGGACTCGCGTTGATTGTCGGTTTGACATTGATGGCGATGTTCTTGATCTCAAATACGATTAAAATGACAATCTTCTCGCGTCGCCGTGAGATTGAAATCATGCGACTCGTCGGAGCGAAAAACAGCTTTATCCGCTGGCCGTTCTTTATCGAAGGATTGCTCCTTGGAATGCTTGGGGCTCTCGTCCCGATTCTTGTCATTTATTTCGGATATGACGTTGCATATAGTGCTTTACAACCATCGCTTGATCAATTGAATAGTGATATATTTAAGTTGATTGATCCATCGACGCTAACAGTCCAAGTATCGCTTGTTTTACTTGCACTCGGTGCGTTCATCGGAATCTGGGGATCGACGACATCGCTCGGTCGTTTCTTGAAAATCTAACTTAAATAAGGAGGAGTTGGCGGATGAAACGTTCGCTTGCGCTAGGGTTGTGTGTATCGTTACTTGCCATGCCGGTCATGGCGACAGAGAAAGACACGTTGAAAGCTCGACAAGATCGACTGTCCAATGAGTTGGAGGAGTCGAAAAAAGCGCAGGCCGAGACGGATGCCGAACTCGAGATCACCGAGGCAGAGCGTGATGCCGTGAAGACGGAAATACACGTCGTCGACGACCGGTTGAATGAATTGAGCGAACAAATCGCCATTCAGCAGCATGAGGTCGATACAGCCCGGGCAGAACTCGAGTCGACCCGCCAACAACTTTCCGTTCAGGAAGAATACTTGGAAAGCCAGAAGGAACTCGTGAACGAGCGCCTTCGCGTTTTGCAAGTACATGAAGACACTTCCTATTTACAAGTCATTTTTGAGTCCCGTTCCTTCGGCGACTTCGTGACACGGGCTATGACGGCCCGCACGATCGCTGAACAGGACCGGGAGCTCATACATAATTATATGAGTGAGATGGAACGTTTGGAGTCGCTCGAGTCGACACAACGTACCCAGCTCTCTTTCATCAAGCAAAAAGAGCGCGAGCTCGTCATCACCAAGCAAGACCTTGACCGGACGGCCGAGAAGAAACGTGACCTGTTGGTTGAACTGAACGAACAAGTAGAGCAGCTCGAGCTCGAAAAGATGACGCGCAGTGAAGAGCAGGCGGTCATGGCTGAACAGAACCGCATCATCAGTGAACAACTAGAGGCGATTGCGACTGCCGAACGAGAAGCCGCAGAGGCAGCGGAACGTGCCAAACGTGAAGCTGAGGCGCGTGCCGCTGAAGAGCGAGCACAAGCAGAAGCGGAAGCCCGTGAGTCGGAGGTCGAGGAGGCACCAGAAGTGACCGCACCAACCGAAACACCGACGAATGTGTCCACGTCCACGGGATTCGTTCGTCCTGTGTCCGGTTATGTGTCTAGTCCGTTCGGTCCACGAGACAACCCGTTGACAGGTGTGCCGGAGATTCACAAGGGCATTGACCTCGTCAATGCGTCTGGAACACCAATCGTGTCAAGCGCACCAGGTGTCGTCATCAAGGCGGCACCGGCGACCGGGTATGGAAATGTCGTCTTCGTTTCGCATGTCATCAACGGTGAGATTTGGACGACCGTCTATGCCCATTTAAATGCGATCACAGTCGGAGCCGGTCAACAAGTGGCGGCGGGACAGACGGTCGGAACGCTTGGCAATACCGGCTGGTCGACGGGACCCCATCTTCATTTTGAGTTACACCGAGGGAAATGGGCACCGGGACAGCCGAACGCAATTAACCCGGCCCCGTATATTGGATACTGACAGAAGCGGACGCGTCCCAAATATGTGGAACGCGTCCGCTTTTCCTCTAGTTTTTGCTATACTAATGAAAAGACTTACAAAGAGAAATGAGGGACCAACCCGTGAAAAATTCAACCGCAGGACTACTCGCTGGCACAACGTTCGTGGCTGGGGCCGGTGCAGGCCTTGCGACGATGGCGTTTACAGACACATCGCTTCCCATTCAAACGAATGCGGAAGGCTGGGATAAAGTCGACCAAGTACGTGATTTGATTGAAGAACATTCGTTACAGGACATCTCAGAAGACGATTTATTGACCGGTGCGCTCGACGGGATGACCGCAGCGCTGAACGACCCGTATTCGGATTTCTTGGATGCGGAAGAAACGTCACAATTTACGGACTCGATTGAATCGAGTTTTGAAGGAATCGGCGCGACTTTGGAGAAGAAAGGAGAGGACATCTTAATTGTCGCTCCGATCAAAGGCGCTCCGGCCGAAGAGGCTGGACTTCGTCCCGGTGACATCATCACAGCGGTCGACGGGGAGTCGATTGAAGGGATGGATGTACAGGAGGCCGTCCAATTGATTCGAGGAGAAAAAGGGACGACCGTCACATTGACGATTCGCCGTGGCAGTCAGACGGCGGACTACGAGATCATACGTGACACGATTCCAATCGAGACGGTCTTCTCTGAAGTGAAAGAGAAAGACGGTAAAAAGATTGGGTATCTCCAAGTCACCCAATTCTCAGAACCGACGGCTGATGAATTCCTCGAACAACTCGAGCAACTCGAGTCAGAAGAAATCGATAGCTTGATCATCGATGTTCGTGGAAATCCGGGAGGTCTCTTGCCTGCCGTCATCGAGATGTCGGAAGGGTTCGTCCCGACATCAAAACCGGTCGTCCAAATCGAGAATGCGGACGGTGACCGTGATGCACAAAACGGTCGCGCTCGTGAAGCGAAACCGTATGACCTGTTTGTCTTGACGGATGAGGGTTCTGCCTCGGCATCTGAGATTTTGACTGGTGCGATGAAAGAAGGAGCAGGCGCGACCATCATCGGGACGAAGACGTTCGGAAAAGGTGTCGTCCAGACGGCGTTCGACTTAGAGGACGGCAGTAACTTGAAATTGACGACGAGCAAATGGCTCACACCGGACGGAAATTGGATTAACAAGAAGGGCATCGAGCCGGACATTGAAGTGGAGCAACCGGACTTCTTCAACGTGACCCGTGTCCTGACAGAAGAAGAGTCACTCCAAGTCGGAGATTACGGTGACGCCGTCTCGAACTTGCATAAAATTTTAACTGGAATCGGCTATGAGCCAGGCGGTCAGCCGGGATATTACGGGGACACGATGGCGAACGCCGTGAAAGCATTCCAGACAGACAATGGTCTCGAGGCTTCTGGAACTGTCGATGAAGAGACAGCCTCTGCACTCGAAGCGAAATTGCTCGAAGCGATTCAAGATGAGGCGAATGACGCCCAATTGAATCGTGCGCTTGAAGAAGCCGCAAAATAACGTTGTATGAAAGAAAGGGTTGGACCGCGTGGAAGTTGTACGAATGGGTGTTACGGCTTTATTGACGTTGTTAGGTAGTCCGCTGTTTTGGGTGACACTCGTCGCCCTTACATACATATCGCTGACACGGGTCAAGCGAGAACGGGCCATGTTCCGTTCGAGACGTCGCTCACCGAAGTCGGAATGGAGACATTTCATCTGGCCGAGTCTTCTGTTAGCGGTCCTCTCATCGGCCGTGACGATTTTACTCGAGACGACCATCACGTTTGAGTGGGCCGTCTCGTTCACGATTCTCTATACGCTCGTCGTCTTGACGATGCATCCGCGATTCTTTAATCCGGTGCTGCCTCTTCTCGTGTTGTTCGGGGTCGTCTTGTTACGCGATGTTGTCGCATATGGGGCGCTTCGTGATTGGGTAGCAGCACTCGCTCAGGTCGATTGGACGGTCTATGCGCTCACATTCGGCCTCGTCACCCTTGCGGAAGCGATTCTCTTGCGCTGGAACGGACCAAAAGAGACATCCCCGACCTTGATCTTGTCGAAACGGGGGCAGTTTATCGGAGGGCATGTCGTCAAACGGATTTGGTTTTTCCCGCTCGTCGTCTTCGTGCCACCGATGTTCGGTCTCGACTGGCCGATGGTGCCCATCATTCTTCCGATTCCCATCGGGGTCAGTTTATTGTCGACCGGCGCCTTACCAGGAACGCTTCTCGCACGATTGAGCAATTATCGTGCCGTACTCGCTTTGATCGCTCTCGGTTTATTCGCCCTCTCATATGCGTTTAAGATTCCATATGTCGACTATGTAGTATTGACGATATTCGTCCTCTATGAGCTCGGCTTACAATGGATCAAACGCGAGAATCGGGGAACGACACCCGTTTTCATCAATGGAAACCGTGGGGCGGTCATCGTCGACACGTTACCGAACTCACCTGGGGAGACGATGCAGCTCATCCCGGGTGAATCGATCTATAAAGTCAACGGGACGGTCATCACAGGAGGGCATAGTTTTTATGAGGCGCTCCAGCAACATAAGCCGTACATCAAACTGGAAGTATTGAATCTGAACGGGGATATCCGATTCGTTCAACGAGCGATGTATGAGACCGATCCACATGAGCTCGGAATTTTGTTCGTCGGGGAACCGACGAGCCCGAGAGTCCGCTTACGTAAACTGTAAGAGTATCCGTCATGGGTACTCTTTTTTGCATACAAAAAGGCACCCGTGAGGATGCCCGTTCGTCTTATACATCAAGTTTTGAAGGCTTGAATGCCATTGTGGCTTCGACAGCGTGTTGCCATCCTTTGTAGAGGGCTTCGCGATGAGACTCATCCATGTTTGGATCGAACTTCTTGTCGAGTTTCCACTGTTCTTTGACTTCGGCTTGGTCTTTCCAGAATCCAACGGCGAGACCTGCCAAGTAGGCGGCACCGAGTGCAGTCGTTTCACTCACTTCAGGACGCTCGACCGGGACGTTGAGAATGTCCGATTGGAACTGCATGAGGAAGTTGTTACTGACGGCCCCACCGTCGACGCGAAGCGTCTTCAAGTTGATGCCTGAGTCACTCTCCATCGACGTGAGGACGTCACGTGTCTGGTAAGCGAGTGACTCGATTGTCGCCCGGACCATCTGTTCTTTCTCTGTCCCACGCGTGAGACCGAAGATGGCACCACGGACGTCAGAGTTCCAATACGGTGCACCGAGACCGACGAAGGCAGGAACGACGTAGACACCGTCAGTTGATTCGATCCGTGTCGCATACTGTTCCGAGTCTTTCGCTGATTTCAACATCCGCAATCCGTCACGGAGCCACTGGATCGCCGAACCGGCGACGAAGATCGAACCTTCGAGCGCGTATTCTACTTTCCCGTTATAGCCCCAAGCGATTGTCGTCAAGAGACCGTGATCAGATTTGACGGCTTCTTCTCCCGTGTTCATGAGCATGAAACAACCTGTTCCATACGTGTTTTTCGCCTCACCTTTTTCGAAGCAAGTTTGTCCGAACAAGGCGGCCTGTTGGTCACCTGCAGCTCCGGCAATCGGGACTTCGAATCCGAAGAAGTGGTATGGAATCGTGTTCGCATAGACTTCACTTGACGGTTTGACTTCAGGAAGCATTGATTTAGGCACTGTCAAGATCTCGAGTAACTCGTCATCCCACTTCTGCTCGTAGATGTTGTACATGAGTGTACGCGATGCGTTCGAGTAATCGGTTACGTGTGCTTTTCCACCAGAGAGTTTCCAGATGAGCCACGTGTCGATTGTCCCGAAGAGGAGTTCGCCGTTCTCAGCTTTTTCACGTGCACCCTCGACGTTGTCAAGAATCCATTTGACTTTCGTTCCTGAGAAGTAGGCATCGATGAGGAGACCTGTTTTGTCGCGGACCATATCGGAATGACCGGCTGCTTTCAGCTCTTCACAGATGTCGGCGGTTTGACGGGATTGCCAGACGACGGCGTTATAGACAGGGCGTCCTGTTTCCTTTTCCCAAACGACAGCTGTTTCACGTTGGTTCGTGATCCCGATTCCGGCAATCTCATTCGGGTCGATATCAGCAGAACCGAACGCTTCCGCCATAACGGCGAGGACAGAACCCCAAATCTCATTGGCGTTGTGCTCGACCCAGCCTGGTTTTGGGAAGTATTGTTTGAATTCGCGCTGTGCGACTGTGACAATTTTTCCATCATGATCAAAGATGATTGCCCGTGAACTTGTCGTTCCTTGGTCCAATGCTAAAATATAACGTTTTTCTTTCGCCATATGTGATTTCCTCCTTCAAAATTATGTGTTAAGGGACGAGAATACCGTAGATGAGTGCGGCAATAATCGCACCGATAATCGGACCGACGACCGGGATCCATGAATAACCCCAATCTGAAGATCCTTTTCCTTTAATTGGAAGGAATGCGTGTGCGATACGTGGCCCAAGGTCACGTGCCGGGTTGATCGCATATCCCGTCGTACCACCGAGCGAAAGACCAATCGATACAATCAAGAAACCAACGATGAGTGGATTGAGTCCGTCTGCGAATGTGTTTGCCCCGAATGACAACAATGCAAAGACAAGGACGAATGTTCCGATAATCTCACCAATCAAGTTGTACGGCGTGCTTCGAATACCTGGAGCTGTCGAGAACGTCGCCAGTTTTAAACCAGGATCGTCTGTCGCATCATAGTGCGGCTTGTAGTGGACATAAACCAAACATGCCCCGATGATGGCTCCAATAAACTGAGCGAGGATGTAAAGTGGGACATCAGCCCATGGGAATTCGCCTGCTGTCGCGAGACCAATCGTGACGGCAGGGTTGATGTGAGCGCCTCCGTAAATTCCGGCTGCGTAGACCCCGACCATAACGGCAAGACCCCAACCCATTGTGATGACAATCCAGCCAGAGTTTTCCGCTTTGGAATGGCGGAGGACGACGCCGGCGACGACACCGTTACCGAGCAGAATCAATAGCATCGTACCAATAATTTCACTGACAAATGCTGACATGTGATACTCCCCTTTCTCCCTTATGCAATTTGACTTACCACTTCATTATATGCCCAAAATGTAAGCGTTTTAAAACAGTGTTTTTAAAAAATCCTACTTTTTTCCTACAAATGTTCACATTTACAGCTGTAAACTTCACAAAAGAGTTAAGAAGCAGAGCGAAACGTTCACGAAGTGGATGTTTTTTTCGGATATTTCAAGCATTCCAATTTACTAGGGACATAGTCCAATCTGAAAAGTGTAATGCTTTATGCCACAAAAGTGATTCTGTTGAAATCTTGATGTGATGATTTGGATGGAACAAGATGTTTCTTTTGAGACAGTAAAGGAAAAAGAAATGAACAATGGATTGAATGAAAAAAAGAAATAAAATGAATTAACCTACAAGCTAATAAGCGAATATTTGTTCGTGTCTATGGTATAATCAAGACACTTATGAAATGAGAAGGTGAGGAGTATCTTATGGAATCGATTCCGTTTGCATTACAATCTGAATTTCAACCAGGAGGCGACCAGCCTGAAGCGATTCGACAGCTTGTCGAAGGTGTAAATCGAGGTGACCGGTATCAGACGCTCCTCGGTGCAACGGGTACGGGTAAAACGTTTACCGTCTCGAACGTCATTCAAGAAGTAAAGAAGCCGACACTCGTCCTCGCCCATAACAAGACGCTCGCCGGTCAGCTCTACTCGGAGTTCAAAGAGTTCTTCCCGAACAACGCGGTCGAGTACTTCGTCAGTTACTATGACTATTATCAACCGGAAGCGTACGTGCCGTCGACGGATACGTTCATTGAGAAGGATGCTTCAATCAATGATGAAATCGATAAGCTGCGTCACTCGGCGACGTCGGCTCTCTTTGAGCGCGATGACGTCATCATCGTCGCATCTGTCTCCTGTATTTATGGTCTCGGTAACCCGGAAGAATATCGGAGCCTCGTCTTGAGCCTTCGCGTCGGGAAAGAGATGGGACGTGACGAGATGTTACGTAAACTCATCGACATTCAATATGAACGAAACGATATCGATTTCCAGCGTGGACGTTTCCGTGTCCGCGGGGACGTCGTCGAGATCTTCCCAGCATCGCGTGACGAACACTGCATGCGCATCGAGTTCTTCGGAGACGAGATCGACCGCATCCGTGAGATGGATCCGTTGACGGGTGAAATCATCGCAGACCGTGATCACGTCGCCATCTTCCCGGCATCCCACTTCGTCACACGCGACGAAAAATTGCAAAAGGCAATCGTCAACATCGAAGCGGAACTTGAGGAACAACTTGTGAAGTTCCGCGAAGAAGGGAAGCTCTTAGAAGCGCAACGACTCGAGCAACGAACGCATTACGATTTGGAAATGATGCGTGAGATGGGGTATTGTTCAGGAATCGAGAACTATTCGCGACACTTGAACTTGATGCCTGAAGGTTCAACCCCGTACACATTAATCGATTACTTCCCGGAAGATTTTTTACTCGTCGCTGATGAGTCGCACGTGACGCTTCCGCAAGTACGCGGGATGTACAACGGGGATCAGGCACGGAAACAAGTGCTCGTCGACCACGGCTTCCGTCTCCCTTCGGCGAAGGATAACCGTCCGCTCAAGTTCGATGAGTTCGAGAAGAAAGTCTCACAAGCGATTTTCATCTCGGCGACACCAGGTCCGTACGAACTCGAACATACGCCGAACATGATTGAGCAAATCATCCGTCCGACCGGGTTACTTGATCCGACAATCGAGATTCATCCAATCAAAGGTCAGATTGACTACTTGATGGATCAGATTCGCGAACGCATCAAGCGCGACGAGCGCGTGCTCGTGACGACGCTCACGAAGAAGATGGCAGAGGACCTATCCGATTACTTACGCGAAGCGGGAATCAAGGTCAACTATATGCACTCCGAAATCAAGACGCTCGAGCGAATCGAAATCATTCGTGACCTTCGTCTCGGTAAATATGACGTGCTCGTCGGAATCAACTTGTTGCGGGAGGGTCTTGACATTCCAGAGGTCAGCCTCGTGACGATTCTCGATGCCGATAAGGAAGGATTCCTTCGTTCCGATCGTTCGCTCATCCAGACGATTGGACGAGCGGCGCGTAACGCGAACGGACATGTCATCTTGTTCGCGGACAAGATGACCGATTCGATGGCGCGTGCCATCGAAGAGACGGATCGTCGTCGGTCGATTCAACAGGCTTATAATGAAGAACATGGCATCACCCCGCAGACGATTCGAAAAGACGTCCGAGGGGTCATTCGGGCGACGGTCGAGGCGGAAGAGGAAGCACTCGAATCGCTCAGTACGATGAAGCCGGCCGAACGCGAGGCGGCGATTGCCAAGTTGGAAGAAGAAATGAAGCAAGCGGCACGCGATCTCCAGTTCGAACGCGCGGCCGAATTGCGTGACTTAATCTTGGAGTTGAAGGTAGGGAATTAAATGGCTGAAAAGAAAAATGCGATTGTCATCAAAGGGGCACGCGTCAACAATTTAAAAAATATTGACATCGATATCCCACGTGACCAGCTCGTCGTCTTGACGGGCTTGTCCGGCTCCGGGAAATCGTCACTTGCGTTCGATACGATTTATGCGGAAGGACAGCGTCGGTACGTCGAGAGCTTATCCGCCTATGCCCGTCAGTTCCTTGGACAGATGGATAAGCCAGACGTCGATACGATTGAAGGACTTAGCCCGGCCATCTCAATTGACCAGAAGACGACGAGTCGTAACCCGCGTTCGACGGTCGGGACGGTGACCGAGATTTATGATTACCTTCGTCTATTGTTTGCAAGAATCGGGAAACCGGTCTGTCCGAACCACGGCATCGAGATTTCGAGTCAAACGATTTCGCAGATGGTCGACCAGGTGATGGAGTTGCCGGAGCGGACACGACTCCAGATTTTGGCGCCAATCGTGTCGGGTCGGAAAGGGACGCACGTGAAAGTATTCGACTCGTTAAAGAAAGAGGGATTCGTCCGTGTCCGTGTCAATGGTGAAACGATTGAATTGACGGATGAGATTGAGCTCGATAAAAACAAGAAGCATTCGATTGAAGTCGTCGTCGACCGCCTCGTCGTCCGACCTGACGTCGAAGGGCGCCTCGCCGACTCACTCGAGACGGCATTACGTCTTGCGGACGGCCGTGTCATTATCGATAAGATGGATGGCACCGAGCTTCTCTTCAGTGAGCATCACGCCTGTCCGATCTGCGGGTTCTCCATCGGCGAACTCGAACCTCGGATGTTCTCATTCAACTCGCCATTCGGTGCATGTCCGACGTGTGATGGTCTTGGGACGAAACTAGACGTCGACCCAGAACTCGTCATCCCGGACCCGTCGAAGACGTTGAAAGAGGGGGCGATTGCCGCATGGCAACCGACAAGTTCCCAGTACTATCCACAACTTTTGTCTGCGATGTGCCAGCATTTCAACATCGACATGGACGTGCCGTTCGAGCGCCTATCAAAACGTGATCAGGACCTCGTCTTGAACGGATCTTCGGAGGAATCGTTCCTCTTCCGCTACGAGAACGACTTCGGTCAAGTGCGGACGAATACCATTTTCTTTGAAGGGGTGCTCCGTAACATCGAGCGCCGTTACCGGGAGACAACATCCGACTATATCCGTGAGCAGATGGAAATGTACATGGCGACACATGCGTGTCCGACATGTCACGGCTATCGCTTGAAAGAAGAGTCGCTCGCCGTCAAGATCACGGGTCAGCACGTCGGGCAAGTGACGGAGAAATCGGTCGTGAACGCACTTGCGTTCTTTGAAGGACTCAACGAGCAGTTGAGCGAGAAAGAGATCGCCATCGCCCGTCTCATCCTCCAAGAGATTCGGGAACGACTCAGTTTTTTGAATAACGTCGGTCTCGACTACTTGACGCTCTCTCGTGCCGCTGGAACACTCTCGGGTGGGGAGGCGCAGCGGATTCGTCTCGCGACACAAATTGGGTCTCGTCTCACGGGTGTTTTATATGTCCTTGACGAACCATCCATCGGTCTTCATCAACGTGATAACGATCGGTTGATTTCGACCCTCAAACAGATGCGGGACATCGGCAACACGCTCATCGTCGTCGAGCATGACGAGGACACGATGATGGAAGCCGACTACTTGATCGATATCGGACCAGGCGCAGGAGAACATGGCGGACAGGTCATTGCGGCCGGGACGCCGAAACAACTGATGAAAAATAAAAACTCGCTCACCGGTCAATATCTTGCTGGGAAGAAGTTCATCCCACTTCCGGCTGAACGGAAGATGCCAGACGAACGTTTCTTAAAGATCGTCAAAGCAGAAGAGAACAACCTAAAAGACGTCGACGTTTCCATTCCACTCGGGATGTTCGTTGCCGTAACAGGGGTCTCGGGATCGGGTAAATCGACCCTCATCAATGAGATTCTCTATAAATCGCTCGCGCACAATATGAACCGGGCCAAAGCGAAGCCAGGCAAGCACAAGAAGATTGAAGGACTTGAGCATATCGATAAGGTCATCGATATCGACCAATCCCCGATCGGACGGACCCCTCGTTCGAACCCGGCCACGTATACGGGTGTCTTTGATGATATTCGTGACGTCTTCGCCTCGACGAATGAAGCGAAGATGCGCGGCTACAAGAAGGGACGTTTCAGTTTCAACGTTAAAGGCGGGCGCTGTGAAGCATGTCGTGGGGATGGGATCATCAAAATCGAGATGCACTTCCTTCCTGACGTCTACGTTCCGTGTGAGGTCTGTCACGGGAAACGCTATAATCGTGAAACGCTCGAAGTGAAGTACAAAGGAAAGACGATCGCAGACGTCCTTGATATGACGATTGAGGAAGGACTCGAATTCTTTGAAAAGATTCCGAAAATCAAGCGGAAGATTCAAACGATTTATGACGTCGGTCTTGGCTATATGAAACTCGGTCAGCCGGCGACGGAACTTTCGGGTGGGGAAGCCCAGCGTGTCAAACTCGCTTCGGAACTTCATAAACGGTCGACCGGGAAAACGATTTATATTCTGGACGAACCGACGACCGGTCTTCACGTCGACGACATCGCGCGCTTGTTGAAAGTGTTGCAACGTCTTGTCGAGAACGGGGACACGGTGCTCGTCATCGAGCATAACCTCGATGTCATCAAGTCGGCCGATTATTTGATTGACCTCGGACCAGAGGGTGGAGATGGTGGCGGACTCATCGTCGCAACGGGGACACCAGAAGAAGTCGCGGAAGTGTCAGGCTCGTATACCGGTAAGTATTTGAAGCCGGTTCTCGAACGAGATGCAGCCCGAGTGAAACCGAAAGCAGGAAAAAAGAAATAAGTATAGAAATGGTGAGAAACGGGAAGGTAATTGACGTGCAACCAAATTGAAGGGGGAAAACGAACGTGAAACAAGAAATGCGTGAACTGATTCTCCAGCAAGTGAAGGAAGGCAAGATGACGATCGAGGAGGCGATGACGCAACTCGAACGTCTCGAGCGACTTGAACCGGAACAGGTTCAAGCGCTTGAAGAGCGACAGGATACAGAAAAGGTCGATGCCTATTCGGTTGAATCGCTCACAACGAAACTGACATCTGCAGTGGAAGGGCTCGTGACGAAACTTCGCGACAGCGACTTCTCATTCAGCTCGAACTTTGGTCCGGAAGTGACGTATTCGAAGTCGTTCCCGTTCACAGGTAGCGATATCTCGCTCGACCTGTTCAACGCGTCGGCGACGATTGTTTCGTCTGATGCCGAAGATTGTGAACTGATTGTCACGGGTCGTCCGCTTCGCCAACAAGATGCGGATAAGGCGCTCGAACAGTTACAGTCTGCGGTTAAGCACTCTGTCATTGGTGATCGTCTCGTCGTTTCGCTCCGTGATAAACTCGTCCGGGCCCACGTGGAACTGTACGTCCCGCACCACCATTTCAACCATCTTCTTGTTCAAACGTTGAACGGTGAAGTCCGTGCCGATGGTCTCGATGTCGAGAACGTTCGTGTGCAAACCGCAAACGGGCGTGTCGTGCTCCATGACGTGCATGCATCCGAACTATTACTGAACACTGGTAATGGGACGGTCGAGGTCGAAGGTGTCGAAGCGGAACTCGTTCACGTTCGGACCGGAAACGGTGCCGTCATCGTCGGTGGGAAGTACGATAAAGCCTCCCTCAAGACCGGGAACGGAAACATCCGCGCGGAACTGGCGACAGCTCGTCCTGCGAAGTTTGAACTCGCGTCACTCGCCGGGAACATTCGACTCGTGTTACCACACGGCGTCGAGGTCGAAGGGGAGCTCGAGACGAATTTCGGTGGTCTGCATTGCTTGCTTGATGAGCTCGAAATCATCCGTGACCGCAAGGACGTCGCACAGCGTCGTCTGGAATTCTTATCGGGTCGCGGTCAAACCCCTCGTATCGAAGTCGAGGCGGGGACGCGTACCGGTACAATCGATTTGGAGCACGGTTCGGTCTATACGCCATCCACATTCCTCGATGAAGATAAAGTGGAACCGGCTGACCCGGTCGATCCTGTCGACCCGGGCGATTTGAACAATCCGTTCCATCAACAATAAGAAAATCCCGAAGGCTCAGCCTTCGGGATTTTTTGATTATAGATTCATTTCGTACTCCATCTGTTGCCAATCCATCATCTGTGTATCAAACAGAGTGAAGGCGCTGATAGCAAACACGATGAAGAGGACCGGTCCGGCAATCAAGAGAATGATTCCAAGAAGGCGCATCGACTTCGAGCGATTCCAATAGAAGATGATGGCGACAATCATGGAGATGAGCGCTCCGGACAAGAAGAATCCGATGATGTTCAAGATGAACAAGAGCAAGATCGTCTCATTTTTCGTCGCGGCATATTCTTTCCACATATCGATTAACGATTTGATGATGTAAACGAGGGACCCAATTCCAATCACTAGCGCAAATAAGATGACAATTCCAAATAAACCTTCCATTATTCCACCTCCTAGTTAGCCTATACCCTACATACGAACGGTGTAATAGGATGGTTTCAACAATTTTTTGACACGTTCTTCATCACTTCCCTAGCCCGTCTTAGAAAGAGCTATGATACAATAATGAGCGTGAAAGGGGCAGATACTGATGCAAAATATCGTACGTACCGCTCAAGTTGTTGAGCGTTTTAAACTTCAAGTTATTGCGGGAGAGGAAGGACTTCATCGACCGGTCGCAACACCCGACCTGAGTCGACCGGGTCTCGTCCTTGCTGGCTATTATACGCACTATGCCAAAAACCGCCTGCAAGTGCTTGGGAAGACGGAGTTGACATTCTATGCGAGCCTCTCGGAAGAGAAGCGTCGTGAACGAGCTAAAATCTTGTGTACGGAACAGACGCCAGGAATTTTAATCACGCGTGGCTTCGATATTCCAAAAGAAATCGAAGAAGAGGCGGAAGCAGCAAACGTTCCTCTCATGCGAACGAATGCGGTGACGACATCGATTGAATCACAAATTACGAACTTCCTAGAGATGGAACTAGCACCGATGACGGCGATGCACGGTGTGCTCGTCGATATTTACGGTGTTGGTGTCCTCATCAAGGGCCAGAGTGGTGTCGGGAAATCTGAGACGGCACTTGAACTCGTCAAACGGGGGCACCGCCTCGTCGCCGATGATTCAGTCGAGATTCGTCAAACGGGGGACCAGCTCCTCGTCGGATCAGCACCGAAGCTCATTCGTCACCTGCTCGAGATTCGTGGGATTGGCATCATCGACGTCATGACGTTGTTCGGTGCGGGTGCGGTTCGGTCGCATAAAAAGATCAGTCTCATCGTCAACTTGGAGAACTGGGACGCGGGCAAAGTATACGACCGTGTCGGACTCGACCACAATACGATGAAAATCATCGACAGTGAAGTTCCGCTCTTGACCATCCCCGTTCGACCTGGTCGAAACTTGGCAGTCATCATCGAGGTCGCAGCGATGAACTATCGTCTGCAAAATATGGGAATCAATACGGCTGAAGAGTTCGCAGAACGTCTCGCGAACGCGATTCAGGATACTGAAGGAGACTTGTGAGCATGGTAGAACCGACATTTGATCGTGTGGCGTTTGAGATTGGCTCTTTGCCAATCTATTGGTACGGCATGATTATCGCCTTCGGGGCGATGCTTGGTCTCGTCCTCGCCTTATACGAAGCAAAACGTATCAATTATGATTCGGAACGACTCGTGGATGTCGTCATCTGGTCGATTCCGATCAGCATCGTCTTCGCGCGCATTTATTACGTGACGTTCCAATGGGATTATTATTCAGAGAACCTCGGACAAATCATCGACATTCGTCAAGGTGGGATTGCCATTCATGGAGCCATCTTCGGTGCTCTCCTTGTCGTCATCGTCTATTGTATGCGAAAGTCGATGTCGTTCTGGAAAGTGACGGACATCTTGGCGCCATCGCTTCTTCTTGGACAAGCCATTGGGCGTTGGGGAAACTTTATGAACCAAGAGGCACATGGTGGCGAGACGACGCGTAGTTTCTTGCAAGATACGCTCATGCTACCAGACTGGATCGTCAATCAGATGTACATCGATGGGACTTATTATATCCCGACCTTCTTATATGAAAGTGTATGGAATATCATCGGGGTCATCCTTCTCGTCGCGTGGCGCATGATTGGCAATCCACGACGTGGGTATATCTTCTTGTCATACCTCGTCTGGTACTCAATCGGTCGCTTCTATATCGAGGGACTTCGTACGGACAGTCTCATGTCCGGAGATTTGCGTGCGGCGCAAATGGTGTCAATCGCCTTGATCCTCTTCGGTATCGTCACGATGATTCTTCGTCGCAAGGCGAAACGTTACAACGACCCATCAGAGAAAGGATTGTTTGATTAATGGATACGATCTTATTTGATTTAGACGGTACATTACTCGATACGAACCCACTCATTATCGCGAGTTTCCGCCATACGTTCGACTATTATTTCCCGGAACATACGTATCGGGATGAAGACATTTATCGATTCATCGGACCGACGCTCGAAAAGTCGTTCCGTGAACTCAACGAGCCGGAATGGAAAGAGATGCAAGCCTTCTATCGGAGCTTCAACATCGCCATGCATGACCAACTCGTCGCAGAGTATCCAGGAGTCATCGAGGGGCTATATCGCCTTCATGCGAAAGGATACAAGATGGGCATCGTCACGTCGAAAGGTCGTCCGGTAGTCGAGCGCGGTCTTCGATTGTTCAATATCGACCACTTATTTGACGTCGTCGTGACAGCGGATGATGTCGAGAACGAAAAACCTCACGCTGAACCGGTCGAGCGTGCACTACAAGCACTCGACTCGTCACCAGAACGCGCCGTCATGGTCGGAGACAACGACACGGATATCTTCAGCGGGAAAAATGCCGGAACGAAGACGGTCGCTGTCGGCTGGGCCCTCAAAGGGCGTCCATTCCTCGAATCGCTCGAACCGGACGTCATCATCGACTCGATGGAACATTTCGAGGCGTGGCTAGACGAGGTCAGTATTCATGCGTAAGACGACACGATATCACATCGAGGGACCGAATCCGCTTTGGCAAATGTATCAGACGATTCGCTTTCTGCGTGTCTTCAAAAACACGACGGTCGTTCTGGTCGGTCGTTACTTTCCGTCGGTGAAGGCAAAGCGTTGGCTTTACCAGACGTTCCTCGGGATGAATATCGGAGAATATAGTGCCCTTGCTCTCATGGTCACACCGGACGTCATGTTCCCGGAACGTATCACGATTGGTCGCAATACGGTCATCGGATTCAATTCGACGATCCTCTGTCATGAGTATCTCGTAGACGAGTATCGGATCGGGGACGTCATCATCGGTGATGGCGTATTGATCGGTGCGAACGTTACCATCCTGCCAGGGGTAACCATCGGGGACGGTGCCGTCATCGGCGCGGGCGCGGTCGTGCACCGTGACGTCTTACCAGGAGAGCGGGTCATCGGTTCAAAGCTTCAATCGTTGACACATATTTGACACAATTTTTCGCAAAATGTTTTCATGAGTATTTTGTTCATACAGAATCAATAATACTTGAGCGGTATCACTTTTTTTTAAAGAGATTCCGCTTTTTCATGGATAAATGTACAGAAATGAAGCTATCATATTTTCGTTCAAAAACAATTTTTGAACCTAGTAAAAAATATTCATTATAGAGGGAATATAGTCGCAATTTTTTTTAACTTTTTCAGTTGCCCTCGCTGTTCGAGTGCGGTATTCTTATCCCTGCAACTAAAAAAAGATTTAGAGATGATGTGGAGGATTTAGAATATGGAAGCGAACTATGAAGCAGTAATGACGCTACCCGAACCAGAATCTCCGCTCGCTGCGGAGCTCCACTACTATAGAGGTCGTCGTGCGTTACGTGAAGGTCGCCTGGATGAAGCGACTTTTTTCATGGCTGAAGCGACAGCGGCAGCCACGCATCGCGTCGACTATCATAAACAGTACGCAGAACTGTTATTTGAAGTAGGGGAGGTCTACCACGCCAATGACGTGTGGAAACGAGTATTAGAGCTCGATGAGACCGCAACAGAGGCACTGTATCACTTAGCAAGCAACTGTGCCTATGTCTCTCAATATGAGGAAGCGGCGCACTATGCATCCGAATATCTCGCCCGTGACACGAAAGGTCACTTCAGGGAAGCCGTGCAATCCCTTCTTGAACTGATCGAACTCGAACAAGAGTTAGAGGACGAGGAAGAAGACGAATTGATCACGTGGCATACGGAAGCGCAGCGTCAAATCGATAAAGGACGATTGTTTGCGGCAAAGGTGACACTCGAGCGTCTCATCGGTCAATATCCATCGTTTTGGCCAGCATACAACAATCTGTCGGTCGTCAGTTTTTACCTTGGTGATGACCAAGCGGCATTCCGGACGCTCGAATACGTGCTCGACCAAAATCCAGGCAACTTGCATGCAATCTTGAACACGATTCTCTTGCTCCATGAAGCGGGTCAATCGGAAGTGGCCCTGCAGTTGTCGACACCGCTCACACGTGTCCGTCCACTCCAATTTGACTTACGTTATAAATTAGCGACGACACTCGCGCTTGTCGGACATTACGACCGTGCATATGAAGAACTACGTCTATTGAAAGACCGCGGATTCCGTGGGGACCCATTGTTTGGGCATTGGCTCAGCGTGTCTGCCTATAAGACAGGACGACTTGAAGAGGCAGCCACCTACTTGAACAATGAAGAGATGAAACAGTTTGAAGAGAAACAAAGCTTCGACATCCGAGAAAACCTCGAATTTCGTTCGGCGCTCGTCCAAGGATTGCGTCAAGAGAGCGACTTGGCTCGAATCGAGATTATCCGAATCATCGCCAACTTAAAAGATGACGAAGCGTTCGAAGCGCTTGCGCTCACGAATGCGGTGACGGAAAACGGGACGGTCCGTGCGTTCGCAGAGATGTGTCGTGCCGACCTTTGTCAGCAACCGTTCAAAGGAGACGTCCGGATCAAGCGTGCGTTTGATGCGCTCGTCTTGGCTGAAGCACATGTATCAGAAGCGGAACGGATGAGCCTAGAGGGTGACTTCTATGAACGTTTCGCGACGCTTCTGTTGTCTGATGAATCATTCATGGACGTAACGGCATCGGCCGCTGCGCTCGTCTGGATGTTTTATACGAAACGGGACGCATTGATTCTCGAAAATTGTGCGAACGCCTTCCATCTCTCGGTCGACACGTTGACAGAGACGGTCCGTTCGTTCAAACGGACACTCGAACAAGCATAAAGATAGACGATACCCTTACAGGTTTCTTATACTAAAGGCAATCAATTTCTTGCAGAGGTGGAATCAACATGACAGAAGAAAAAATTTATGACGTCATTATCATCGGTGCCGGTCCTGCCGGAATGACCGCTGCGCTATATGCTTCACGTGCGAACCTTTCAACACTTATGATTGAACGTGGGATTCCAGGTGGTCAGATGGCCAACACGGAAGACATCGAGAACTATCCGGGCTATGACAGCATCCTTGGTCCTGACTTGTCTCAAAAAATGTTCGACCATTCGAAAGCGTTCGGTGCGGAGTATGCATATGGGGACGTGCAAAGCATCTCGGATGAAACACAATATAAAATCGTGCATGCGCACAACCGTGACTATAAAGCACGTGCAATCATCCTCGCCTCTGGTGCTCAGTATAAGAAAATCGGCGTACCGGGAGAAGAAGAACTCGGTGGCCGTGGCGTATCGTACTGTGCGGTATGTGACGGAGCGTTCTTCAAAGGGAAAGATTTGTTCGTCATCGGCGGTGGCGACTCGGCTGTTGAAGAAGGTGTCTTCTTGACACGCTTTGCGAACAAGGTGACGATCGTTCACCGTCGCGATGAGCTTCGCGCTCAGAAGATTCTTCAAAAACGTGCGTTCGACAATGAGAAAATCGATTTCATTTGGAACCACACATTGAAAGAAATCACAGAGAAAGACGGGAAAGTCGGTGGAGCTCGTCTCGTCAGCACAGTTGACGGGACAGAGACAGACCACGAGATTGACGGCGTCTTCATCTATATCGGGATGAACCCGATTACAGGATTCGTTCAAGACCTCGGCATCACGAACGAACAAGGTTACATCGTCACGAACGAGGCGATGGAAACGAATATCCCAGGGATTTTCGCGGCCGGTGACGTCCGTGAGAAAACGCTCCGTCAAGTCGTCACAGCGACGAACGACGGGTCGATTGCCGCTCAGAATGCTCAACACTTCATCGAGGGGCTCCTCGAATCGTTGCAAGAACAAAACGCATGATTCAAGAAGGTAGGACTGCGGGGAACCGCGGTCCTTCTCTTTTTTTCGGACGTTCGTTATACTAGATGGAGAGAGCTACACACACGGCTAGGTTGTCAATTTTAAGGGGGCGTCAGCGAGATGGAAGACTTTAAAGGATTAGAAGAATTGATCATCATCAGTGGGATGAGCGGGGCTGGGAAGTCGGTCGCCATGAATAGTTTCGAGGACCTCGGCTATTTTTGTGTCGACAACTTGCCACCGGTGCTCTTGCCACAATTGATTGATGTCATCAGCTCGGTCCGACCGAAAATCGCGGTCGCCATCGATACACGGACACGAGACTTTATCGATAGCTTATTCATCGTCATCGACGATTTGGAAAAAAAGAATGTGCATCCGCACCTGTTGTATTTAGAGACGCGGGACGACGTGCTCGTTCGCCGTTATAAAGAGACGCGACGGTCCCATCCGCTCGCACCGGAAGATGCGCCACTTGTCGGCATCAAGATGGAGCGCGAACTGTTAGAAGGTTTCCGTGATCGGGCTCACACGCTGTATGATACGAGCGAATTGAAGCCTCAGATGTTGAAGGACCGCATCCTCCAACAATTCAATGAAGAACGGATCCCGTTCACAGTCAACTTCATGTCGTTCGGTTTCAAACATGGGGTTCCGCTCGATATCGACTTGTTGTTCGACGTTCGCTTCATCACGAACCCATTCTATATCCCTGAGCTCCGTCCACTCACGGGTCAGACGACAGAAGTACAGGAATACGTCATGTCTCATCCGGAGGCACGAGCATTTTATAAAAAGTTGATCGACATGCTCGAGTTCCTTCTCCCGCAATATAAACGGGAAGGCAAGACGCAAGTCGTCGTGGCATTCGGTTGCACCGGTGGGAAGCATCGGTCGATTACCTTCGCTGAGAAAGTGTCGGAGCACTTTGCTGAACGTTATAACGTGAAGACGGTCCACCGAGACCTCGCTCACGCGACGAAGGAGAAGTGACATGAGACGAGATCGGAAAGTAGTCGCTATCGGGGGAGGGACAGGATTGTCCACTCTCGTTCGTGGGTTGAAACATTATCCACTCGATATCACGGCAATCGTCACGGTCGGGGACGACGGGGGGAGCTCGGGACGTCTTCGTGACGAGTTTCATATGTTGCCTCCGGGCGATATCCGTAATGTCATCTTGGCATTGTCGGAAGTCGAACCGTTAATGGATAAGATTTTACAATACCGCTTCGATACGGGATTTGGTTTAGAAGGGCATTCCCTTGGAAACTTGATGCTCACGGCGGCGACCCACATCTGCGAAGGCTCGTTTGTCAAAGCGATCGATGTCATGTCGCAGCTCTTGAACGCACAAGGAAAAGTATTGCCGGTGACTGAGACGCTCATGACCCTCGCAGCCGAGTTTGAGGACGGCACCATCGTCCAAGGGGAATCCAAGATCCCCCTTCATGAGCAACCGATCAAACGGATGTTTTTACTCGAAGAAGGCATTGAACCGGCCCCGGGCGTCGTCGAGGCGATTGAAGAGGCAGATGTCATCGTGCTCGGTCCAGGGAGTCTCTATACGAGTATCATCCCGAACTTGCTTATCCCAGCTGTACGGGAAGCCATCATCCGATCGAAAGTCCCGGTCGTCTATATTTGTAACGTGATGACGCAACCAGGTGAGACGAAAGGCTATGACGCGATGAAACACTTGAAAGTCATCGAGTCGTACCTTGGGAAGGCATCGATTGACACGATTGTCGTCAACAACGAACCGATTGAAGAAGAGTATTTGGAGCGTTACCGTGAGGATGGATCGGAAGAGGTCCGTTTCGATCGGAAGAAGCTCCGGAACTATGGCACGAACGTTCTCGCTGGGGACATCGTCGACTATAATCGGGAGTATATCCGTCATGATTCCGACGCAATCGCCGGACTCGTCATGCAGCGGGTACTCCGCATCAAGAAGCCGCGCTCATTTCAAGAATTGGAACTGAAATAAAGATTGTTGGAAAGATAGAAAGGAGGGGGACTCGATGAGCTTTGCCTCAGATGTGAAGAAAGAATTGACACAACTCGAAGTGACCGACACGGAAGCGAAAGCGGAACTGTCGGCACTCGTTCGGATGAACGGGGTCATCTCGCTCGCCCTTGGACGAGGTATGACCTTAGATGTCTCGACGGAGAACGCCTCGATCGCCCGGCGGATTTACTCGTTGATGAAACGCCTTTACGACCATCCGTTAGACTTGTTCGTACGGAAGAAAATGCGTTTGAAAAAGAACAACGTCTACATCGTCCGAGTGTCACAGCATGCGGAAACGATGCTTCGGGATCTTGAGATCCTCGGAGAGAATTACGAGATGATTCGGACACTGAACTCGGATATGACGGGGGACGAGAACTTAGCGCGCGCTTACTTGCGTGGCGCCTTCCTCGCAGGCGGGTCAATCAACCATCCGAAAACGTCCTCGTACCACCTCGAAATCTATAGCTTGTACGAAAACCATAACCAGGCACTACGTGATTTGGCGAACCGGTTTGAGTTGAATGCGAAGACGCTCGAACGGAAAAAAGGGCATATCCTGTATATGAAAGAAAGTGAAAAGATTTCGGACTTCCTCAAGTTGATCGGGGCGACCCGGGGTATGTTGGAGTTCGAAGACGCACGAATCATCAAAGATATGCGAAACTCCGTCAACCGTCTCGTCAACTGTGAGACGGCCAACTTGAACAAGACGGTCGGTGCGGCATTGCGCCAAGTCGAGAACATCAAGTTCTTGGAACGGACGGTCGGACTCGACGTCTTACCGAAAAAATTGCGGGAAATCGCCGAACTGCGCGTCACGCATCAAGACGTCTCGTTACAGGAGCTCGGGGAGATGCTCGAGTCCGGTCCGATCTCGAAATCAGGAATCAACCATAGACTTCGTAAAATTGACCAGATTGCCGAGCGCGTGCGCAGCGGCGATGAGATCGCATCCTCGTGATGCGGTTGCGCCAAAACCATTCTTCCTATATAATAAGCAATTGTGTATAGGTTTTATGAAAAGCGAGTAAAAGGAGCTTCATCATTATGTCGAATGAAAAGAAAAGATTATCGCTCACGATTGACGCTAAGCTCGACCAAGTCATCACAGAGCGTGCTAAAGAAATCGGAATTCCGAAAAGTGCACTCGTCACGTTCGCTACAAGCCTCTTCTTGAACCAGCTTCGTGCGGAAGAGTTGTTGAACGGGGACAAGAACGCAATCTACGAAGTCATTCGTAAAGACTACGAGTTGCTCACGAGCGTAAAGAATCTAGATAACTAAGTGAAAGGTTGACTCCGGTCAGCCTTTTTTAGTTGCATCTCTTTCAGAAATTTGGAATAGTGGTGATAATGAATTGGAACGGAGGTCGATCAAATGGGTCAAATCTTACTCATCCTACTACTACAACTAATCTACGTTCCGGTGTTAACGCTCCGGACGATCATGCTCGTGAAAGGGAAGACCGTCATCGCCGGTCTATTCGGAACGTTAGAAACGCTAATCTATATTTTTGCGCTCGGCATCGTGTTCCAGGATCTGACGACGGTCGGTATGATCGTGTATGCGGTCGGCTTCGGGCTCGGAATCTTACTTGGCGGTTTCGTCGAACGAAAACTCGCCATCGGTTACAACATGATTCAAGTCCATACGAAAGAATATCCAGCGGAACTCATCCAACAGATGCGTGACAACGGATATGGAGTTACGCATTATCAAGGGCAAGGACGTGACGGGGTCCGTTACCGTCTTGACGTATTGGCGGCCCGTACCCGGATGAAAGAACTGCGTGAACTCGTCGAGAAGCATGAACCGAAAGCGTTCCTCGTCGCATTTGACCCAATCGACTTCAAAGGCGGTTATATGATGAAAGGACTGCGTCGCCCGAAATGACGCACAAGACTCACGAAAGTGGGTCTTTTTTTGTTAGAGTAGGGATTTTATCTCGTGACAGGGAACTAGTGAAGAAAGGAGATGAGACCGTGAAACGAAATCGACGTGTGTGGATGATCTTACTGTTTGTACTTGTCGGGGCGGGAATCGTTTATTTCGCCATGACCTTATTTGGGGATGGAGAGGACAGTGTCAAGCCGCCGCTTCCAACGATTCGGGTTGGTTCGGTATCGGCAGAAGTGGAACAATCGACGTACTGTTGGGAGACCGGCAATCAAGCGACATGCGCCGATTACGGACTACCGGAAGCGGACGATCTTCAACTGATCACTGTCAAACCGGGAGACCGGATCGATGTCGTCTATCATGCAGAACCGATGACATCGAGTTTCAATCGAATCGAGGATGGAGAACTCGTCTCTTCCGAACTCGTCGTTCCGGATGAGCCGGGCATCTATCTCTATGAAGTCGGCGGAGAGTGGTCGCAAGGAGATAGCCGATACGTCTTCGGTGTCCGGGTCCCTGAAAACTAATGATTGACCTGCCTCTAAGGGGCGACTGTACAGTGAAAGTAGGAGGTGGGGAAACCGTGATTCCAATCGGAAGAGTCGCCCATGTGACCGGATTGTCGGTCAAGGCGATCAAATTTTATGAAGCGCGCGGATTGGTCCGCCCGACGCGGACCGAGAATCAGTATCGAATGTACGGGATGGAAGAGATTCGACGGTTAAGTGAAATCAAACGATTACGTCAAATTGGACTCCGTCTAGAACAAATTCAATCGGGTCTACCGGTTGATACATTACTAGAAACACGATTGGATGAAGTCCAGGCAGAAATCGAACGACTTCATCGAATCGAGAGGCAGATTCGATTGATGCAATCAGGAGGGAACGACATGAAGATTCGATATGAGATGTTGAATGAAGCCATTTCCGTCTATGGATATGGTGGTACGTTAGAGGAGATCCCGAACATGTGGGCCAAGCTTCAACCAGAATTGACGACAGACGAGTCGTACGGGGTCTGTCTCCCGCAGGAGAACGGTTATGTCGCGGGGATGACGAAGCCGGTGTCGGGAGAAAGTGCGCGAAGTGTCGAACTGACGAAAGGGAACTATATCGTCGCGACGGTGGAGGGAGGCATCCCGATGATTCCGTCTACGTATGAGCAGCTAGTAAACGTTCCAGACGTGACGCTACGAGACGCGGTCGACTTCGAGCGCTATATTCACGGGCAAGGTGGAGCGGACGACATCATTGAGATTTGGATGCCCATCGAATAGAAAAAAGAACGCATCCATCGATGCGTTCTTTTTTAGAGGAAATGATGGAGATGTAACGTATTTTTAGCTTGCTCCGGAGTGAGATGGAAGGCGTGCTCAGTAGCGTCCTCTAGTAAACTCTGTTCAATTGGCTCTAATTCATATGTGTAAATCCCATCCTCGAAGTCGGGAGTTCCGATGATGTTGACAGGAATCGGTTGGTCCTGCGATTTCATCAGAATGGAGAACTGTAAAAAATCGTTCGGCGGTAAAAACAAGGTCGTATATAATTTGAACGACTTACGATCTTCCATTGACACTAGAGCAGGTGCTCGACCCAAATCGGACGTGAACGATTGGATGCGAGAAAAAATCATTTGAACGGGAATCAGCATCGTATGGCCCTCGAGTGAACTCACTTCCGTCGGAGGCAAATACGTTTGATCAAGGAGACGAATCATCTGCTCGCTCTCGACCGGTGGACTGAAGAGATAACCTTGGATCGTTTGGACACCATGGTCCCGCAACCAATTCAAATCACGGAAACATTCTACACCTTCGACGACGATATCCATGCCAAATTCTTTTGCGATATACATCAAGCTACGGACGATGGCTTGTGATTTCACATTTTGATGGATGCCGTGTGCGAAAATTCGGTCGATCTTCATGATTTGGATATTATAATCCTGTACGTACGCGAGTGAAGAATAACCGGTACCGAAGTCGTCAAATGACACGGTGATGCCGAATGCATTCAATGTCTCAAACACGGACTTCATTCGATCTCGGTTCTCCAATAGCGTCGATTCTGGAATTTCGATTTCTAAATAATGAGGTAGGATGTTGTGTCTCGTATAGGATTGTTGAAGTTGTTGCATGTAGTTATCTAGATAGAAATAGGAAGCCGGGATGTTTATTGAAATCGGGATGCATGTCGGTAGGTGATTCATAAATCGACAGACTTCCTCGATTAAAAAGTCCGTCAATTCCACAATCTGTTGGTTGTGCTCAATCAACGGAATAAATTCAGCAGGCGAGATAGGTCCCCAAGTTGGATGTGTCCAGCGCATCAGTGCCTCAGCGCCAACAATTTCACCGGTCCACGCATGGACTTTCGGTTGATAGACAACAAACAGCTCCCTATTTTTGATGGCGGTGCGTAAATCATTGATCAACGTATAGCGACGCAAGGATGGCAAGTCAACGCTCGATGAATAGAACGCCAGATTGGAATGTCCCTGTGTGTAAGCGTGATTTGTCACCTGAACGGTATGGGCAATCAGTTCGTTCGCTGTCATCCCGTCATGTGGGGAGCGACAGACACCGACGGAAACGTGTGGGAAGATTTCATACTCACTGATGCTGTAAGCGCGTTCGGACAAGGTGGTCAACTTTTCACCGAAACGCCGGACTCTCTCATCGGTCCAATAACTAGGAATCACGATGCAATATAAATCTTCATGAATGACAGCTAATAAGGCATCATCAGGAACGTAAGGTTGGAGCGTGCCGATCGTTACGGCATTCCATTCATCTGCTAATTCAAAGCCTAGTGTTTGTTTGACCTCCGCATAGTGG